>MSXT01000091.1 GCA_002083595.1 Proteobacteria bacterium ST_bin16 | reverse complement strand
TCTCTGCTAGTCTAGAGCCTTAAAATAATCCAAGACGATACTAAAGATAAAAAACTGAAGGAAGAGAATCAATAAACTGGTTATATCAAAAAATGGAAGATTTTCACCGCAGAAATTTACCAGCAAAAATAAATGGCGTAGAGCAATCTAGATTAGAAAAACTAGAGACAGATTATCTAAGTCTTATGTATACGCAAGGTAGTAGTCATATAACCCATTATTTTAGAGTTATTTTAAATATACTGAAATTTGTCGAAAAAGCTGATTTAAGTGATTTAGAAAAAGAAATTTATACAGAAATATTGTGGGGGCAACTTTCAAGGGAAGAGCTTGCTTTGATTTTTTATCATTCGATAAGCGAAATTGGGAAAGATGAAATGCTGCCATTATGCAAAAAATATGGTTTTCTTGAATATATATCCAGTACTTCAGTTTTATTATTTCCGAACGATATAGATTTTGCAGACGAAATACTCAAAGCCGCAATTTTGCAAAAGAGATAGTCAAGCTAACGATAGTCCATGCCAGGGCTCGGGCAGCATGCCCCTTTCGGGTCATACCCTTCGCGCCGGTCGGCGGCGCGACCCTTGGGCTTTCAGCGGTTTAAAGTAGCGGGTTTTTTGTTCAGCAAAGGGGAAAGTCAGCTTTTAGGCCGTTTGCGGGGCATCCGTGATTAGCTTCCTGTTGGGTATCTGAATATCACCGCTAACGCACTTCCAGAAGTTTGAATGTTTGTTTGCCTCAATCAGTCCAGCTGATCGGTGCGAGAGTTGGCCGATCGGTTCAAAGTATTCGTTCACTTTGATATTGAGCACTTTTTCATACTTCCGGACAGTACGCTTTGAATGCACGATGTACAGGAAGCGCCAGCCGTAATAGTGACCGGTGAACAGCATTCCCAGTGCCGAGTTCAGTACGTCAATATCTCCAGAGTAGCTGAGAATCGCAGTTTGCGCGATTTGCATGAGCTGATTGTGTTCCGTCATCGTCAGGATTCCCCTTTTATTGTTTCAATCGAACGGGTAAGGACGATCTGACATTTTTTCCGGTGCTCCAAAAAGCAGACGCTCAAAACGTTGACGGGAGATAATCCTTAACCCCCGCAGCAAGCAAATAAAAAACACATAAACCGGCACCAACAGTTTGAAGAAAATAATCTCAACAAATACAAACTCTAAAAATTTCATCATAGCTCCTTTAGTTTAGATAGTGCGGGTTACGAGTGAAGGCGGCTTGATCATCGCCCTTGATAATGTCTTCGCAGCGCTTTACCGGAAAATCCTTGATCCGGTTCATATACTGGTCGTAGCAAATACAGCCTTGCGATTTACTGGACAGGCAGGACAGCGGCACGCGCGGTGCTTTTGCGATTTCCGGGAAAGCAGGGTCTTTAGGCAGAAAATAATAGATATCGGGCGCTTCGTTGAGTTTTAGCGGTTTGTCATTTTTCGGCGCCGGTTGCGGCTGAGCGGAGCCGGACGGGATAAACGATGCCGATGTTAATTTTTCCTCGCTAGTTTGTGGTGTCTCTTCTTTACTGCCAAACCCGATCATGGTGGATTTGGAGCCGTAGTAATAAATTACACCGGCAAGAACAAAGATAAGCGCCATCAGAAAAATAAGGCGTTTAGGCAGTCGCAACCCTTTTTTCTGCAGGTCACTAACGCCGTCGTCTGATTTATAGAATTTCAGGCTTTCGACCGGGAAACTGTATTTTCTGGACTCGTCCCGGTTGAATTTCAAATCTTCCCTGATCTGCCCTGCTTCCGAATACTTTATGCCGAGCGCCGTTTTTTCCAGGTGGATATGACGGCCAACGAGACGGCGCAAGGCAACATCGATTTGCGTTGGCGCTTGTGCGGTCAGTATCCAGTCTTGTGCTATCGAGCGAGATTCGGCCAGGTGCGAATCAATAAATTCCGGTGTGGGTTTTCCGGCAATTCTGGACGGCCAGATTTTCTTGGCTTCGTCGACCAGATAGACAGTGCCGGGTAAGCCCCCTATTTCACCGATCAACTTCTGATTAGCCGTGGCATCTTGCATGCTTTTCAGCGGGTAATACGCCCAGCCGCCCTGCCATTCACGCACGCCGACGACTACGGCATTATCGGAATAGTACGAATGCTCGGTCAGCAGTTTGACCGCTAACGCAGTTTTTCCGGTCCCGAGAGATCCAGTGATTAAAGTAATCGACATGATTAAGCAGCCGGAGGATTAAGCCAGGTTAACGAAGGCTTGACACTCAACCAGGTGGCCTTGGCCAGGTAACAGGAAACGATCAGTGAAATACCTTCAAAAACGCCAAAAAGGGATAGAAGACCCATGACGGAAGCGCCAATTTCACCGCCACCGATTACAGCCAATTGCGCATTGGCAAAATCCCGCAGGTATTCAGCAGCCCATGAAATGACAGCCCAGGAGGTAACCGCTACGCCCAGCTTAATAAGCAGGCCGACGACGAACGAGGACAGCATGAAAGGCAGCGCCGTGATAGCGAGCCAGCGGAACGCCGTGAGAATTGGAGCAATGAAAGGAGCAAGCATTTTTTAATCCTCAGTTATTGACGAGAGAGCGCATGGCGACAATAGCCGACAGCATGAGAACGATTCCCCGGATAATGTCTGCCAGGGCACAGATAGGCGAAAAATCAATATTGAAATCTTTTCCCATCGCAGAAAAAGTAATAGGAGCCGGACAGCTGGCCGAGGTCGCGAAAATCTCAGTTGAAAACACAGGATTGCCCTGTGCTTTAATATTGAAATTGGTTTCAGTCGGTAATGACTGATCAAATACCGGCGCATCGCCAAGGTTTAGCTTTTCACCGCCCTGCCCATTATTGCCGGCCTGATTGATGCCATCGGTACCGGTTGTCGTGCCGGAGTAAGTGACGTTACCGCTACCGTCCTTATAAGTCGTGGTTGTGGTTGTCGTATTAGTGCCGCCAGGGTTTACCGTTGTAGTGGAGGTCGTGGTAACACTTCCGCTGGTGCTGGTCGTCGTGCTGGAACCGCCAGAAAACTGAGTGCCGGAAGGCAGACACATGCCGACATTGTTGACCTGAGCAAATCCGGAGCCGCCTGGACAATCTTCCCGGCTTTTCGGCGGATCGTTTACTGGTGTGGCTTTTATGGTGCTGGGAACTGTAGAAACAGGCGTAGCGACAAGCGAAGTATTAGTACAGTCAGCGCCAGTGAATTCATAATTTTCACAATAGACGCTAGATTGACCGCTTACTTCGTTATAGCTGGCAATGCCTGAATTGCACTTGATAGCGCAATCCGAGCCACCAGAACCGGCGCACATCGAAGCGCCTATCCCCTGCTGACCTGAAATGCCGGAAAGTGCGATAGTGTCTTTTTTCGTGGTTCCTGACACAGGACAAGGCGGAGGCGGATCACCAGCACATTCCATGCGATTGGAAACAATCCGGTATTCACCAGGGTAAGGACAAGTTTGATACTGAAAAACTTGCGGGCCATTGGTGCCGCCTTCATAGGTAGCGCACCAACCATAAGGCAAACCGACATAAGTATAGAAATAATACTCGCCCTGAGTCATCGGTCCAGTATTTACACCCTGAGCAGCTAAAATATTAGCGTAGGCGTAGCCTTTACCGGAACACAAAGCAGTAGCGGAATCGCCCCAGGTTCCCGAAACTACCCATCTTAAGGTTCCAGGAACCCAAGCATTCGCACTATTTGAAAAGCAGAAAAATAATAAGAAGGCTGGAAGCCAGCACAAAGGATTGCAGTGAGTCGATAACCATCGCACGATTACCCCCGGTAAAAGAGCTTGCCTATCATATTCCAGCCGGTAGCCAAACAAGCGGAAAGCAGAAGAGCACTGATTAAGAGAGAAACATCCGACCAAGCCAGATCGGAAAGCCCGATAGCGGCCGGTACGAGAGATGGGGCACTCGAATCACTACAGACGATTTCATACCCTGTTCCACTACTAACAAGGGATGGTACGGCAGGAGAAACACAGGAAATAAAAGCTGTAGCCATAGGAGCACCCCGAATCGTTACGCGAACGCGCCGCGGATGAGTTTCCAAGCAGCCAGGATACCCAAGGCAGCCAAGAAGGCAGCACCAACCAGCGGTATAGCTGTATTCACATCGCCGAAGGTTGTCAGAGCCGATGAAACATCAATCGCGGCCATTGAGGAGGTAGAAGCAAGGGTAATAACCGCAGTACCGCTTGCAAACATGGATTTGGGTAACCATTCACCTTCAATCGCACGTTCTTTAACAGCAACGGCAACGGAAGAAACGGTACTTTCAACTTTCTGAGCTGTATCACGGACTTTATTGATAAAGCCGTCATACAGTTCTTTGGATTTTTTTGCTACGCTGGAACCGATAGTCATCATGACATCTTTTGCTTTTTGAAACATAGTTAAAACTCCTTTAGTTAATCGGTGCGGGATTGCACCCCATACGCGCCGGATTGAGCGCGTATAGGCTGAAATCACGCGGCTGGTTTTGCTTGAGAAAGCGGTTTAATTGAGTTGATTATGTTCTTGGATACATTGCCATTTGTTACACGAACAAATTCAACTTCACAGATCAGCGGGAATTCCAGATGCATTAAAGCTTGTGCTTTGCCTGCATCGCCTAGCGGGTATTTTTGCGTTGCGGTGCCCTTCGATCTTCCGGTTTGGAAATTCAAATGCTCTTCAACGAAGGCAGCGCCTGAATCAATGGGTTTGCCGTCGATGGTATCTTTAAAGAATGTGATACCGGTTACTTTTACTTTTTCTAACATAACAACCTTTTAACACCACCTGTTAACGCTTTACCTGAACCGGAAGTTAATGAGTCCAGAGCGTAGAAAAACTAATTTATGCGTATTTCTTGATGTACCAATCCGGCGCAGTGAGCGCGGCCAGTTCGATGGTTTTTACCTTGATTGGCATGGTTTGCACGTTGTTGGGGATGGAAATATCGATGCCGTAAGCTAGTATTGCTTTTCGGTGTTTATAAAAAGCTGTTTTTTTAAGTGTGATAGGAAACCCATATTTCCAGCTCACGTAAGTAGCTCTTAAATTTGCTGGCAAGTCGTTAAAGTTTTCGTACTGGACTTTTTCAAGTCTTTGTAATTGGGTTCTGTTCATATAAACCTCTATTAATAGTGAATCTGTGATTGCGCCCAAGTAAGCCAGGCCGTTTTGTAGAAGGAAACGCGATTTGAGGGTAAATTCTTCGCGTATTACGCCTAAGTGTTGGCAGAAGTCGATAACTTCATCCGATACGTGCTGACCGGATTTTTTGGAACGATGTTTTTTGAGTTCGGTGGTTTTGCAGTAGAGTTTGCCGTAAACATACTTTGAACCCCGGCCGTATTCGACCGTTGCGCCATTGACGGATAAAGAGCCTTTTTGTCTGCCGATATGATGCCCTGCCATATTGCGGAGTAATGCTTCCGAGTCGATCATGGATCCGGTGACATAATTGCAGGTTATGTCTATCCGGCTGACTCGGGCACCTGTCCATGTCCATCCGGAATCAGCGAATTTGTACAGCTTGCCGGAGGTGAAAGGCGGAAGTCCTAAGCGTTTAAGCAGTTCATTGATGCGTACAATACAACCCGCGAAAGTGTAGCCAAACAAATTATCCGATCTGCCATAGCGCGAAATATTGCCGGAGAATTCCACCTGATGGCCATCACAGCGAACCTCTACCCTGCTATCGAAACTACCTTCCAAGCCCTGCCGAGTGTCCACGGTATATTCAATTTCACCATCGGAATCTATGCGCAATACCCGGCCGCCGTTAATGATTGGAAGCTTTCCGCCGTCATGCACTCAACCAGGTGGCCTTGGCCAGGTAACAGGAAACGATCAGTGAAATACCTTCAAACACGCCAAAGAGCGAGAGCATGGATATGACCGATTGTCCAAGTTCGCCGGAGCCAATGGTTGCAAGCTGCGCATTGGCAAAATCCCGCAGGTATTCAGCAGCCCATGAAATGACAGCCCAAGAGGTAACCGCTACGGAGTGCCGGAAGGCAGATACATGCCGACATTGTTAACCTGAGTAAACCCGAAGTCGCCTGGACAATCTTCCCGGCTTTTCGGCGGATCGTTTACCGGTGTAGCTTTTATGGTGCTGGGAACTGTAGAAACAGGCGTAACGACAAGCGAAGTATTAGT
This sequence comes from Proteobacteria bacterium ST_bin16, assembly GCA_002083595.1. GTDB lineage: Bacteria > Pseudomonadota > Gammaproteobacteria > Burkholderiales > Nitrosomonadaceae > Nitrosomonas. Next base: position 17,361 of record MSXT01000091.1, on the reverse strand, counting down.
GCAGTCAGCGCCGGTGAATTCATAACTTTCGCAGTAAACACTAGACTGTCCGCTTACTTCGTTTATAGCTGGCAATGCCTGAATTGCACTTGATAGCGCAATTGGAGTTGGAGTTATCTCCTTGAACGGACACAGCTTGGATACTTATCACCGAATAATTTTGAAAGAAAATTGAAGGAGCAAAATCAAATCACGATAAGCTACAATTCTCTCACACAGATCGAGGTCCTCTCGACTCAGTGAAAAAAAGTCCGTCATGATTGGACAGCTCCAAAGCAAGTAACAATTAAGATTGTAATTGCTACTTTCATCTCCATTTATAAGTTAATTTCAATTTCATGGGAGCATGATATGCGTGCTTTTCTATCGCTCACGGCAATTCTCTATGCGCTTTCTTTAAGCGGTTGTGGTTACAATACATTACAAGCCACGGATGAACAAATTAAAGCCAGCTGGGCGGAAGTTTTGAATCAATATAAGCGCCGCGCTGACTTGGTGCCTAATTTGGTCAATACGGTTAAGGGATTTGCCGCGCAAGAAAAGGATGTGTTGTTAGGCGTTACGGCTGCTCGCTCTAGAGTCGGCAGTATTCAAGCCACGCCGGAGCTGCTCAATAATCCTGACGCTTTCGCCAAGTTCCAGAACGCACAAGGTGAATTATCGAGTTCACTCGCTCGGTTACTGGTCGTCACTGAGAACTATCCCGAATTAAAGTCAGATGCAAATTTCCGCGATTTGCAGGCACAGCTAGAAGGTACTGAGAACCGCATTACCGTGGCACGCAATCGTTATATCAAGGCGGTGCAGGAATACAATATCGTGGTGCGCTCTTTCCCCAGCAATCTCACGGCAATGATGTTCGGTTTTCAAACCAAACCCAGCTTCACCGTGGAAAATGAGCAAGAAATATCAGCAGCGCCCAGAGTGGATTTCGCTGTGCCCGCACCGGCGGCAAAATAAACCAATATGATATTTACCAAAATGATCCGGCCGGGAATAACAGCATGGTTACTTATAACCATGCTGCTGGGTGCTACGCTCGCTATGGCCGATGCAGCCATTCCTCCACTCAAAGCACATGTCAACGATTTGACTGCAACCCTCTCCGCCAGTGAAATCATGCATCTGGAGCAAAAGTTACAGGCATTTGAGAAAACCAAAGGCAGTCAGATTGCGGTATTAATGATCCCGACTACACAGCCTGAGACCATCGAACAATATTCCATACGCGTGGCGGAAGCGTGGCAATTGGGACGTAAAGGCATAGACGATGGCATTTTATTGCTCATCGCCAAGAACGATCGTGCCTTGCGCATCGAAGTTGGTTACGGATTGGAAGGCGTGATACCGGACGTGATAGCCAAACGCATTATTGCGGATATTATGACACCGCATTTCAAACTGGGGCATTTTGCCAACGGCGTTGATGCCGGAATCGAGGCCATCATCCATCTGATTCAAGGCGAACCGTTGCCGCTTCCTAAAAACTCCCGGAACACTAATAGCGCTGCGAGTGAATATTCTCCGGTTGAAAATTTTATTTCCCTTCTGATCGGAGCGATGGTGCTGGGAAGAATTTTACAAGTTATGCTTGGCCGCCTTGCCGGCGCAATGGTTACCGGTATTGGCGTGGGACTCATCGGATGGTTGTCTTCTGCGTCGTTGACAGCTGCCATTCTGATTGCGATCGCGGCATTTTTCATTAATCTCTTTTTGAATAGCGGCGGAGGAATTTATCGAACCGGACGGAGTAGCTGGTCAGATCGCGGTTACCGGCATGGCGGCTTTGATCGTGGCGGTTTCGGTGGTGGCTTTGGTGGCGGAGGCGGCGGTTTTGGCGGCGGTGGTGCATCGGGGAGGTGGTAAATGAATTTTGCTCGTATCCTGCGTCACTTATTAACCGGGCAATTGACACAACGCCGCACATTTCCGGCCGTATCGCTTGCAGCGATCGAACAAGCGATTGTGCAATCGGAAATGACACATGGCGGTGAGATTTGTTTTGCCGTGGAAGCGGCGCTGAATACACTGCCGCTACTCAAAAGCCAGACTGCCCGGGAGCGCGCGATTGAAGTGTTCTCACAAATGCGGGTCTGGGATACCGCACACAATAACGGTGTGCTGATTTATTTGCTATTAGCCGATCGCACGGTGGAGATCATCGCCGACCGGGGTATTCATGCCAAAGTCCCGGATCAAGAATGGCAGGCTATTTGCCGGATGATGGAATCGGCATTCCAGCAACGGCAATTCGAGGCTGGCGTCATCGCGGGTATTCATGCCGTTGGCATGCAGTTGCAGAAATATTTTCCATTTGATCCGGAGAAAGATACCAATGAGCTTCCCAATAAACCCGCGGTGCTTTGAAGCGGCGTGCAGCTGAACTGCCTGCCGTCGAATCAGCAAGCATGCAATACCAATCGTCAGGTTAAGAAATTCGCTATCGCGGCAAACTCTTCCACCGACAAATTCTCGGCGCGCAACCCCGGATCGATTCCCAATGTACTGAAATCACTGGCTGTTAAATGTTGTTGTAGTGTGTTGCGAAGCGTCTTGCGGCGCTGTGAAAATGCTGCGGTGACAATTTGTGCGAATAATGCTTCGTCCTTAACGATGCGCGCGGATGAATCGCGCGGAGTCATGCGAACGATAGCCGATTCAACTTTTGGTACGGGACGGAATGATTCCGCCGGGACACTGAAAACATATTCCATATCGAAACGGTATTGCAACATGACGGAGAGCCGCCCGTAATCGGCTGTGGCGGGTGAGCCGACCATGCGATCGACAACTTCCTTTTGCAGCATAAAATGCATATCCAGGATATGTTCTGAGAATTGACTCAGATGAAACAGTAACGGCGTTGAAATGTTATAAGGCAGATTGCCGACAATGCGCAGTTTGCTGCCCAGCGCGGAGAAATCGAACTTCAGCGCATCGGCGGCATGGATGGTTAATTCTTCCTGTGCAAACGCTTGACTCAGCTTGCTCACAATATCGCGGTCAATTTCGATCACGTGCAAGTGATCCAGAACCTGCAACAAAGGACGCGTCAGTGCACCCAATCCCGGGCCAATCTCAATAACCCGGTGGCTTTTTTGCGGATAAATTTCAGCAACGATTTGCGCAATAATATGCTGGTCGACCAGGAAATTCTGGCCAAAGCGCTTGCGTGGATTATGATGCATGGCGGAGAAATTGGGTTTGGTTCTTTGCTAGCTGCACAGCCATTTCAATCGCTGTCAGCAAACTGCCAGGATTCGCCTTTCCTGTGCCAGCCAGTTCCAATGCGGTACCGTGATCGACTGATGTGCGAATAATGGGCAATCCCAGGGTAATATTCACGCCACCGCCAAAACTGGCATGTTTCAGAACCGGCAAACCCTGATCGTGGTACATGGTGAATATACAATCGAACTGCTTCAGTTGCGCCGGGTTGAACAAGGTATCAGCCGGTACCGGGCCGGTTAGCTGCATGCCTTCGGCACGTAATTTATTCAGTACCGGAATGATGACATCGATTTCTTCCCGGCCTAGATGTCCCGATTCACCGGCATGCGGATTAAGTCCAGCAACGGCAATACGCGGATTTTCCAACATAAAGCGCGTGATTAGATCGCGTTGAATGATGCGTAATTTGCTTTCGATTCTATCCGTCGTGATGGCTGCGGCTACATCTTTCAGCGGCAAATGCGTGGTTGCCAGCGTCACCCGCATATTCCCACCCGCCAGCATCATAACGACGGGGCTATGCAGCAATTCGGATAAATATTCGGTATGTCCGGTGAACGGGATACCGGCATCATTGATCACGCCTTTATGCACGGGAGCAGTCACCATGCCGTCAAACTGACCGGATTGGCAAGCGGCAACCGCATGGCGGAGCGTCTCTAGCACATACTGCGCATTCGCCGGATTCAATGTGCCCGGAACCGCTGTTTGCGCCAATGGCACATGCATCAACTGCAAGCTACCGGCTTCATGCGACGCTGACAGCGTGGCGGCGGCATCGATAAGTTTTAGCGGAAGCTGCAACTGCTGCGCGCGGGCCATGAGCAACTCACCATCCGCAATAACAACTAAGCGGCATGATAACGGTTGTTGCGCGATTTGCACGCATAAGTCGGGACCGATTCCCGCCGGTTCGCCGGGTGTCAGTACGAGTGAGGGAATGAATTTAATGTTCATGGTCGTCGTCCAAACGGTATTCCACATACGCTTGATCGCGCAGCTGCCGCAGCCATTCTTGCACCACGACATCGGCTTTACGTGAGCGTATTGCTTGCCTTGCAGTCTGACGACGCCGGTCCAAGCTGATATCTTGCGAGCGGCGTTCCAGCACTTGGATTAAATGCCAGCCGAATTGCGACCGGACCGGATCGCTTATCTGTCCCGGCAGCAGCGCATTCATCGCTCGCTCAAAATCTGGCACGGTATCGCCCGGCGAGAGCCAGCCGAGGTCGCCGCCGGAAGAAGCGCTGGTATCTTCGGAATACAGTTTCGCGACTTCTTCGAAGTTTTCTCCTTTATCCAGCCGCTCCTTAATCTGAAGAATCTTTTGCTTGCCATCGCTTTCCGAAGTCAGCTCATTAATTTTAATCAATACATGGCGCGCATGTGTTTGGTCAATGATGACGGTCGGTGTTTCCTGAGCGCGCCTGCCGAGCAGCTTGAAAATATGGAAACCGCTGGGGCTTTGTACCACCGGCGTCACCTCGCCAGGTTGCAGCGGTTCCAGCAGCTCGGCGAAGGTTGGGCCCATTTGCGTGACTGGGCGCCATTCGATAATACCACCCGTCTTGGCGTCGGCGGCATCGGAAAATTCCGCCGCGACCTGGGAAAAATCCACACCCTGTTGAAGCTTATCGGACGCCAATTTGGCCCGCTCCGCTCTTTGCTGAATTTGACTCGGTGCGATATTTTCCGGCACCAGGATCAAAATATGTGCAAGACGGTATTCGTCTTGACCTTCTGATGTTGATTTTTGCGTTTGGAGGTAATTATCCACCTCCCCTTCGGTCACATTCACCTGATGCTTCACTTCCCGTTCCTTAAGACGCGCCATGATCATTTCATCGCGGATTTCATCGCGGAATTTGTTGTAACTGATGCCGTCTTTTTCCAATACCGCATGAAATTCCGGCAAGGATAATTTATTGTCCGCCGCAATCCGTTGTATGGTCTCGTCCAGTTCGCTTTCACCAACCGCCAGGCCAACTTCCTTGGCATGCTGCAATTGGATGTGTTTCATGACGACCGATTCTAGCACCTGATTTTCCAGGCTACGTTGATCCGGCAATTGCACACCTTGCTGCTGCAGACGGCCAACCGCTGTCTTAACCGCATCGTCAAGCTCCTGGCGCGTAATCACATCTTCGTTCACCACGGCTACGATATGATCGATGGGTTTCGCAGCTGGGATAAACATCGACTCCTGCGCGGCAATGGGAGCCGATAGCAATACGATAAACAGCAAAGGAATGCAAAAATAATTGCTTTTATGCATAAAATGACAACACTGGATAAATGCGATAGGAAAAATCAACGCTTAATGAACGCTGGTATAGCCGGGAATGCTTTGTTGCAGCACCTGCAACGGGTTATTGCCAAGTCCCATTAACCCTTTCAACTCAAGTTGCACAAAAAATGCGGTGGTGGTCGTTTGTGTAGCGGTCGTCAACCGTTGCAGCACAACCCGTAAGGCCCAGCAGCACGAGTTATATTCAAAACCGGCCAGACCGGCCAGAATTTTATCATCCAGCAATGAATAATTGACCCGGGTAACGCCATGCCAATTTCCACCCAGCGGCCATTGCATTGAAGTATCCACTTGTTCCAATACACCGCGAGTAAACCGGTAGCCCAGATTGAACACCTTGCCGGCTTCCGGCTGGTAACTGATACCGGTGCGGACTTTCTCAATCCATAATTTGGATTCGTCCATCTGGACATTCGAATCGGCACTGATGGTCGGCGTCAGACGTCCGGATATCGCGGCAATGAAGTCCGACCGGCCACTGGTAACTTGAGGCGGAAGCAATAAAACTCTAGGGTCGTTAAAATGGAATTGCTGTCCAACGGCAAGGCGCAATCGTTCGATGCCCGTTTCCTGTTCCACGAATCGCGATGTCAACGCAGTCACGACACGATTGGCGTCATTGATACGATCACCGCCGCTGAAACGGTTCTCGGTCAGTATTTGCGCAAAGCTGAAGTCATTGACGGCGGAGTCAAAATTAGGCAAGAAACTTTGATTACGGTAAGGCGCGTAAACATAGAATAAGCGCGGTTCCAGTGTCTGAATAAATTTTGTATCCCATAGCTTTATTTGACGATCAAATGCAATGCCGCTATCCAAGCTGAAAATCGGCACGGTACGGTCAAGGTTGCTGCTTTTACCTTCGACCGGCGCTGAGTCAAGATTATAGTTAGTATAGTGCAACCCGAATTTGGGTGTGATATAGCCATATTCATTGCGCAACGGAACACTGACACTGGGATAGAAAACGAGACGATTGCCATCGACAAGCGTCGGATGATAAAAATTCGTCCAGCTGCTTTTCATCTCGAAATCCATTTTGCCGACATTATATTTGACGGCATTTAAAGCAAAATGCGGCAATCGCTCGTAAGGAGAAACAAATAATGCCAACGGATCCTGGAGGGTTTGAAAGCGCTGTGCAAATCCGGTGAAATGCAATGCGCCGTCCTTTCCTAATCTACCGTTGTATGAAACCCCGGCTTGTTGCGACAAGTTGGTCAAGCTGGTCTGGGCCAGGTTAGGGGTAAGCTCACGAAAGTACCGGTCGTCGGATACCTCGTTATAATTCATAAAACCTTGCCAGCCCCGGCCGATATTTTGCGAATGTGTGTATAAAACACCCCAGCGGGTTCGATCGGTATTAATGTCCATCGGCAGAATATCGAACAGTAAATGACCGTTCATGTTGTTATTGCCGATATAGCGCAGCTCGTTGCTTAACAAGAAGCCACGCATCGTCATAATCCGCGGTGTTATGGTCGCATCGATATTGGGTGCGATATTCAAATAAATCGGCAACCCCACATCGAAGCCAGTTTTGGCGTTGTAGCCCGCTACGGGCGCCAGCAATCCGCTTTTACGCCGGCCGCTGTAGGAGAAATTGATCCACGGCGAATACAGAATCGGCACATCTTTAAACACTACGCTGACATGCTTTGCGGTACCTATTTCTTTGTTATTGTCGATTTCCAGCTCTTCCGCACGCAGATACCAATCTCTTTTTCTTGGCGGGCAGGTGGTGTAGTTGGTCTCTTTAATCCGATAATGATCTTTGCCTTCAAAATACAAGATATCGCCAGCGCCGCGCCCTTTCCCTTGTTTCATGGAATAGCGCGGTTCGGTCAATTGACCGACTTCGGTTTTCATATTGAGTTCGAGTTTCTTGCCTTGCAGAATATCCTTAGGTCTTTCCAGGTGGATATTTCCTTCAACTTCGGCATCTTCGGTCTGCTCGTAATATTTCACACGATCAGCTTTAAGAGTATTGTCGCCTTGCTGTAAAACCGCATTTCCGGTTGCTTCGACTTCTTGCTTGTAATAACCGGTAATTCGATCGGCCTCGATGAATACTGGTTTCTTTTGCGGTTTGACGATGGGTTTATATTCGATCTCACCCTCACCTTCGACTCTGGGAACGACGCAACTGCCCCAACTGTTGAGCGGTAAAGTGAGCACTAACGCCAGGATAAATATACTCGGGATAATAGGTAATTTCATTCTGGATTTAGTGTGCAGTGCCTGTCTGTCTGATTCAATTATTCGCAATCCTTGATTACCGGTCTGCCGAATTCATCGCAAAATCTTACCGGCTTATTTGTCCCAATAACTCAACATTGTACTATTTCTCGCAGCCGATGTTCTATCGAAAAACAGGGATTTTAAAATGTTCAGAAAATCAAAATCCATTCAGCGTGCGCGGAACATGAAATAAACCGCGCCCACCATGCATAACGCGGCCCAGAGATAATCCAGTTTCAGCGGTTCCTTCAAATACCAGAGTGCAAATGGCACAAACACCGTCAACGTGATGACTTCCTGCAAAATTTTGAGCTGTGCGACCGACAGTACCGTGTAACCGATCCGGTTGGCGGGAACTTGCAGCATATATTCGAAAAACGCAATGCCCCAGCTGACCAGCGCGGCGATAATCCACGGTTTGTGATTCAATTCCTTCAAATGCGCGTACCAGGCGAAGGTCATAAACACATTGCTCATCGTCAATAGCAGGATGGTGTGCCCAATTTCGCGCATGTTATTACTCAAAACCACCTATAAACTGCATTACTAATCCAATTGCTAAGAAGCCAAAACCCAACAACTCAGTAAAAGCTTGATTTGATATTATGTCTCTTAATTTTTCTGTTAGATCTGCTTCCCAAAAATCTGGAACATCTTTAATCTTTTTTCTTGTTTTAAAAGCTGAAACGACAATAATCACTGCACCAACAATCTCAAAAATTATCCCTGTTTGATTGATACACCAAAGGATTTCTTCTGAATTAGTGCACATTTCTTTCAAATCCCTAACTCATTCCAAATAATATCAATCCGCTGCTTGATAGCATCATCCATCACAATTGGCGTGCCCCATTCCCGGTTCGTTTCGCCGGGAAATTTATTCGTTGCATCCAATCCCATCTTGCCGCCCAATCCGGAAATTGGACTGGCAAAATCGAGGTAGTCGATCGGCGTATTTTCAACCAGCAGCGTATCGCGCACCGGATCGACCCGAGTCGTGATCGCCCAGATCACTTCTTTCCAGTCGCGCACATTGATATCGTCGTCGGTAACGATGATGAATTTGGTGTACATGAATTGGCGCAAAAAACTCCAGATACCGAACATCACGCGCTTACTGTGCCCGGCGTACTGTTTTTTCATGCTGACCACCGCCATGCGGTACGAGCAGCCTTCCGGCGGCAGGTAAAAATCGGTAATTTCCGGGAATTGTTTTTGCAGCAGCGGCACGAACACTTCGTTCAGCGCCACACCGAGAATCGCCGGTTCATCGGGCGGTTTGCCGGTATATGTGGAATGATAAATCGGATTGCGGCGCATGGTGATGCGGTCGATGGTAAAAACCGGGAAAGTTTCCTGCTCATTATAGTAACCAGTATGATCGCCATACGGCCCTTCCAATGCGGTTTCTCCGGGATGAATCGCCCCTTCCAGCACGATTTCGGCGCTGGCCGGCACTTGCAGATCATTGCCGATACATTTGATTACTTCGGTTTTAGCGCCGCGCAACAACCCGGCAAATTGATATTCGCTCAATGTATCCGGCACCGGCGTCACGGCACCGAGTATAGTCGCTGGATCGGCACCCAAAGCCACCGCCAATGGATACGGTTTGCCCGGATTCAACAGGCTGAATTCGCGGAAATCTAAAGCTCCGCCGCGGTGCGCCAGCCAGCGCATAATGACTTTATTCGGACCGATGACCTGCTGGCGGTAAATACCCAAATTCTGCCGGGTTTTGTTTGGACCCCGAGTGACCGTCAGACCCCAGGTGATCAGCGGCGCAACATCGCCCGGCCAGCAAGTTTGAATCGGAATCCGGCTCAGATCGACATCGCTGCCTTCCCACACGATTTCTTGGCACGGCGCGCTGCTCAACTCCTTCGGCGCCATGTTCAGTACCTGCTTCAATACCGGTAATTTATCCCAGGCATCCTTCAGTCCCTTCGGTGGATCGGGTTCTTTCAAATAAGCCAACAGCTTACCGACCTCGCGCAACGCTTCAACCGATTCCTGCCTCATGCCCAATGCCACCCGTTTCGGCGTGCCGAACAGATTGCCCAGCACCGGCATGCTGTGCCCTTTGGGGTGCTCAAATAAAACTGCTGGGCCTTGCGCCTTGAGGATACGGTCGCAAATTTCCGTCATCTCCAGCGCAGGATCAATTTCCGTTTGAATGCGCTTGAGTTCACCCATTGCTTCCAGTTGTGCGATGAAATCCCGAAGGTCTTTATATTGCATGGATCGAATCCTTAATGCGGAAAAATGACAAAATCGAGCGCGATCCCGGCAAACACGGCCATTCCCACCCAATTATTATGCAAGAATGCTTTGAAGCACAGCGCTCGATCACGATTACGAATCAAGGCATATTGGTATGCAATCAAACCGCATGCGGTTATCAACCCGGCGTAGTACGCCCAATTCATCTGCTGCATTTGCCCGATGATCAGCATGATCGCGATGAAACAGGCATGACATACCATCACGCCCAGTACATCAAAGCGCCCAAAGGTAATCGCGGAAGTTTGGATGCCGATTTTCAAATCATCCGGTTTATCGACGATGGCATACTCGGTATCGTACGCAATCACCCAGAACAGATTGGCCAGCATCAGAATCCAGATAATTGGCGGCAAGCTATCGGTTTGCGCGGCAAAAGCCATCGGAATGCCGAAACTGAACGCTATGCCCAGATAAGCTTGCGGCATCGCAAAGAAACGCTTGGTGAACGGATAGCTTGCAGCCAAAAATAGTGCCGGTACCGAAAGCAGAATGGTCAGTTGATTCAAAGGCAGAATCAGCAGAAATGCGCAGATACTCAATCCCGCCGCCAGCAGCAAAGCTTCTTTGGAGCTGACCCGGCCGGCCGCCATCGGGCGATTCTTGGTGCGTTCGACATGCGGATCGATTTTGCGGTCAGCGTAATCATTGATGACACAGCCCGCCGAGCGCATCAGCACCGTACCCAGCACAAAAATGGCCAGAATCTGTCCATCGGGCAATCCCTGCGCGGCAAACCATAAACCCCATAACATCGGCCACAACAGCAGTAGAATACCAATCGGCTTGTCGAGCCGCATCAATTGCGCATAGGTTTTAATTCGATCTGCCAAGTTCATAGCGGTAAATTCAAGATAGCGGGTAAAAAAACTTCGGTGACTAAAATCGATTGCCCATGCAGTGTAAACAACGAGCGTCGTGCCCATAGATTGTCCGGTTTCTCCGGCAAGCGCGTACACGCACGATCATAAAGGAAATGGCCGCGGCTGACTTTTTTAAATTCCAGCGGCGTGCGCTTGATTCTGGGATTGGTAAACAAAACCGTTCCCAGCGATTTATTACCCAATCCGCTCAAACCCCGCCATGCACCGCGCAGGTTTTTATGCGCCACCACCGAATGCGCAAACACCACTGGCGTATTGCCGCAGTATAAATAAACTTCCCGCACCATGGCCAACTCACTGGCACGCAATCCCATCACATCCAATTCATCCCCATAAATCCTGCTGAACGACTGAAATATGCGTTGTACGCGAAATTGCCCGCAGCGATCCTGGATGCGGCGCGTCAATGACCCGCGATCCTGTAACCAGTTACGTTGATGGTATGAAACAGAAGTCAGTGTGGAATGCCATGCCAGCGGATGCGCTTTGTTCATTGCGGCAAAGCTACAGAATGAGAGTGTTGCATGCTAGAAATTCTTACCCTTAGATCTGGCAAAGCCATACTGAGAATTGTTGTGCGGCATTATACATCAGTCTCAAAGCGGGAATTGCAAAACGGGGATAATCACAATGAGGAAAGCGAAATTGTTGGTTTGTGTCATCACATCAAAATATCATCCACAGGGCTAAGAGGCATCGGCCTGTCGGGAGCATCGATCAGTTCCAGTAAATTAATCTCGATATTGCGTGAAATCGCAGTGAGCGGCAGATCATTCGGCTGTAAACCAAAAGGGTCCTCAATTTCATCGCCAATAGCATCGAGTTCAAAGAAGGCATATGAAATCAGCAATACCACAATAGGTGTCAGTACACTGGTGGTTTCAACCAGTCCAAACGGCAGGAAAAAGCAATAAGAGGCAACGATACGGTGGATCAGTACGGAATAACTGAACGGTAGCGGGGTGTTTCTGATGCGTTCGCAGCCGCCGAGAATATGGGTAAGCTCGTTGATCTGTGCATCCATCGCCGGGTGATTGAATTCACTTAACCACTGCCGCTCGCGTGCAATTGCAAGATCACGGCCCAGTTGCTGCAAAATGGCCAGCGGACGGTGTGTCGATTTGAGCACTTGAGTCAGATCTTCCGGTGTTAGAAATTTTTTGATTTCCTCAGCGGAATCTTCCCTACGTAAATGACAGCGCAGTGCATGTGCATACGCAATCATGCGTTTAACAAACATTTCACGAAACTGCCGCACCGCCTCATTATCCTGTGGTGCTTTGATTAGAAAGCATGTTTGACGGGCTAGATTACGCGAAGTGTTGACCAATGCGCCCCAAAGTTTGCGCCCTTCCCAGAATTTATCGTATGAAGCGCTGTTACGGAAGCCCAGGAATATACCCAGCGCAACACCAATCAGCAAGAACGGAGTCGTCGTGAGCGTGTACGCTTGAATGTTGTAGTACAGCTCAATATAGGTCACGATCATCGCGGAGATAGTCACCATGAGGATACGCGGCCACGTCACCATGAAACTGCTGCCTCTGAAATGAAACAGCAATCGTGTCCATGAAACCTTATCCTTAACAATCATGACAGTAATGATCCTTTATTGTTTGATTCAATCTATTCATTTGATCTTAACCGGCTAACGATGGCAGCGTACCGGTGACAGCAATCCATGTATATTTATACTCGCAAATATTCGGTTTTATCCCCTAGCCACCGCGCGATATGCCGCTGCACCAGCTCAGGATAGCTATTGAGCATTTCTTCCGCAGCAGCTTGCGCGGCCGTGATGAGTTCTCCATCTTGTTCCAGATCGGCAAAACGTAGCATTGGTACACCACTCTGCCGCGCTCCCAGGAATTCACCGGGACCGCGTAAGTTTAAGTCCTGACGGGCGATTTCAAAACCATCCGTGTGTTCAAAAATAATTTTGAGCCGCTTGCGGGCAATTTCGGATAAGGGCTGTTGAAACATCAGGATACAAATACTGGCCTCCGGTCCGCGTCCAACACGGCCGCGCAGTTGATGCAGTTGCGACAAGCCCATGCGCTCGGCATTTTCGATCACCATCAGCGATGCATTTGGCACATCCACGCCGACTTCAATAACCGTTGTCGCGACCAGTAATTGGATTTCTCCTTGCTTGAACGCGGTCATCACAGTGGCTTTTTCCTGCGCAGGCAAGCGTCCATGCACCAAGCCAATCGTTAAATCCGGAAAAACCGAGTGCAAATTTTCAAATGTTTCCATCGCGGTTTGCAGTTGCAACGTTTCGGATTCCTCGATCAACGGGCAAACCCAATAAACTTGCTTGCCTTGCTCGCAGGCATGGCGTATGCGCGCAATGACCTCGTCACGGCGGTTACCGGCGATCAATTTGGTCACGACCGGCGAACGGCCCGGCGGCAATTCGTCGATGATCGACACGTCCAGATCGGCGAAATAACTCATCGACAATGTGCGTGGAATCGGTGTCGCGCTCATCATCAGCTGGTGCGGCACTTGATCGGATTGCGTGCCTTTCATGCGCAGCGCCAGGCGCTGCTGCACGCCGAAACGGTGTTGCTCATCAATAATCGCCAAACCCAATTGATGAAATATCACCTGATCCTGGAACAGCGCATGCGTACCGGCAGCCAAGTGCGCGGCGCCGGATGCGATATCGTCCAGCACCGCTTGCTTTTGTTTCTTCTTCTGGCTGCCGGACAGCCAAACCACCTTGATTCCCAATGGCTCAAACCAGCCGGTTAATTTCTGAAAATGCTGCTCGGCAAGAATCTCGGTCGGTGCCATGATAGCCGCCTGATAACCATTTTCAATCGTCTGTAACGCCGCCAACGCGGCCACGATCGTTTTGCCGCTGCCGACATCGCCTTGCAGCAAGCGCTGCATCGGATACGCGGAAGCCAAATCTCGACTGATTTCTGTGCAAACTCTGATTTGCGCGGTTGTCAGGGTAAAACTCAGTTGCGTGAGAAATTGCTGTGTCAGTGTGTCTTTTTGCGCCAACGCCGGTGCGGAACGGCTGCGCCGTTGCCGGTAGTGCAAACGCATCGATAATTGCTGCGCCAGCAATTCGTCGAATTTGACGCGCCGCCAAGCCGGATGCGTGCGCGTTTGCAACGCTTCGATCGATACCTCGGGCGGCGGATTATGCAGACACTGGATGCTATCCGGAAGACTCATCAGCCGGTATTTCTGGACAATAAGGTCAGGGATGGTTTCGGTCAGCATGTGCTGTGCATTCCGCAAAGTCTGTGCGATCAATTTGCTCAGAATCGTTTGCGTCAAACCCGCTGTCGTGGGATAAACCGGCGTCATTGTATCCGCCAGCGATTCTCCGGCGCGAACGATGCGGCATTTGGGATGCACCATTTCGGCGCCGAAAAAACCGCTGCGAATCTCGCCTAATAAGCGCACACGCTTTCCCACTGCATATGTTTTGATTTGACTGCCGTAGAAATTCAGAAAGCGCATCACTACAACACCGCTGCTGTCTTCCACCTGGCAAACCAGTTGCCGTCTGGGACGAAAAACCACTTCATTGTGAATTATAACGCCTTCAACCTGCACCGTTTGCCCTGGCGGCGCATCGGCGATGGGAAACAGATGTGTTTCATCTTCGTAACGAATCGGCAGGTGCAAAATCAAATCCAGTTCGGTAGCGATGCCCAAACGGGATAATTTCTCCTGCACCTGCGGGCTGGCAGTCACTGAGTTGATTGATCAGCTTTGCAACACCATGACTGCATCCATTTCCACCAGCGCATCACGCGGCAGCGCTTTAACACCGACGGCGGCACGGGCCGGATAGGGTTGGGAAAAATGACTGGCCATGATTTCATTGACCAGCGCGAAATTGCCGAGATCGGTGAGAAATATATTGAGCTTCACAATATCGTTCAAACTGCCGTCACTCGCTGCTGCCACCGCTTTCAGATTGGCGAATACCTGCTGAATCTGCGCTTCAATCCCGTCTGCCATTTGCATGCTGACCGGATTCAATCCAATCTGTCCCGATATATAGATGGTATATCCTCCTCCCCGTACCCGCACTGCTTGCGAATAAGTGCCAATGGCTTGTGGCGCATCGGCGGTATGGATGATTTGCTTGGTCATTTTTTCTCCTGATGAAATTGATTCGGTATTTTTTGTTATAGTTGGCGCCCGCGAGCAACCTTAACCGCACTATTGCGGTATGATGCAGTGAACTTGGGCACATTTCAACCAGGCCGGAATTTTAATCGAAACTTCATTTGTATTTTTCATGCTATGCAAAAACTGATTATCCAGGGGGGCGTGCCGCTACACGGCGAAATTTCCATTTCGGGCGCAAAAAACGCCGCGCTTCCAGTGTTGTGCGCCGCATTGCTCACCGGGGAATCGCTTAAAATAACTAATGTCCCCGCATTGCATGACATCACCACCATGCTGTCACTGCTCAAACAAATGGGAACAGACATTGTTGCAACAACAAACGCCGGTGAAGTTGTGCTCTCAGCCGCTACGTTGACCAATCTGGTTGCGCCGTATGAAATGGTGAAAACCATGCGCGCCGCCATTCTGGTGCTGGGTCCTTTGCTGGCGCGCGCCGGAGAAGCGGAGATTTCCCTCCCTGGCGGCTGCGCCATCGGTCTGCGTCCGGTCGATCAGCATATCAAAGGCTTGCAGGCAATGGGCGCGGAAATTCATATCCGGCATGGCTACATTCATGCCGTAGCGAAAAAACTGCACGGCGCGCGCATCGTTTTCGATATCGTGACGGTCACCGGCACCGAGAATCTGATGATGGCGGCAACTCTCGCCGAAGGAACGACAATTCTTGAAAATGCGGCGCGAGAACCGGAGATTATCGATCTTGCCAACTGCCTGAAAGCGATGGGGGCAAAAATTCAAGGCGCGGGCACCGACATCATCACGATTGAAGGCGTACCGTCGCTGCATGGCGCGGAACATATGGTCATGCCGGATCGTATTGAAACCGGTACGTTTCTGGTCGCGGCTACCGCCACCGGTGGTGAAATTCATTTAAAAAATACCGATGCGCATCTTCTCGACGCGGTTCTGGATAAATTAACCGAAGCTGGTGCACGGATTGACTCCAACGGAAACTGGATCAACCTGAAAATGCACGCGAAACCCAAGTCTGTGAATGTGCGTACCGCTCCCTACCCGGCTTTCCCGACCGATATGCAGGCGCAATTCATGTCGCTGAATTGCATTGCCGATGGAACCGCCATCATTACCGAAACCATTTTTGAAAATCGTCTGATGCATGTACAGGAATTGAAGCGCATGAACGCCAGCATCGAAGTCGAAGGCAACGCCGCCATCGTCACCGGCATTGCTCACTTGGACGGCACCAATGTCATGGCAACCGATCTACGCGCTTCGGCCAGTCTCGTGATTGCCGGATTGATTGCGCAAGGTGAAACCGTGATTGACCGTATCTACCACCTGGATCGCGGTTATGAAAATATCGAAGGAAAACTATCCGCGCTCGGCGCGCAAATCCGCCGTATCCAATAAAAAAGGCTTTTGCCATCGCAAAAGCCTTTCATTCATTGCAACAAATCTTAAACCGCGTGTGCGGTCAATCTTTATTAGAATTTAGGTTGTTTGTAGCTGACAACCAAAGTGGCGATTTTCTTGTTCAATCCCATGACTGGAACAACCAGAATTTTTTTACCGTCGACATCCGATCTAACCGAAATCTTTTGCAAATTCAGAATTTCTTTCGGAAATATTTCCGTTCCTTTTGCTTCTTCCAGCCGTTTATCGGTGGAAACCAGCAATTGTCCATCTTCACCGATCAATACCACACGTTCGGTGTCTTTCATTCTGACGATTTCGCTTAAGTATTGATCGATCTGATCAATATTGTTGCGGATTAATTCACCACGTACCGCCCAAGATAAAACTTGCCCGAAGCGTTCTTCTTCCTTCACGTATTGCTGATCGGCATATTCCCTGGCTTGTTGTGTGATAATCGCGCGCTCGCTTTCAAGTTTCTTCGCCATATCGGATTCCACTTTGCTGACGGCGATCATTTTCCATGCGATGACGACGATAATAAGTCCGATCAATGCTCCAGCATACTTTGCGGGCAATTGCATTGTCGGGATCTGTGCCATCCATTCGAACTTCGAATTGAATTGTGAGAATAAATTATCAGTTTTGGATTGCTGGTTTGGATTTTGTCTACTATTGTAATCCGACATGAATAACTCCTTGTGTTATGGGTGGCAGAGGAAAACGCGAATTATCCACTAATACGTATAGAAGGAAAAGTGGCGTGCATCAATTAACTGAAATGATTCGCGCTGCGGATCGGAAAATTGACAAAAATCGCACCAGCACAAAATAACCGGCTGGGTATTTATGTTGGCTCTAGACTAGCAGAGA
>MSXT01000009.1 GCA_002083595.1 Proteobacteria bacterium ST_bin16 | reverse complement strand
TACTACAACAAACTGGAACACAATATTCTGCCGATCAGACGCGGCATCGAATTAACTCCCGACGACTTAATCCGGCGCTCTGTCATGCAAGCGCTTATTTGCCATTCCGTGCTTTCGTTTGAGTCGGTGGAAGCGTATTTTCCCATCGAATTCAAAAACTATTTTGCTACGGAATTAGCAGAGCTTATTGATTATGAACAAGCGGGCTTGGTCACGCTAAATGATCAGGAAATTACAGTGACGCCCAAGGGGCAATTAATGATAAGCAGTATTTGCGCAGTTTTTGATAAGTATCTGCGCGCTGTGCAGCAACGTAAAAACCGCTCGATACCGATTTGAAATTTACCTGAGAACGCTGGATTCTCAGGTAATTTGGAATTATTTGACTTGGCTATTCGTTAAAATATATTCAGCCAAACGGTCGGCAGATTCACCCTGAATATTCTTAAATGCCGGCATTCTCATACTGCCCGATTGAAATTTCTTGATAATTGCATCCTTATTGGCCACTTTCTCGCTTAATACCATTGCCACATTTGCGCTCAAAGGCTTGTGGCATTCTGTACAAGCAGAGCTAAAAATTGTTTCTCCGGATGCATCTGCTGGCGGAGTATAGTCTTTGCTTGCGCCACAGCCGGCTAAAATGAATAGCGCCGACATCGTTAATGCAAAATTTAATTTTTTCATTCCCTGACTCCAATTTATTTACTTCAATAAAAATACCGGGAGTAATCCCGACCCCTACTTGGTTGCTTATAAAATTTATCAGCTCCGCGCTTTAGAAGACCAACCATACCCAGTATCATAACAGCTTGCCAAACAAATGTTTTAAGACAGTTTCCTGACATTCCGAGGTCATCCGGTGCAAACGAACGCACTTAGCGTTATCTATAAATCAAACGCAATCAATGGGATAACTCATATTTTCCGAAGTGGATAAGCTGATTAAAGTTTCAGTTTCAATAGCATTGTTCACGTTAAGTGTAATTCTTTACAATTTCTTAACATTTACTATGCTACTGTGCGCAGCACTGTAGTCAAAGAACGGCAAAATTCTTTTTCTACAAAAAAATCAAGTGTTACGCTAAAAAAACGAAATTAGCGACCCGCTATCATCAATATAATTGAAGCAGTTGCATGCAGTAGAGTTTTTTTATTGGTAACAAAATATTAACCAACAGTTTAGTAAAATCATATTGCATTAATAGGGAGATTGCATGTTTAAAAAAATAAGTACTGTTATTTTGTTGTCTGCACTTGGCTTGTCGCTGAGCAATCCAGCTGCTGCTGACGCTACGGCGGAAGACTTTGAGGTGTGGGGAGGTGTTTTCTCACAGGGTAATTTTGGTTTCGTCAATCCGCAAAACGCTGAATTGAAAAAATTCAGATGGTGGATGGAAGGACAAGGCCGGTTTGGTAATGATGCTACGCAATTCTCGCAATCGCTGATCCGTCCGGGCTTAGGTTATGCGATAACCGATAAGATGGTGGCGTGGGTTGGTTATGCTTGGGCGCCGACTGCTGAACCATTGGCGTTAAAGTCAGGTCATCCATTTAATGAACATCGTCTTTGGGAGCAATTAACCTGGGCGGATAACTTCCCATTCGGCAGATTGTCTTTGCGTAGCCGTTTTGAGCAACGGTTCTTCGACCATAATGCACCCATTGCTGGTAATGATGATGTGGGTCATCGATTCCGCCAATTGGTTAAGCTAGCGGTTCCAATGCCGTCAATAGACCCGAATCTCAGTTTTATCGTTCAAAGTGAATTGTTTATTGCTATGAATACTGTTGATAATCCTGCCTTTATTTCCCGCGGTTACGATCAGAACCGGGCATTCGTTGGATTGGGTTACAAAGTCAATCAGTATGCAACCGTTGAAATGGGTTATATGAACCAATTCATCAACAGACCGCATAGTGCGCGTCCGGATCAAATGATGCATAACTTTGTAGCCAGTTTATTCCTGAACTTCTAAGACACACTATCTGGTGCTAAGCAGTTAACACCTAGTTTGTGTTTCAAATAACCGGTTAATTTTCTTGATTTAAGGAAGTTAACCGGTTAATTTTTTTCCGCATTCACTGGATTGAAAAAATCCCCCGCTTCGTTTCGATTTTCTACATTGAATATCAGCAGACACAAGAAATAGTAACTTTTTCGTCGTATTCTATTACTATACTGCTCCTTCTCGACCACTCACAAAGTAACACATGCAAGATTTTAAGCCAGGCCAGCGTTGGATCTGCGATGTCGATCTGCAACTGGGATTAGGCACGGTGCAAACCGTCGAACACCGGATCGTCACCATTCTGTTTAAAGCAACCGGTGAAACCCGTTCATACGCCAAACAATCGGCGCCGTTGACGCGGGTCATCTTCAAACCGGGCGATACCGTCAGCGGTCAGGATGGCGCCGTCATCAAAGTCACCGGCATGATCGAACGCGATGGATTGATTGTTTATACCGGTACTCGTGCAGACGGCAATCAAGTTGAGCTGGCGGAAGACCGGCTAGCACCGCAGGTACAATTGAACCGCCCTTCCGAGCGCCTATTCACGGGCCAATTCGACCAGGACAAATGGTTCCGCATCCGCTATCAAACGCTGCTGATCCGCAACCGGCTGGCAAACGCCTCGTTGTATGGACTGGTGGGCACGCGCACCAGCCTGATTCCGCACCAACTCTATATTGCCCGTGAAGTGGGCCGCCGTTTTGCGCCACGCGTGCTGCTGGCCGACGAAGTCGGATTGGGCAAAACCATCGAAGCCGGTCTGATTTTGCACCAGCAATTGCTCACCGAACGTGCCAAGCGCGTCCTCATCGTGGTTCCGGAAACCTTGATCCATCAATGGCTGGTAGAAATGCTGCGGCGTTTTAATTTGCAATTCAGCATTTTTGACGAAGAACGCTGTTTGTCGCTGGAAGCAAGCGATGAAGATGACGATGAGGATGAGGAAGTCGAAAAAGATCAGCAAGACGAAAATCCGTTTCACAGCGAGCAACTGGTGCTGTGCAGCCTGCATTTTCTGCGGCAAAATCCGCAGCGCTTTCAGCAAGCGCTGGAAGGCCGCTGGGATTTGCTGGTGGTCGACGAAGCGCATCATTTGCACTGGTCGCCGCAAACCGCCAGTCCGCAATACGCCATGATCGAGCAATTGGCGGCGCACACCCCGGGCGTGCTGTTACTGACTGCGACGCCGGAACAATTGGGTAAAGCCAGTCACTATGCCCGCCTGCGCTTGCTCGATCCACACCGTTTCAGTAGTTTTTCCGGATTTGTCACCGAAGAGCAATCGTACGAACCCATCGCCCGCGCCGTCGAAGCGTTACTCGATGGGAAAGATTTGACCGGAGACACCCGCCAATTGATCGCGGACACGCTTGACCCGGCCCAAGCCCACGCACTGCTGGCGGAACTGCAAGACCAGCAAGCCCGGAATAAACTCGCGGAATCATTGCTCGACCGGCACGGCACCGGACGCATTCTGTTCCGCAACACCCGTGCGGCGGTCAAAGGGTTTCCCGCGCGCAAGCTGGTCGCCAGTCCGCTGCCGCTACCGGCGGAATACCTGCCATTCCTGGTAACGTTTGAAACCACGCCGCTATCTAAACCTCAATTGCTGCTGTGCCCGGAACTCATCTACCAGGTGCGATGCGAAGACGATCAGCCGTACTGGAGCGAAATCGACCCGCGCGTGAATTGGTTGATCGCGACGCTCAAGCGGGTGAAACCGGAAAAGGTACTGGTCATCGCTGCCAATGCGCAAACTGCGCGCGATCTGGCGCAAGCGCTGAAAGAAACCACCGGGCAATTCATTCCGGTATTCCACGAGAGCATGAGCCTGATCGAACGCGACCGCGCCGCGGCGTTTTTTGCCGACAAGGAAACCGGCGGGCAAGTGCTGATCTGCTCGGAAATCGGCAGCGAAGGACGCAATTTCCAATTTGCGCATCATCTGGTGTTGTTCGACCTGCCGCTCAATCCCGATCTGCTTGAGCAACGCATTGGCCGCCTGGATCGCATCGGCCAGACCGACACCATCCAAATCCATGTGCCCTATCTGGAAAACAGCGCACTGGCGGTGATGTTCCATTGGTATCACGAAGGTTTGAATGCGTTCGAGAAAACCTGCCCGGCCGGGCAAACGGTGTTTGTCAAAGTCGAAGAACAGCTCATCGCCGCGCTACATCAGCGCCAGACTCAGGCCGAAGCATTGGCCGGATTGATCGGCGTCACGCAAACGGCGCACCGGGAATTGAACGAAGCGCTCGACCGCGGTCGCGACAAGCTGCTGGAATACAATTCGTTCCGGCCGCTCGCAGCGGAACAGCTCACGCAAGCCGCACGCACGCAGGATAACGACCCGCTGCTACCGCAATACATGGAAACGGTATTCGATTGCTGCGGCGTGCATATCGAAGACCACCGCAGCGGCAGCTTTCTGATCGAACCGAGCGAACACATGAGCATGCCGTTTCCCGGCTTACAGGATGAAGGCTCGGTCATCACCTACGCGCGCGAAGTGGCGCTGGCCAACGAGGACATGCACTTCCTGACATGGGAACACCCAATGGTCACGCACGCGATGGAACGGATTCTAAGCCACGAAAACGGTAACGCCGTAGTGGCCATGATGAAACACAAACAAGTGCAACCCGGCACCTTGCTGCTGGAAACCCTGTTTGTGCTCGAAGCCAGCGGACACAACGTGCAACAAAGCAATCGCTACCTGCCGCCCGCCGTAATCCGCATTGTGCTCGACGAACACGGCAGCGGCGACTACCCGTTCCTGGATCACGACTCGGTCAAACAACACCTGCAACCGGTCGCGACCGGCATCGCCAAGCAAGTAATCCAACTGAAAGAAGACGCCATCCGCGAACTGCTAACCACCAGCGAACAACAAGCCGCCGCGCAAGCCCCGCAACTCATTACCCAGGCCGAATCCCGCATCCAGCAAACCTTTGCCCCGGAAATCGAACGCCTCAAAGCCTTGAGGCAAGTGAATCCGAACGTGCGCGACGAGGAAATTCAGTTCTTTGAACAGCAACTGCAACAACTGACCGGCGCGCTGAAATCCAGTAATCTGCGGCTTGATGCTGTAAGGGTGATTGTGGCGACGTAAGTGTTGGTGAATACCGTTGGAAATCAGGAAGAATCATGAACGTAAAGCAGCAAGATCAAAGCCAAATCAAATGGGTTTCCGATTTCATCTGGAACATCGCTGACGATCGTCTGCGCGATGTGTACGTTCGTGGAAAGTACCGCGACGTTATCCTTCCCTTTACCGTGCTGCGGCGTCTCGATGCCGTGCTGGAGCCAACCAAGCAAGCGGTGCTGGAGCGCAAGAAATTTCTCGATGCCCACGAGGTGGCCGAGCAAGACGGCGCATTACGCATGGCAGCGGGGCAAGCGTTCTACAATGTCTCCGAGTTCACGCTGACCAAGCTTAAAGCAAGCAGCCAAGGGCAGCGCTTACGCGATGACTTCATCGCCTATTTGGACGGCTTCTCGCCCAATGTGCAAGAAATTCTCACCAACTTCAATTTCCGCAACCAAATTCAGAAGCTCGTGGACGCCCAAGTCCTTGGCTACTTAATCGAGGATTTCCTCGACCCCGGGGTCAATCTCTCCCCGCTGCCGGTCAAGGATGCCGACGGACGCATCAAGCTCCCGGCTTTGGACAATCACGGCATGGGAACAGTGTTCGAGGAATTGATACGCCGCTTCAACGAAGAGAACAACGAGGAAGCTGGTGAGCACTTCACCCCGCGCGACGTGGTGCAACTGATGGCCAAGCTGCTATTTCTGCCGGTGGCCGACCGGATCGAGTCCAGTACCTATTCGCTGTACGACGGCAGTTGCGGCACTGGCGGGATGCTGACCGTGGCCGAGGAAGCTTTGCGGGAACTGGCCGCGGCACACGGCAAGGAAGTATCCATCCACCTGTTCGGGCAGGAAATCAGCGATGAAACCTACGCCATCTGCAAGGCCGACTTGTTGTTGAAGGGTGAAGGCGCGGAAGCCGAGAACATTGTCGGGGGCGCGGACAAATCCACGCTGTCCGCCGATCAATTCCGCAGCCGCGAGTTCGACTTCATGATCTCCAACCCGCCCTATGGCAAGAGCTGGAAGACCGATCTGGAGCGGATGGGCGGTAAGAAGGAATTCAACGATTCGCGCTTCATCGTCAATCACGGCGGTGATGCCGAGTTCAAGCTCATCACGCGATCCAGCGACGGCCAGCTCATGTTCCAGGTAAACAAGCTGCAGAAGATGAAACACAACACACCGCTGGGCAGCCGCATCGCTCTTGTCCATAATGGTTCCGCCCTGTTCACCGGCGATGCCGGTCAGGGCGAGAGCAACATCCGTCGCTGGGTGCTGGAGAACGATTGGCTTGAAGCCATCATCGCATTACCCTTGAACATCTTCTACAACACTGGCATCGCCACCTACATCTGGGTTCTGGCGAACAAGAAGGCCGAGGCTCGCCGTGGTCTCGTGCAGTTGATCGACGCCAGCAAGTGGTTTCAGCCGCTGCGCCGCAACCTGGGCAAGAAAAACTGCGAGCTGTCCGAAGCCGACATCCAGCGTATTCTGGACTTGTATCTCGGCGAGCCGCAGGATACAGCGGATTGCAAGTGGTTCGACACCACCGATTTCGGCTACTGGAAGATTACCGTCGAGCGCCCGCTACGTCTGAAAAGCCAACTGAAGCACGCCGCCATCGAAACTCTGCGCTTTGCCAGCGGCGACGAAGCCTTGCGCGCCGAGATTTATGCCCAATATAGCGGCAAGCTCTACGAGGCATTCGCTAAATTTAAGCCGGAGATCGATGCCTGGCTTAGAGGCGAATCTGACAACGATGGCGACGAAGACACCGGCGGCGATTCCGATGATGACGCAATGCCCGCCAACAAGGCGATACCGGAAAAGCGCCGCAAGAAGTTGCTCGACTTGTCCACGTGGCAGCGCGACAAGACCTTGGTCGAACTGGCCCGGCTGGCACAGCAAGAAATCGGCGAAGATCTATTCGACGACCATAACGAATTCCGCGCCCGCTTCGAAGCCACAATGAAGGCGCACGGCAAAAGTTTAAGCGCCCCGGAGAAGAAAGCGATCTACAACGCAGTGAGCTGGCGCGACGAAACCGCACCGCCGGTCATTGCCAAGCGCACCAAAATGAAGACTGGCGAGCACTTTGAATCCAGTCAAATGAACATACGCGGCGCGTACCTGGAAACCGTGGGCAAGGATCGCTACCTAGTGGAGTACGAAACCGACACCGATCTGCGCGACACCGAGCAAGTGCCGCTCAAGGAGCCGGGCGGCATCGACGCGTTCTTTGCGCGTGAGGTGCTGCCGCACGCGCCGGATGCCTGGATCGACAGGACCAAGACCCAGACCGGCTACGAGATTTCGTTTGCCCGTTACTTTTACAAACCGGCGCCGCTGCGGACGCTAGATGAAATCCGCGCCGACATCCTCAAGCTGGAGCAGCAGACCGAGGGCTTGCTGCACAAGATCGTGGGAGATAGCTGATGCAGAAGCTTCCTGCCCATGCAGCGTACAAAGAATCAGGGTTGCCTTGGGTTGGCATCATCCCAGCCCACTGGGATACACGTCGCAACCGATTCCTCTTCAGGGAGGTTGATCACCGTTCAGTTCATGGAGATGAAACTCATCTTTCCATGAGTCAAGTTCATGGTCTTGTTCCAAGCAAGAGTCTGAGTCGTAAGAGCCTTCAGTCGGAAAACTACGCGGGCGGCAAGCTCGTGGAAACACATGATCTGGTACTGAACCGGTTGAAGGCGCACCTCGGGGTTTTTGCGCGAGCCAAGCAATCAGGTATCGTTAGCCCGGACTACACGGTTCTTCGGCCCAAGCCGGGAACATCGGTTCAGTACTGCGAACTACTCTTCAAGACGCCGGGCTACGTTGCTGAGTTTCGTCGCAGGACAAAAGGCATTGTTGAGGGTTTCTGGCGCTTGTATACGGACGACTTCTACAGCGTCTCGGCGCTATTGCCTCCCGCTGACGAACAAGAAACAATCGTTGCCTATCTGCGTACGCAGGACGCGCATATTGCCCGTTTCATCAAGGCCAAGCGCGACCTCATCGCGCTGCTGACCGAGCAGAAGCTGCGTATTATCGATCAAGCCGTCACGCGCGGCATTGATGCATCAGTGACACTGAAGCCATCTGGTATTGAGTGGCTAGGCGAGATTCCGGAGCATTGGGAACTACGGCGCTTGAAATTCCTGGCGAGTAACGTCACGAGTCAGATCAGCACCAAAGCCAACGATGAAGTCTATCTGGCACTGGAACACATCGAGAGCTGGACGGGTGTTGCACGTCCACTCGAAGGCGAAGTCGAGTTTGCGAGCACTGTGAAGCGGTTCGTCATCGACGACGTTCTGTTCGGCAAGCTCCGTCCGTACTTGGCGAAAGTGACGTGCGCCTCACGTGCGGGTGTGTGCGTCAGCGAACTCCTCGTGCTTAGGTCGCGCAAGGAGCTTGTGCTCCCCACCTTTCTCGAACAGATGCTGCGTTGTAAGCGTGTCATTGATCTCATCAATAGCTCAACGGCTGGCGCAAAGATGCCGCGCGCCGATTGGGCGTTCATCGGCAACATGCGGCTTCCAGTTCCTCCTATTGATGAGCAAGAGCAAATTCTGTCGTTCGTCGCGTATGAAACGAAAGACCTAGACGAAGCCATCACCCGTGCCAAGCACGAGATCGACCTGATCCGCGAATACCGTGATCGGCTGATTGCCGATGTGGTCACCGGCCAGGTGGATGTGCGCGACTGGCGGCCCAGCCCGGATGATGACGTCAACGATGAGGAGTTGGCTGCGCTCGGCGATGACCAAGATGAAATGGCCGGAGAGGAGAATAGCGATGACGAAGAAGAATGACGTCTCCACGGTGCGTTCATCGGCAGCGGAGTACCTGATCTTTGTGGCCGCCACGGGTCAGGGTGGAGTGGAGGCGGTGTATGCTGATGAAAATGTCTGGTTGACGCAGAAAATGATGGCTCAGCTCTATGACGTGGACGTGCGCACCATTAACTATCACCTGAAAAAAGTATTTTCCGATAGCGAGCTGCAGGCGGATTCAGTTATCCGAAAATTTCGGATAACTGCCGCCGACGGCAAGGCTTATGACACCCAGCACTATAATCTTGCCGCGATCATTGCCGTGGGGTACAAGGTCAATTCCGGGCGCGCGGTGCAGTTTCGCAAGTGGGCCACGGGCATTGTCGAGTCTTTCACCCGCAAGGGTTTTGCCATGGACGACGAGCGGCTGAAGAACGACGGTTCGGTGCTGACCCGGCAGTATTTTGAAGAACAGTTGCAGCGCATCCGCGAAATTCGCCTCTCGGAGCGCAAGTTTTATCAGAAGATCACCGACATCTACGCCACGGCCATAGACTATGACGTGACCGCGCAGGCTACGCAGCGCTTTTTCGCCACGGTGCAGAACAAGCTGCACTGGGCGATTCATGGCCAGACAGCAGCCGAGGTGGTTTTCCACCGGGCCGATGCCGGAAAAGAGAATATGGGGTTGACCAACTGGAAGGATGCGCCGCTGGGCAAAATCCAGAAATTCGATGTGGCCGTAGCCAAAAACTACTTAACCGAAGCCGAAATGTCGCAGTTGCAGCGGCTGGTATCGGCGTACTTGGATATCGCCGAAGACATGGCGCAGCGGCAAATCCCGATGACGATGCAGGATTGGGAATTGCGTTTGAATCGCTTCATCGAAGCGACCGACCGGGGAGTATTGCAGGATGCTGGCCGGGTTACGGCAGAAATCGCCAGGACCCACGCCGAAAGCGAATTCGAGAAATACCGCATCGTGCAGGACCGGTTGTTCGAGAGCGATTTCGACCGTGCGTTGCAGCAGATCGAGTCCGGACGCGCACCCGGCGTGGAAGCAAAGCCCAAACGTGTGCGTAAGAACAGGGAGGATGAGGCATGAAGCCGACGGATACCAGTGAAAGAGAGTTTGAGCGGCTGATTGTCAGGTATCTGGCGGGGATCAGCGAGCATCCGTCCATGACAGCGAATACACTGGAACGGCCTGCGGCGGTTTATGCGCCAGGCGGTTATGTGCTGGGACGCGCCAGTGATTACAACCGCGATGTGGCGTTGGACGTGGTGCAGTTGCTGGCTTTCCTGAAGGCCACTCAGCCGGAAGCGGTGGAAACGTTGGAGCTGGCTTCCGAGGGTATCAAGCGCGTGCAGTTTTTGCATCGCTTGCAGGGTGAGATTACCAAACGCGGCACGGTGGATGTACTACGCAAGAGTGTGAGTCATGGGCCGGTTCATGTCGATCTCTACAAGCTGCTGCCCACGCCGGGCAACGCCGATGCTGCCGAAGCCTTTGACAAGAACATCTTCAGCGTTACCCGGCAAGTGCGCTACAGCAACGACTCCGGCAACGAGCTGGATATGGTGATTTTTATCAACGGATTGCCGGTGCTGACTTTCGAGTTGAAGAACTCACTGACCAAGAAGACGCTGGCCGATGCCATTGTGCAGTACCAAACCACGCGAGAACCCCAAGAATTGTTGTTCCAGCTAGGCCGTTGCGTGGCGCATTTTGCTGTGGATGACGCCGAGGTGGGCTTCTGCACTGAGTTGAAGGGCAAGGCATCTTGGTTCCTGCCGTTCAATCAAGGCTGGGACGGTGGCGCAGGCAATCCGCCCAATCCGAATGGCTTGAAGACCGATTACTTATGGAAGCAGGTGCTGACAAAGGAATCGCTGGCCAACATCATCGAGAGCTTCGCGCAGGTGGTAGAAGAAGAGGAAGCCGGCACCAACGGCAAGAAACGCAAAAAGCGAAAGCAGATCTTTCCGCGCTTCCACCAGTTGCGCACCGTCCGCGCCCTGCTGCGCCGCGCTCGTGCCGACGGGGTGGGCAAGCGGTACTTGATTCAGCACTCGGCGGGCAGTGGTAAGAGCAACACGATTGCGTGGCTGGCCCACCAACTGGTGGAACTTCGCACTGCCGCCGACCCGCTGGTGGCTCAGTTTGATTCGATCATCGTCATCACCGACCGGCGTGCATTGGACACACAGATTGCCCGTACTATTAAGGGCTACGATCACGTGGCATCGATCTTCGGCCACTCCGACAACGCACAAGAGTTGCGCGAATACTTGCGCCGCGGCAAAAAAATCATCGTCACCACGGTGCAGAAGTTTCCGTTTATCCTCGACGAACTGGGCGACCTCTCCGGCAAGAAATTCGCGCTGTTGATCGACGAAGCGCATTCCAGCCAAGGTGGCAAGACCACGGCGCGTATGCACGAAGCGCTGGGCGGAAAAACCGGTGAGGAAGTCTTCGAGGAAGACGCCACGCAAGATGCGGTGAATGCAGAGATCGAGGCGCGCATTCAGTCGCGGCGGCAGCTATCCAACGCCAGCTACTTCGCTTTCACCGCCACACCCAAGAGTAAAACACTGGAGCTGTTCGGCGAGAAAATCGATACCGGTGATAAGCCACAATTCCGCTCGCCGGAGGAATTGACCTACACTACCAAGCAAGCGATCCAGGAGAAGTTTATCCTTGATGTGGTGGAGCATTACACCACGGTCAATAGCTTCTACCACGTAGCCAAGACAGTGGAGGACGATCCGGATTTCGACAAAATCAAGGCGCTGAAGAAAATCCGCCACTATGTCGAATCGCATGACAAAGCCATTCGCAGCAAGACCGAGATTATGGTCGATCATTTCATCAAACAGGTGGCAGGAAAACAAAAAATCGACGGTAAGGCGCGGGCGATGATCGTGTGCAACGGCATTGCGCGGGCCATCGACTACTTCCGCGAGGTTTCAGATTACCTTACCCAGATCAAGAGTCCGTACAAAGCTATCGTGGCGTATTCGGGCGACTTCGATATCGGCGGTATGAAGAAGACTGAGGCCGATCTGAATGGTTTCCCGAGCAAGGACATCCCGTCTCATCTCAAGCAAGACCCGTATCGCTTCTTAATCGTCGCGAACAAGTTTGTTACCGGCTTCGACGAGCCATTATTGCACACGATGTATGTGGACAAGCCTCTTGCCGGTGTGCTGGCGGTGCAGACGCTTTCGCGCCTCAATCGTGCACACCCGCAAAAATACGATACTTTCGTGCTGGATTTTGCCGACAACGCCGAGGCCGTGAAAACAGCGTTCCAGGATTACTACCGCGCCACGATCCAGATTGGCGAGACTGACCCCAACAAGTTGCACGATCTGAAGAGTGAACTTGACGGTCAGCAGGTGTAGGCTGGCAACAGGTGGAGAACTTGGTCGCTTTGTATCTGAGCGGGGCTGACCGGGACAAGCTGGATCCGATTCTCGACGTATGCGTGGAAGAATACAAAGAAAAACTGGATGAAGATGGTCAAGTGAAGTTCAAAGGCAACGCTAAGGCATTCGTCCGTAGCTATGGTTTCCTAGCTGCAATCCTTAGCTATGGCCACCCGGCATGGGAGAAACTATCGATCTTCCTGAATTTTTTGATTCCAAAACTGCCCGCGCCCAAGGAGGAAGACCTTTCCAAAGGCGTGCTAGATACTATCGACATGGACAGTTACCGCGTGGAAGCACAGACGGCGCTCAAGTTGGCGATGGACGATACCGACGCAATGCTCGAACCTGTGCCCCTGGGTGCCGGTGGCGGAAAGGGCGAGCCGGACATCGACAAACTGTCGAACATCATCAAGACCTTCAATGATCTGTTTGGCAATGTTGAATGGAAGGATGAAGATAAAATCCGCAAGGTTATCACCGAAGAAATCCCTGCACGGGTAGCCCAGGACAAAGCCTATCAGAATGCGCAGGCGAACTCCGACAAGCAGAATGCCAAGCTGGAACACGACAAAGCCCTCAACCGCGTTGTTCTGGAACTGCTTGCCGATCACACCGAGCTATTCAAGCAATTCAGCGACAACCCCAACTTCAAGCGCTGGTTAACAGACATGGTGTTCGATGCAACCTATCATACGGGCAGGACGCCGCCGAAAACACCGCCGCCCAATGGCGGGCCGGTGTGAATCGAATCAGAAAAGTAGTGGTTATAATAGTAAGTCGGCTCGCGAACGGATTACATTACCCGCCACTTCATTATGTCGCCCACAGCGACAGGTCAATCGAATATGTCGCAAATTTTAGGTTTTTGCGACATATTCAATCAGGAAACTTAGACGTTAAACCGGAAATGCATCACATCGCCGTCCTTGACGATGTATTCCTTGCCTTCGAGGCGCATTTTTCCGGCTTCTTTGGCGCCTTGTTCGCCGTTGTAGGCGATGAAATCGTCGTAGCTGATGACTTCGGCGCGGATGAAGCCTTTTTCGAAGTCGGTGTGGATGACACCGGCGGCTTGCGGTGCGGTGTCGCCTTTGTGGATGGTCCAGGCGCGGACTTCTTTAACACCGGCGGTGAAATACGTTTGCAGTCCGAGCAGTTCATAGCCTGCGCGTACCAGGCGGTTGAGGCCGGGTTCTTCAAGATTCAGGTCGGCTAGGAAGATTTTTTTGTCTTCGTCGGACAGTTCCGCGATTTCGGCTTCGAGCGCGGCGCAGATGGCGACGACTGGCGCGCCTTCCTGGGCGGCGTATTCTTGCACGCGGGTGAGCAGCGGGTTGTTTTCAAAACCGTGGTCGTCGACATTGGCGACGTAAATCGCCGGTTTGGCGGTCAATAAGCACAGCGGCTGCAATAAGAGTTTTTGCTCTTTATCCAAGTCCATTGTTCTGGCGGGTTTGCCTTGGTCAAGATGCGCTTGCACTTGCTCCAGCAGAGCGCATAACTTGATCGCATCCTTGTTGCCGGATTTAGCCACCTTGGATTCGCGCAGCAGTGCTTTTTCCACCGTGGCGAGGTCGGCCAGGGACAATTCGGTTTGAATGACTTCGATATCGGAGACCGGGTCGACTTTACCGGCGACATGCACGACGTTGTCATCGTTGAAGCAGCGCACCATGTTGACGATGCCGTCGGTCTCGCGGATGTTGGCGAGGAATTTGTTGCCCAATCCTTCGCCTTTGGATGCGCCCGCGACCAGTCCGGCGATATCGACGAATTCGACGATGGCCGGTTGTATTTTTTGCGGTTTGACGATGCCGCTGAGTTTTTGCAGGCGCGGATCGGGTACTTCGACAATGCCGACATTCGGATCGATGGTGCAAAAAGGATAGTTTTCCGCCGCGATGCCTGCTTTGGTCAAGGCATTAAACAAGGTGGATTTGCCGACATTGGGTAGACCCACGATTCCACATTTCAGACTCATGACCGGTTTCTCATTAAAAAGGGTTAAATAACAATGTGATGAATTATTGCTGGAATTTATGCTTTTGTGTGCAGTTTCAGCATCGCCGCTTCGCACGCGCCTTGCGCGATGAGCGGCCAGACTTCCAGGCTTTTTTGAATAGCTTCATCGATCAGCGGCGCTTCTTCTTTTCGCGGCGGATGCAGCACATATCCAACCACGGCGTTGCGATCGCCCGGATGACCGACGCCGATGCGCAGCCGCCAGAAATCCTGCGTACCCAATTTTGCGGCGATATCCTTGAGGCCGTTATGCCCGCCCAAACCTCCGCCTTTTTTCAGTTTGGCGATGCCCGGGAGTAAATCCAGTTCATCGTGCACCACGATGATTTGATCCGGCAGGATTTTATAAAACTGGCATAGTGCAGCGACCGATTGCCCGCTTCGATTCATAAAGGTTTGCGGTTCCAGCAGCCACAAATCGGTATCTTTCTCCCGCACCTGCGCGCACAATCCATGAAACCGGACTTCCGGTCTCAGCGTGGCGTGCAGCACATGCGCTAACCGGTCAACCCACTCAAAACCGGCATTATGGCGCGTACCGGCATACTCTCTGCCAGGATTACCCAATCCGACGACAAGTTTCATGAAATGGTGTCAGGTTTCAGTGAGAATTTATCGGGTTACTGAGAGCATCCCCAGAAACGAAAAATCTGCCGGTGTATATTGCAACCCCGGCAGATTTGTCCAATTTCCAGAACAGCTCAGTGTGTTTCACTCAGCTTATTTTTTATCAGCGCCTGCGCCCTCAGAACCGGCTTCATCGGACAATACCGAGCGAGGAATGACGATCGTGACCACCGGCAAATTATCGCCTTTGCTCAGTGCCACGGTTTCTACGCCTTTAGGCATGACCAGGTCACTCAAATGCAGCGTGTGTCCGGCAGTGAGCTCGGCCAGATCGACTGAAATAAATTCAGGCAGATCATCGGGCAGACAGCTGATGTCCACTTCCGTCAGGATATGAGAAACAATACCGCCGGAGGTTTTTACACCCGGTGCAACTTCGGCATTGATAAAGTGCAACGGCACTTTCATGTGTATTTTCTTATTCTTGTCGACGCGTTGAAAATCCACATGCAGTACTTGCTGTTTGTAAGGATGCATTTGAATATCGCGCAGCAGTACGGACTCTTTTTTTCCTGCGACTTCTAGCGATAACACGGAGGCGTGAAAAGCTTCCAGCTTGAGTTTGTGATACAGATCGTTGTGATCCATCTCAATTGATTGGGCTACTTGATCACCACCATAAATGATTGCCGGAACTTTACCGGAACCACGCAGGCGGCGGCTCGCACCCTTTCCCTGCAACGTGCGCTTATCGGCGCTGATTTCTATTTTCATTGTGATACTCCATAAAGATGGTTTGTTCGCGACCAAACAAACCGGTTAAAAAAACTTAATTTATTCCATGAATAATGAGCTTAATGAGCTTTCATTGCTGATGCGCAACATGGTTTCCGCCAGCAGATTGGCGATGCTCAACTGACAAATGCGATCGCACGCCTGCGCGTCCTCGCGCAATGGTATGGTATCCGTCACCACCAGCTTATCCAATGCCGAGTTCTGGATGCGTTCCACCGCATTGCCGGATAATACCGCGTGTGTGGAATACGCTATCACGGCTTTCGCGCCGTGCTCTTTTAATGCATTGGCTGCCTGACACAGCGTATTGGCAGTATCCACCATGTCATCAATAATCACACAGGTTCGGTCTTTGACCTCACCGATGATGTTCATGACTTTTGCTTCATTGGGTTTGGGGCGGCGTTTGTCGATGATGGCCAGATCGCATTCCAAGCGCTTTGCCAGATGGCGGGCGCGGACTACGCCGCCGACATCCGGCGATACCACGATTAAATTCTGGTAATTATGTTTCCAGATATCGCCGAGCAAAATAGGCATGCCATAAATATTATCAACCGGCATATCGAAAAAACCCTGGATTTGATCCGAATGCAAATCCATCGTGAGCAGCCGGTCAATACCTACGGTGCTTAGCATATTGGCGACCACTTTGGCGGTAATCGGAACGCGCGCCGAGCGCGGCCGTCTATCTTGACGGGCATAGCCGAAATAGGGGATTGCAGCGGTAATACGGCTGGCTGATGCGCGTTTCAACGCATCCACCATGACCATTATCTCCATTAGGCTGTCATTGGTGGGTGCGCATGTGGATTGCAATACAAACACATCCTTACCGCGCACATTCTCGAGAATTTCCACCATGACTTCACCATCGCTGAAACGTCCGACAGTAGCGCGCCCCAGATGGATATTGAGATGCTTCACAGCATCCTCCGCCAATTTGGGATTCGCAGTTCCGGTAAAGACCATCAAACTGTCATAAGCCATGATATTTCTTCGCGCTAGCTAGCTGGAATGGGAGTACAGGTTTCTCTGGTTAAATAAGCAGCTGTGATGATCACAGTTTTGTTTAATTCCGCATCCATTCTCAATCGGAATGGATGAATAGTCTCCGCTTCGGAGCTACTGCCAAGCCAAAATACTGGCAGGGGAGGTAGGGATCGAACCTACGAATGCCGGAATCAAAATCCGGTGCCTTACCACTTGGCGACTCCCCTAAATTCTTAATTCAAGGCTTTGTGCATCGGATGACACTCCAATCCTTTTGCGACAAACCCTTTCATATCGTCTGGAATCCGTTCAAATGCAGCCCGCGCTGCTTGTTCCGTGGCAAATTCAGCGAACACACAAGCACCCGAACCGCTCATCGCCGCTATTGTAGTATTTTCTAGCCGCTTTAGCCACTCCAAGCATCTTGCCACTTCAGGATATGCACGGCAAACGACTAATTCTAAATCGTTATGCCCTTGCCAGACAGAAAAGGGCGGTATTGTGATGGGTATCGTGTTGCGTGTCAATTCCTTACTGGTAAAAATCTCTGCGGTCGATACTTGCACCGGTGGTACAAGAACCAAGTACCAAGCGGGTGGCAGTTCAATAGCGGCGAGTTTTTCACCGACTCCTTCAGCGAAGGCATTTTGTCCAAAAATAAATACCGGCACATCGGCGCCCAGTTGGAGCCCTAATTCGAGCAATTGCTCCGGATTTACATTCACTTTCCACAAGTGATTCAGTGCCAGCAATGTGGTAGCGGCATCAGAACTCCCGCCGCCCAAGCCGCCGCCCATCGGGATTTTTTTGTGTAAAAATATATCCACACCCTGCGTAGTCCCGGTTTTCTGTTGCAGCAGTTTGGCGGCGCGGACGCATAAATCTTTTTCTTCCGGCACACCGGGAATCGGATTGTGCAGTTTGATAACGCCGTCATCGCGTAACTCGAAACTGATTTGATCGGAAAAATCGATAAACCGGAAAACAGTTTGCAACAAATGATAACCATCGGGTCTACGGCCAACGACATGTAAAAAAAGATTCAACTTGGCAGGAGCGGGAAATGTGAACATAAAAATAGGGATTAAGCGCTTATGCTTTAACGGCAGTAACGGTTATTCAACTTTCCAATCATCGACAACCAAGCGGATTTTCAGTTTCTGGTAGACTAAATTCAGCACCCGGGGAAGCGCTGCGGCGTTGGGTTGTGCCGCCGTGAAGCCTTGATAATGAATGTGCCAGCCATCTTGCCGGATTGCGATAATCTGATTTTTATTATCGAAATCCTTTTGCGACGCGTTCGCAGGCGAATGCATGCCCTGTATCCAGAATTGCAGCCCATTGAGCGGCAGGCGCCAGCCGAGAATTTCTTCCGTCAAACTTTCCACGTCGTTGGCATAAAAAGCTTCCAATTTAGAGGTGATCAGCCGCACGCCTTCGTTATCTTTGGAAATTTCCGCAACCGCTTGGCCTAACGGTGTAAATAACAAAATTTCATCGCCGGTTGACAGATGTTGCCAGCGGAAACTGCCGGAAAAACTTTGATTCTCGTCTTGAATCGCTATTCTGCCCAGGATGTTGAAATCAGGGGCAACTGCGTTATGCGCACCCGCAACAGGCTCTGTCTGGATGGTCGTGACGGCCGCTTCGGGTTGCGTTTGAACGGGTAAAAGCTGGCAGCCGGAAAATAGCGGAAAAATACAACTGACCAGAATTCCCAGAGTAACTTTCCACGGCTGAATTCTGCATCCGTTTGCTGGTAATTCACTATTAAAACGGGCTGACATCAATTCGCAATTACCAACGGCAGTGAATGTGCTTAAACTTTTAACTGTTGATCGATTTATTGGTTTGTTGAAAATCAGGCAGCACGATGTTGAGTTCCAGCGTTTCCTGATTCTCGTCTTGTTCAAAGTTAACCGATATCGCGTCTTGATCAACGTTCACGTACTTCCGGATAACCTCTAACAGCTCTTTCTGCAATTGCGGCAAATACGAAGGTTGATTGCGGTAACTGCGCTCATGCGCAACCAGAATTTGTAATCTCTCTTTCGCCAACGAAGCGGTTTTAGGTTTAGATGATCTGAAATAGCCCAGTAAACTCATTTTCTTCCTCCGAATAGCCTTCTGAGAAACCCTTGTTTACCATCGATAAACCGATGCGGCAGTTTTTCTCCCAAGTAACGCGCCACGACATCGGCGTAGGCCTGACCGGCTTCGCTCTTTTCATCCAGAATGACCGGCATACCTGCGTTTGATGCGGATAGAACCGATTTCGATTCGGGAATAATGCCCAATAATTCCAGCGACAGGATTTCCTGCACATCCTCCAGACTCAGCATTTCACCCAGCTTAACCCTGTCGGCATCATACCGGGTCAGTAATAAATACTCTTTAATGGGCTCTTCACTCCTTTCGGCCCGGCGTGATTTACTGGATAGAATCCCCAGCATGCGATCCGAATCGCGGACGGAAGAAAT
This sequence comes from Proteobacteria bacterium ST_bin16, assembly GCA_002083595.1. Lineage (GTDB taxonomy): Bacteria > Pseudomonadota > Gammaproteobacteria > Burkholderiales > Nitrosomonadaceae > Nitrosomonas. Next base: position 94,725 of record MSXT01000009.1, on the reverse strand, counting down.
TTCCGGATTGGTAACGACAAATGCATCGTCGGCAAAATAAAGCGCCAGATTGGCGCCTTTCTCAATACCGGCAGGAGAGTCGCACACAATATACTCAAAATCCTTGGATAATTCGTCTAAAACCTTGCCTACGCCTTCCTGTGTCAGCGCATCTTTGTCGCGTGTTTGCGATGCCGGCAGGATATACAGCAGATTGCAGTTCTTATCGCGGATGAGCGCTTGATTGAGACTGGCTTCACCGTTGATCACATTGATAAAATCATAAACAACCCGGCGTTCGCAGCCAAGAATCAAATCCAGATTCCGCAGGCCCACATCAAAATCGATGACCGCTGTTTTATGCCCTTTTTTCGCCAGCCCCATAGCAATTGCTGCGCTTGTAGTTGTTTTACCAACGCCACCCTTGCCTGATGTCACGACTATAATTCTTGCCAATTGAGCCTCCTTTGCCTGTTTGGTCTTAAGCGATCTCTTTTATGATTAACGCATGATTCTGCAAGTATATCTGTACGGGATTCTTGTATGTTTGTTTGTTCAAGTCCTCGCTGGTTTTATAATCTCCCGCGATGGAAATGAGCTCTGCCTGTAGATCAAAACAAAATATCCGGGCGGCTGTATTGCCATGAACGCCCGCCAAAGCGCGCCCTCTTAACGTATTATAGACGTGTATATTGCCTTCGGCCATAATTTCGGCGCCGGCGCTAACCTGCGACAAAATGATCAAATCCCCGGCTGCGTAAATTCGTTGTCCCGAGCGGATCGGCTGCGTCACCAAGGTTGCCGTTGCGGCAACCGGCGGAATCGGGATAGGCCGGACCGGCTCTTTGATCGCGGCTGTTTCCGGTTGTGCGGCAGGCTGTGGAGCCGTTTCCTGTTTGGGTGCTTCCGCTCCGATAGTGATAGTATTTCCTTGCTCGCGCACCGTATCGATCGGAATGAATAAGGCGCGCGCCTGTTTATTCTGGTTCTCATTGCCGCCGCGGATACCAACCGGAAAAAAACTGACTCTGCGCAACAGCTGGATGATCTGCGTGAAATCGATATCCAGATTCTGTTTGTTTAATTCGCGCAAATCGATAATCAGTGGAGAATCTTTGAAGAATTCCGGCGCCAGGTTGATTTTTTCATGCAGCGTCTGTTCGATTGCAGCCAGATCGTTGGTGTAAAGAATCAAGATGGGCGCGAAAAAAGTACTGCTTTTGAATTCCAGTGCTGGAGTGGTGTTTAGCATTTTAATTGTCTGACAGGCTCACAGAGATTCATGGCAAGGATCAAAGCACTGTTTATGATGTTTGAAAAGATACCGGTCATGCCAATGAAAACCGGTTTAATCAATCGCTTTCTTTTTTGTTAAGCGTTGCAATGTTTCCAGCAGGATTTCGTTATCCGGATCTTTTTCCAAGGCGGTACGCCATATATTCTTGGCATCGTCTTTAGCGCCTTGTACCCAAAGCACTTCACCCAAGTGCGCCGCAATTTCCGCATCCGGGCGGGCGGCGAATGCCAAATTCAGAAAATTCAATCCTTCCACGAAATTTCCCATGCGGTAGTATACCCAACCCAAGCTATCCATAATATAGGGATCCTCTGGAGAGAGCTCAACGGCTTTCCTGATCAATTTCAACGCTTCCGGTAAATGCATGCCGCGCTCAGCAAAGCTGTAACCCAGCGCATTATAGGCATGCGCATTTTCCGGTTTTAGCTTGATCAATTTGCGCAAATCCTGTTCCAGGATTTTAAATTTACCCAGCTTGTCGGCTGCCAGGGCGCGATCATAAAGCAGCTCGGGATAATCCGGCAGTTTCTTTAATCCTGCATCGAGCAAGTCGTAGACTTCTTGGTGAGCCTTGGAGCGCCGCAGAATCTGCGCTTCCGCCAGGATCAAATGCGCCGCCTGCTGATCATTGGCGGCGGGTAGTTTTTGCAGATGCGCGCGCGCTTCCTGCAAATGACCTTTTAATGCCAATAAATCCGCGTAACGGATTTGCGCTGGTAAATAACGTCCCCCGCTTTTTACCTGCTGATATGCTTCCATGGCTAAATCGGGACGATTGGTTTCCTCATAAATCTGCGCCAAGTGGAAGTACACCGCATTGGTATCTTTGTATCCCAGGGTCAGTGCCTTTTTGAAACTGGCTTCCGTAACATCAAAATCACCCATCTCCGTGGCCAATAATCCGGCGGCCAGAGTGATTTCGGCGTCTTCGGGATTTTTATCCAATAACCATTGCACTTGCTCGCGCGCCTGTTCAATCTCGCTTGCACCGATCAATACCCGGGTATAAGCCACTCTGACTTCGTTGGATTCCGGATATTTATCGAGATAGCCGCGGTAGAATTCGCTTGCATCGGCAGCGGAAACGCGTTGCAGTATTCTGCCGTTATGCACGGCGGCGATTTCCCATTCGGGGCGCAAAGCCAACGCACGCTGCATCTCATCCAGTGCCAGCTGATGCTGATTGGCAAACCATGCTGCCTGGGAAATGGCGAAATGAACTTCCGGAACATCCTTATACGGTTGCGAAAGCTGCTGTATCAATTGCAGTGTCGCGGTTTTGTCCGGATTGCGTGACAACAACTGGTTGAGCTGCATGAAGGCATTGCCGACGCCCTCTTTTTCCGTAGCCAACAGTTTTTCGAGATGGGGCCGCGCGGCATCCAGCTTGCCCAGATTGACCAGCAATGCGGCGATGGTTTGACGCGCATCGACGGAATCAGGCTCGAGTCCAACCCACAGGGTGGCCGCTTGTTCCGCCGCAAAGGGATTGCCGGCATGCAGGGAAATTTCCGTGGCACGCTTGGCGATGCGGGGATCGCGCGTCGTTTTGGCCAGCTTGACATAGCGGTTGACCGCAATATCCAAGCTGCCTCGCTGCAATGCGGTCTCGCCAACTAAAAAATCAAACAGAATGGGTGCAGTCAGCTCTTGCTTAGGTAAATTCAGCTGGCTGACTTCTTCCGGATCGGCGGATTCCCCTGTTTTTTCTGCCTCCTTGTTGGAAGGAAGCTGCGCGCAGGCAGTAAGTCCGGACAGCAATAACACGCATAGAATTTTAAATTTCATGAGAAATCCGATTGATTTTCAAATATAAGATAAAACGTACAACTTCCGTGCCGCATTCGCAGGATTCATTAAATCATTTAGCATTCAGTCATTTTTCGTGCAGCCGTGCGCTGGATTCAAGACCGGATGTTACGCAAAACAGTGCGCATATTCTACTTTTATACCGGCAATAAAGTGAATAAATAATTATTTAGCACAAGTCGTATGGAATGTCACCCGGAAAAGTAAGATTAAAATTGTACGCAAAGATGTCACGGGTTAATTTATGATAAAGCAAATGCTGAGAACACCATTAAAATATGAAAGTTCAGTGCAGTTTCTATGGCATCCGTTAATTTCCGGCGGCTGACCGTTTTCTCCATCTTCATCGCTAATTGGACTCGATTGAAAAATCCTTTGTTACAACTGATTATTGTTTTTCTGCTGGGCATGCTGACCGTCCTCGGTTTTGCGCCTTTCTATCTTTTTCCGGTGCCGGTCATCACCGTGGCTGTATTGCTGGGATTGTGCCACAAAAGCCAAAGCCCGCTGAAAAATGCCGCATTGGGATTCGGTTTCGGCATGGGGTTGTTTAGTGCCGGAGTCACTTGGATCTACGTCAGCTTGCACGATTTTGGCGCCATGCCGATGCCCATCGCGGTGGTTGCATTGATCGTACTCTGCGCTTACCTGTCGTTGTTTCCGGCTTTGGGTTTTTGGCTTCTGACGCGATCCCGCCTGACTTCGCCCTTTCTGTGGGCAGCGCTGGCGGCGGCTTTATGGGTGCTGTCGGAATGGTTGCGCGGCACGTTGTTTACCGGTTTTCCCTGGCTGGCGCTGGGCTATTCGCAAGCGCCGGTGAGTCCCTTGGCAGGTTTTGCGCCGGTTTTCGGTGTGTACGGTATTTCGTTTTTGCTGATCTTCAGCGCGGCCTTGCTTTTCTTCTGGTTTGATCAGGGAATTAAAAAATGGCGTTACGCCTTGCCTTTGCTGCTGATGTGGTGCGGCGGGTATGGCTTGCAGTTGATCGACTGGGTTAAACCGGAGGGAGAACCGGTTAGCGTGAGTTTACTGCAAGGTAATATTCCGCAAGACATGAAGTGGCGTGAAGATCACCTGGAAAGCACCATGGAAACGTATGCAAAGCTGATCGTGCAAAGCGATAGCCGCTTGATCGTGACGCCGGAAATTTCCATTCCGTTGTTCAGCGATACCGTGCCGCCACTGTATTTGTCGTATCTGGCCGAGCATGCCAAGAATAACAACGGCGACGTGTTGATCGGCCTGGCCGAGCGCACTGGCCGCGAGGGCAACGAATATTACAACACTATGTTCAGCTTCGGTACCGCGCCGGAACAGAGTTACCGCAAGCATCACCTGGTTCCGTTCGGCGAATTTATTCCGTTCAAGCCGCTTTTTGGCTGGGTGATTCAAGTACTGCAAATTCCGCTGTCCGATTTTTCGCGCGGCGGTTTGGATCAGCAGCCGATGGACTTAGCCGGGCAGCGCGTGGCAATCAATATCTGTTACGAGGATGTATTTGGCGAAGAAATTATCTATCAATTGCCGCAAGCCACGATGCTGGTCAATGTCAGCAACGATGCCTGGTTCGGCCGCTCGATCGGGCCACAGCAACACTTGCAGATTTCGCAAATGCGCGCCTTGGAAACCGGACGCTATATGCTGCGTGCCACGAATACTGGTGTAACCGCGATCATCGACGAGCGTGGCAGGGTGTTGCAAACCATCGAAATTTTCACCACCGCGGCGCTGCATGGATTGGCGCAAGGCTTTACCGGCGCGACACCGTATGTGCGCATGGGAAATTACCCGGTGCTAGGGCTGGCCGGGTTGTTATTGTGCATCGGTTTACTATCCGCCTTTCGCGCGGCATGGAAAACCCGGTAAAATCCGCATAATTTTTCTTTTAATGGCGATAAAACTCGACTTTTCATGCCGACATTGACCTTCCAGGAAATTATCCTGACCTTGCAGCAATATTGGAACGAGCAGGGATGCGCGATTTTACAGCCGTACGATATGGAAGTGGGCGCGGGCACCAGCCATACCGCCACTTTTCTGCGCGCCATCGGCCCCGAACCGTGGAAAGCCGCTTATGTGCAACCGGCGCGCCGTCCCAAAGACGGTCGTTACGGCGACAATCCCAATCGCTTGCAGCATTATTATCAGTTTCAGGTCGTGCTGAAACCGGCGCCGAAAAATATTCTGGATTTGTATCTCGATTCGCTGTGCAAACTGGGATTTAATTTGACGCAGAATGACGTGCGTCTGGTCGAGGACGATTGGGAAAATCCGACCTTGGGCGCGTGGGGTTTGGGCTGGGAAACCTGGCTGAACGGCATGGAAGTCACGCAATTCACTTATTTCCAGCAAGTCGGCGGCATCGATTGCAAACCGATCACCGGCGAAATCACCTACGGATTGGAGCGCCTCGCGATGTATTTGCAGGGCGTGGAAAGCGTGTTCGATCTAACCTGGACCAAAGGTTTGACGTACCGCGACGTGTATCATCAAAACGAAGTCGAGCAATCTAAATATAACTTTGAGCACAGCGACACCGAATTTCTGTTTCTGGCGTTCGGCAAGCACGAAGCGCAAGCCAATCATCTCATCGAACAGCAGTTGGCATTGCCAGCCTACGAGCAAGTATTGAAAGCAGCGCATACGTTCAATCTGCTCGATGCGCGCGGCGCGATTTCCGTCACCGAGCGCGCCGCCTATATCGGGCGCATCCGCAATCTGTCGCGCCAAGTCGCCAAAGCCTATTACGACAGCCGTAAAAACCTCAATCCGCCTTTCCCGATGGCGCCGCGCGAATGGGTCGCACAAATGCCCGACATGCAGGAATCCGCATCATGAGCAAGAATCTGCTGGTTGAATTATTGGTCGAGGAATTGCCGCCCAAATCACTGAAACAGCTGGGTGCCAGTTTTGCGCAATTGCTGGCTGACAGTCTGAAAGCGCAAGGATTGATCGCGCACGACGCAACCATCACGTCGTATGCAACCCCGAGACGATTGGCGGTGCATATCGCCAACGTCGCGGCGCAAGCCGCCGATCAAGCGGTCACGCAAAAACTGATGCCGGTCAAAGTCGGTCTGGACGCCGAAGGGCGGGCAACGCCACCGTTATTGAAAAAACTGACCAGCCTCGGCGCGGATGCTACGGTTGTGCCGCAACTCCAGCGCGCAATGGATGGCAAGACCGAAACGCTGTTTCTGGACATTACCGTCAAAGGCACATCGCTGACCGATGGACTGCAAAAAGCGTTAGAGGAAGCGATCGGCAAGTTACCGATCCCCAAAGTAATGACATACCAGTTAGCCGACGGCTGGAACAGCGTCAATTTTGTGCGTCCCGCGCACGCACTGACTGCATTGCATGGTGCGGACATCGTTCCGGTGAATATTCTCGGCTTGCAAGCAGGGCGGGAAACCCAGGGGCATCGCTTTGAGGCGAAAGAGAATCCCATCGTAGTGCGCGACGCCGATAGTTACGCGCAACGACTGGCCACCGAAGGCGCCGTGCTCGCCGGTTTCGCCGAGCGCCGCGCGGAAATCGCCCGCCAGCTGGCAGCCGCTGCCGCGCAGCAGCATCTCACACCGGTCGACGATGGGGCATTGCTCGACGAAGTCACCGCATTGGTCGAACATCCGAACGTGCTGGTTGGCACATTCGACGCGGAGTTTTTGCAAGTACCGCAGGAATGCCTGATTCTGACCATGAAAGCAAACCAGAAATACTTCCCGCTGCTCGACGCACAAGGGAAACTAGCGAACAAATTCCTGCTGGTTTCCAATATCCGCCCCGCCGATCCCTCGCAAGTCATCACCGGTAACGAACGCGTAGTACGCTCACGCCTTGCCGATGCCAAATTTTTCTTCGACCAGGATTGCAAAAAAACGCTGGAATCGCGTTCGCCGGAACTGGATAGAGTTGTTTATCACAACAAACTGGGTATGCAGGGTTTGCGCATGCACTATGTGCGTGCCATCGCTACCATGATTGCAGGCATGATTGGTGAACAACAGGGTGGTAAGGATTTGGAAAATAAGGTTCATAAAGCCGCCACACTAGCCAAAGCGGATTTATTGACCGATATGGTTGGGGAGTTTCCCGAGCTGCAAGGCATCATGGGACGTTATTACGCACAGAATGAAGGTTTAAGCGATGATATTGCATTTGCCATCGAGGATCACTATAAACCGCGCTTTGCCGGTGATGAGTTGCCGCGTAACCCGGTGGGAGTTTGTTTGGCGCTAGCGGATAAGCTAGCAACGTTAGTTGATATGTTTAACATTGGTGAATTTCCAACTGGTGATAAAGATCCTTTTGCCCTACGTCGTCACGCGTTAGGTATTATTCGCATCTTGATCGAGATTCGTTTGCCATATGAGGAAGCGCTGCCATTTAAGTTGAATGAATTGATTCAGCAAGTAATTAAAATCATTAATGACCCCGCAGTTTTGACGCAATGGGAAAACTCGAGTAATTCTATTGAGGGTGTTGCCGTTCGAAGAACGGCGCTTAATTTAACTCAAGCTAGCTATTCAACTGATGAATTTCCAGAATTACCTAGAAAATTACAAGCTTTTATTTACGAGCGCCTCGTGAGCAGTTCACGCGAGCAAGGCTACACCGCCCAGGAAGTCGACGCCGTGCTCAGTCTGAATCCACAGCATTTAAGCGATATTCCCAAACGTCTCGCCGCCGTGCGAGCGTTTACCGCATTACCGGAAGCGGTCAGTCTCGCGGCTGCTAACAAGCGCGTCGGCAATATTCTTAAAAAGACCGAAGGTGCTATCGCTGATGCCGTCAATCCTGATTGGTTGCCGGAAACTGATGAGCAAGCGCTTTATCAAGCGTTACAAGACATTGAGCCGCAAACCAAAAAAGCTTTTGCCGCCGGTGATTACACCGCTTCGCTGCAACTGCTGGCAACGTTGAAAGCTCCGGTCGATACCTTTTTCGATCACGTGATGGTGAACGTCGACGATGAAAGATTGCGCAACAACCGCCTTGCTTTGCTGAAGCAACTGCATCAGACGATGAATCAAATCGCCGATCTTTCCAAATTGGCCAGCTGATATGAAACTGATCATCCTCGACCAAACCGGTGTGATTAATCAGAGCAGTGGCACGTTTATCAAAACGCCGGATGAATGGATTGCAATCCCCGGCAGTCTGGAAGCGATTGCCCGCTTGACGCATGCCGGGTATCGCGTGGTCATCGCCACCAACCAATCGGGCATCGGGCGCGGCTTGCTCGATATGGCGACTTACAACGCCATCAATGACAAAATGTACAAAGCAGTCAATCACGCAGGCGGGCGCATCGATGCGATATTCTTCTGCCCGCATACCAACGCGGATAAGTGCTCCTGCCGCAAACCGGCCACCGGTTTGTTTGGTGAAATCATGCAGCGTTATGGCGTCAATTTAAAAAATATCCCTGCCGTCGGCGATTCGTTGAAGGATTTACAAGCGGCTGCGGCAATCGGCGCGATACCGATACTGGTGCTGACCGGCAATGGAGAAACAACGCGCGCCGCTCAGGAAATTCCCGCGCATACGCAGATTTTCGCCAATCTCGCCGCCGTGGCCGATGCGCTGGTTGGAGAAGAATAAGAGTGGCCATTTTCCGTTCGGCGCTGTACATGCTGCTGCAAATCATCATTACGCCGCCGTATGCCATTTTTACGCTCGCTTGTTTTCCACTGTCGCCGCATAACCGCTACCGCGTGACCTCAAGCTGGACGCGCATCATGCTGTTTCTGTTGTGGCACTTGTGCGGCATCCGCTATCGCATCATCGGCGCGGAAAATATCCCGAAAACCCCGAGCATCGTGCTCTCCAAACACCAATCGGCGTGGGAAACCTTGGCTTTCCAGGAAATCTTTCCGCCACAGGTGTGGGTGCTGAAAAAAGAGCTGCTGCGCATCCCGTTTTTCGGCTGGGGATTGGCGATGACCAGCCCGATCGCCATCGACCGCAGCGCGCGGAAGAAAGCTTTAGAACAAATTGTCGAGCAAGGCAAGGACCGCTTGCAACAAGGATTCTGGATCGTGATCTTTCCCGAAGGCACGCGCATCCCGCCCGGACAACGCGGCAAATACCGCATCGGCGGTGCTTGGCTGGCGACGCACACCAATGTGCCGGTAGTACCAGTCGCACACAATGCCGGTGAGTTGTGGGGACGGAATTCTTTCGTCAAACACCCTGGCACGATTACCGTCAGCATCGGCCAGCCGATCGATCCCACCGGCATGGAAGCCGGGGAATTGAACGCACAAGTGGAAGCGTGGATTGAAGCTGAAATGCTGCGCATCGGCCGGAAAAACCCGCAAGAACCCTAACGTGCTCGTGCAAGCCACTACGACGCTCAACGGCCGGGAAATCACCTACACACTCAAACGTTGCCAGCGCAAATCGATCGGTTTACAAATTGATCACCACGGTTTGCGCATCAGCGCGCCGCTGCAAACCGCGCTCCCGCACATCGATACCGTTCTGCGGGAAAAAGCCGGTTGGATCACGAAAAAGCTCGATCAATGGCAAGCCAAAAAAAGCCTCGCATTAACGTGGACGCATGATGCGGCCTATCCGTTGCTCGGTGAACCGTGGCGCATCGCACTGAAACCATCTGGCGAGATCGACATGGCGCGGCAAATTACCCGTGAAGCAGCGAGACAATCCCTGGCGCAACTCAATCCCCGCCAAATCGAGCAATTCGTCATGGCCTGGTACGGCCAGCAAGCGATTGCGTGCTTCAAAGAACGCATTGCAATCTATGCTCCGGCATTGAATGTACCCCCGCCGCCGTTCCGCCTGTCACGCGCCAAAACCCGCTGGGGCAGCTGCAACAGCCGTGGTCTTGTCACGCTCAACTGGCGCTTGATCCAACTGCCGCTGCATTTGATCGATTACGTTGTTGTGCATGAACTGGCGCATTTGATTGAGATGAATCACTCGAAGGCGTTTTGGGGACTGGTTGAGACGATTTACCCCGATTATCAGGCTGCCCGGAAAATGCTCAAAAACTATGGTTGATCTCTTGTTTTGCAGGAAAAAAATAGCTTTATGCGTATAATGGGCGCCTATTCAATATAAGTTTTAGTAACCAATAATCGTCTTGATTATTAGAAGTTTTTTAATTTTGCAATTACCAAAGCGAGGATAAACATAACATGCGCGTTTTAAAAGATACCGTGGTCTCACTCAACTATGAATTGTCGGACACTTCGGGAAAAGTTCTGGAGAAAACAGATACACCGATCAGTTACTTACACGGTGGCTATGGCGGTATTTTTCCCTTGGTTGAAGAAGCGTTGCATGAAAAGGAGGTTGGTCATTCCTGCACGGTTTCGATGGAACCGGAAGATACTTTCGGTGAGTATGACGCTGAATTAATCCGCGTGGAGCCGCGCAATTCCTTCCCTGATAATGTCTCAATCGGCATGCACTTCGAAGGTGGCGCGGAAGATTCCGATGATTTTATTCTCTACAAAGTCACTGACGTGACGGAAGATTCGGTTATTGTCGACGGTAACCACCCATTCGCCGGGATGCGGTTGAATTTTTCCTGCACCGTGACGGATGTGCGTCCGGCCACTGAGGAAGAAATCGCGCATGAGCATGTTCACGGCGCACATGGACATGGGCATGAGCATGAGCATTAATGCAGCAAAAATTACGCTGGGGTGATAAAAACTAGCTGTTATCTGCGGCCCCCAGGGCTTCTTTCAATAAATAGAGTTGTTCCAATGCCTGCCGGGGATTCAATTCGTCCGGCGCAAGGTTTTGCAGCATGGTAATGACGGGATGTTCTTGCACGCTTTCCTCTTGCGGTCCGGCCATCGAAACAGAAAACAGATCCAATTGCGGTTCTTGCTTCACACTTTCCTGTTCCAATTTAATCAAGTGTTTTTTCGCCAGCTTGATCACCGCATCGGGAACGCCCGCGAGTGCAGCCACTTGCAGGCCATAACTTTGACTGGCGGGTCCTTCGGCAACCTTGTGCAGAAAAACAATGCGGTGCTTATACTCGACCGCATCCAAATGCACGTTTTGGAGCTGCTTGAATTCTTCCGCAAGCTTGGTCAATTCAAAATAATGCGTGGCAAAAAGGGTAAAGCTGCGGTTCTTGACCAGTAAATGGCGCGCAATGGCAAACGCCAAAGCCAAACCGTCAAATGTCGACGTGCCGCGCCCGACTTCATCCATCAACACCAGACTGTGCGCCGTGGCGTTATGCAGAATGTTGGCGGTTTCCGTCATTTCCACCATAAACGTCGAGCGTCCGCTGGCCAGATCGTCGGCAGCACCGATGCGAGTAAAGATTTGATCCAGCATTCCCATTTGCACTGCTTTTGCCGGCACATAACTGCCGCAATGCGCCAGCAAGGCAATCAACGCAATTTGCCGCATGTAGGTCGATTTGCCGCCCATGTTGGGACCGGTAATCATCAGCATACGCGGTTTCCCGCTTTGCTCGCCGCCCAGCTGCACATCATTGGCGACAAAATTTTCCACCTGCTGTTCCACCACCGGATGACGGCCGGTGTCGATGATAAACACATCCTCACCGGCTAACTGCGGAGCGGCATAATCGAGGGCTTGCGCACGTTCGGCGAATGCGCACAGAACATCGATTTCCGCGACGCTCGCGGCGATTTTTTGCAGCGCATGAATATACTGGGCAAGCACATTCAATAATCCCTCGTACAAATATTTTTCCCGCGCCAGCGCCCGGTCTTGCGCAGATAAGGCTTTATCTTCGAAGGTCTTCAGTTCCGGTGTAATGTAGCGCTCGGCATTCTTTAACGTTTGCCTGCGGCGGTAATCGTCGGGAATTTTCTCGCTGTGCGCATGCGTGACTTCGATATAAAAACCATGCACACGATTATATTCCACCTTCAGGTTGGGAATGCCGGTGCGTTCCTTTTCGCGCATTTCCAGTTGCAATAGAAATTCACCGCAATTGTTTTGCAGCGCACGTAACTCATCGAGCTCGGCGTCGAAACCATCGGCAATGACATTACCTTCGCGCAACACCACGCCTGGCTCCGGCAACAAGGCTTGGCTCAGTAACTCAACCACTGCGGGTTCAATCTGCATGACGTGAAGCAATTGGCCGATGCGCTCGCTGTTACAGTGGGCGGCAGCCAGGATGACTTGCGGCAACAGTTTCAAACTGTCGCGCAAACCCGATAAATCCCTTGGCCGCGCCGATTTCAGCGCAATACGCGCAGTTATCCGTTCGATATCGGCACATTGCCGCAGCAGAACGCGCACGGCCGCATAATGATGCTGCCCGTTTTCTCCGGTCAACGCTGCCACGCTATCGAGCCTCTGTTGAATGACGGTGCGATCGCGCAGCGGATGATGCAGCCAGAATTGCAGCAAGCGGCTGCCCATATTGGTGGCGCAGGTGTCGAGCAACGACAGCAACGTCGGCGATCGCTCGGCGCGTATCGTTTCGGAAATTTCCAAATTGCGGCGCGTTGCGGCATCCATACGCACATAAATACTCTCCCGCTCCGCTTGCAACGACGAAATATGGGGTGCGGCGGATCCCTGCGTCAGGCGCGTGTACTCCAATAATGCTCCGGCGGCGCACAGCGCGGTGGACAAGTCCTCGCAACCGAAACCGCTGAGATCATGGGTTGCAAATTGCCGCGTCAGTGTATTGCGCGTACTGTCGTGATCGAACTGCCATAGCGGCAAACGCTTCAACGCCCAGTTCCTTCCTTGTATTTCGGGCAAATTCAATGACTCGGGCAAAAGAATCTCCGCCGGTTGCAAACGCTCCAGCTCGCTGAGCAGATTGTGCGGCGCCGTTTCCAGCACGCGTAACTGCCCCGCCGCGAGATTCAACCAAGCCAACCCCAAGGTCGATTCCTGTATCGACAGCGCCAATAAGATGCAATCGCGCTTATCTTCCAGCAATGCCGCATCGGTCAGCGTTCCCGGTGTGATGATGCGCGTCACTTCGCGGGCTACCGGCCCCTTACTGGTCGCCGGATCTCCGACCTGCTCGCAGATCGCAATGGATTCGCCCGCCTTAACCAGCTTTGCCAGATATTGCTCGGCCGCATGGTAGGGCACGCCCGCCATTTTGATCGGCTCCCCGGCAGAAGCGCCGCGTTGTGTCAGCGTGATCCCCAGCAGTTTTGCCGCTTTTTCCGCATCGTCAAAAAATAATTCATAGAAATCCCCCATGCGGTAAAACATCAGCATGTCCGGATGCTGCGCCTTGATGCGCAAATATTGCTGCATCATCGGCGTGTGCTGTTCCTTTGGGGTTTTCATTTATTCGTGTCAGATTATTGTGGTATTGGAAAATGTATCATCCGGATGGATAAATGGAGTAGAACTACTTAGCGCCACCTCAGCATTTGTACACCATTATAGGCAAAATTATTCAGAAAATTCCGGGAAATTGACCCGCCGGATCGCATCTAGAATGAAGCAAAGTTTAAGTGATTGAGTAAATCGAAATAATCACTATTCCAAGTATTGAGGATTATTGAGATATTTCAATCAACAAGACAAACAAACTCACAAAAAAGCTGGCTGACCCATTACACTGAAGCCATCGCAAGTGGCACGACATTAGCGCATCGAATCAACCGGCGTGTAGAATGGAAGATGCTGCTTTTTGGGCGTGAAACACTTGCAGTAATTCTTCTTTTGAATAGGCACGTATACCATGCGAACAATTCTTTTTTTGCTGGCACTGACTTTTTCCATCGCGGCTTGGGCTGATGAGGATAAGGGTACGGCGGATACGGAAAAACAATCACGTCAGCTGGAAAAAGCGTTAGCTCGCATACAGCAAGAATCTCAATCCATTCAACAGCAATTCATGATGATTCAAGAATTACGCCGCAATGACATGGCTGAGCCTCCCATGAATATACCGCTGCCGAGCACACCTGGACAAAGTATTCCGGTGCCTAATTACAATAATTTAATGCAGCAGAAACAAGAAAGGGATCAACGGATTGAAAAATATACAGCCGACTTAAACCGGCTGTATGCGCACTTCACGGAACTGGAAAATGAAAAACAGGTTATCCTGGAACAAATAAGATCACTGGAACAAAAAACGGAAGAATGACGATCATCAGCGGTGCTACTGCTACTTTCCTTCAAAATTCTTGAACCAGATGTCATAAATTTCGTCCGACCACAGCGATTTTATCCAGACGATCACATCATCCACTTGCTGTTCGGTCAACTTACCTTCCCACGCTGGCATCGAGCCGATTTCAGGCGGTGTTCCTTTGAGTATCGTTTTTTTCAGAACATCGGTCGAATGATGCCAGGCATGCGCGGTGCTATCCAATGGCGGTGGCGGATATTTTCCATCCGCGCCAGGTTTACGCCATTCCGGAGTTGCTTCGCCGTTAGGTCCATGGCAGCCGATGCAATTGGCGTTATAGACACTCTCACCGCGTTTGACTTGCGCTTGATCCAAATTCCGCTTTATTAAGCCCGTCTTGCTATCAACCTGATGCTGACTGGAAAAAACGCCGGGCGGCGCAGAATTACCGCAGCCCAGCATCGTTGCAGCAAAAATGCAGAGCACCACATTACGCACGATCATGAAAAAGCCGTTGCTACTTCAAGCGCATCACAGAACCGCTTTTCTCCGGCTCAGGATTTGCCGGTTCGGCTTCTTGCGAGGCTTTCTTGGCATAAGGGTCGTAGCGGTGATAGATCTTCGTATCCTTGCGCGCTTGATCCTTTTCTTCGATCAGCAGAACATTATACGGATCGACCCGTCCGCTGCCTTCCATACCCGGTGTGCCGTGCGGCATATCGGGAACGGATAATCCAACCGCCTTCGGTTTTTCTTTCAATAAGCGGATGATGTCCGGCGCCGGTACATGCCCTTCAATCGCATAACCGTTGATCAACGCGGTATGGCAAGAGCCGAGGGATTCGGAAATACCCGATTTTTTGCGGATTTCCTTATTGCCCACATCGTGCGTTTTTACGGTAAAACCGTGATCTCGCATGTGATCGACCCATTTAGCGCAACAGCCGCAGGTCGGGCTTTTATAAACATCAACCGTGGTCGTAGCGGCTGCTTGCGCAGCAACACCTAACAATCCGGCTGCCAGTATCGCACCTATTCGTAATTTCATTTTTTCTCCACAATGATTGTTCCATGCATCTTCTTAAAATGGCCAGGCAACGGGCAGGCAAAATCAATCGTTCCTACGCGCGTGAATTGCCAGATCAATTCTTTTTGCTCGCCCGGCTCCAGTTGCAACAGATGAGCTTCAGAATGCTCCTTATCAGGATACATGCGCCGCATATTAGCAACTTTTTTCAACTCTGCCATCGAACCCAGCAACATTTCATGCGGGTGATTGCCGCCATTTTTCACCACAAACCGGATCGTTTCGCCTTCATTTACTTTGACTTCAGCCGGTAAAAACATATTATCCACTTGTGTCAGCTTGATGATACGGGATACTTTGTCCGCCTCACCCGGCCTGCCAATATCCACTTCAACATTGGAATAGTTAGTATTCGAGTAACTACCGGTTGAAAACAAGACCAAGACCACAAATGGTATAATCCCGTTCATAGAATGCTCCTGAAATAATTCCCGAACCTGTTTATCCGTCTTGATTAGAATCCGGCTATGCTAAATTGTTCCACTTTATTTGTCTAATATTCCGCCACCAGTATCGTGCATTTTACCGGGTTAAAAAGGTCATTCTCATCCACTGGAATCCCATAAAGTATGCAACAAAAACAACAATATAATACCAATAAGCTGCAAAAACGCTTGCGGCGGCTGACCGGTACTGCAATTGCTGATTTCAATATGATCGAGGCCGGTGACCGGGTGATGGTCTGCTTGTCCGGCGGCAAGGATAGTTATGCTTTATTGGATATCCTGCGCAATCTGCAAGCGCATGCGCCATTGGAATTTGAGCTGATCGCGGTC
The DNA here is from genome assembly GCA_002083595.1 of Proteobacteria bacterium ST_bin16. GTDB lineage: Bacteria > Pseudomonadota > Gammaproteobacteria > Burkholderiales > Nitrosomonadaceae > Nitrosomonas. Next base: position 78,691 of record MSXT01000009.1, on the reverse strand, counting down.
AATCTGGATCAAAAGCAACCCGGTTTTCCTGAGCAGGTGCTGCCCAGCTACCTGACGGAAATCGGCATGCCTTTCCGTATCGTCGAACAAGATACTTACAGCGTTGTAAAACGCGTCATCGCGGAAGGGAAAACCACGTGCAGCCTTTGCTCGCGTTTGCGCCGCGGCGTGCTATACCGCGTCGCCAGCGAATTGGGCGCCACCAAAATTGCATTGGGCCATCATCGCGATGATATCCTCGTAACCTTGTTTCTGAATATGTTTTATGGCGGAAAGCTGAAAGCGATGCCACCCAAACTGGTTAGCGACGACGGCAAGCATATCGTTATCCGCCCGCTAGCTTACTGCAAAGAAAAGGATTTGGCGGCATATGCGGCAATGGCGGATTTTCCGATTATTCCTTGCAACTTATGCGGATCGCAACCGAACTTGCAACGCCAGGTCATCAAAGAAATGATGCAACAATGGGACAAAAAATTCCCCGGCCGCCTGGAAACCATGTTCCGTTCCTTACAGAACGTTCAACTATCGCATTTGGCCGATACCTCCCGCTATGATTTCTTCAATCTGAAAGCGCAAGACCAACCTTTTATCGACGGTGACACGGCGTTCGATGAAGAAACGTTTGAACCCAATATTGAAGAAATGCTAACCCCTGGCGCGGAAGAAGCGGACGATCGTTCACTCGTTTCTTCATCGTGACCGGCGATTTCCGTGCACGGGCGGCACCCATTTGAACGTCATCGCGACCAAACCGGCAAACACAATATAAACCGCTGTTAACACACCCTCCGGCGCATCGTAAAACATGATGCGATGCAGCCAATGCTGAATAAAACTGCCGCCGGTTTCAACCTGGCGCAAGCTATTTTCCCATGCGGTCAACGGGCAAACGACACCCATCAAAGATTCCGTCACGACCAATACAATCGCGCCAAGATGTAAATAACGAAACCATGGATTGCTGACAAAGCGCAGCTTAAACCACGCGCCCAGCCAAATGACGGGCAGGCTTCCAACTACAAACAGCACATACAAAAAATGGACGATCAGTACAATGTCAGCCAATGGCGTGTTTGATTGGGTAATTTTGCATTAACGATGACCGGCACAACAACTCATCGCGCCATTGAGGCAGGAATGAATTGCAAGTTTTTGTTTTCCATACAACTTGCAATTCATGGGTACAAACAAAATTAATAATCACCGGTTCCTTGGGTTCGCATATCATTCTTGATAAACCGAATGCCACTGACACCGCGTGCAACCGCCATCGCTCTATCGATATCGTCGCGAGAATTGACGGTACCACTGAGTTCGACCACGCCCTTCACGGTTCTGACATTGATTTCGAAAGGCCGTAAGGAGAGCTCATCGATAATGGCTTCGTGAACCTTGGTGGTGATGACAATATCATCGTATTGCTCTGTGCTTCCCTCATACTTAGGCGCCGACGTGCAAGCCGGGAAGAAAGCCATCTGCACAACTAAAAAGAAAACAACGAAACGGCTATTACGATCAAGTTTTACCATGATGAGGTTCTCCTAAATGAATATTGGAAAAATATCCCTCGTCACATTTAGATTAAAGACCCTTGCGCTACTGCCTTCTGAACTTGATTCAATTCAAAATTAACAGTGTTATTGAATTCCGGTAAGTATTCGCAAAATCAGAATGCGAGGTTTTGTATGGACAGAGTAGCTCGCGTGCATACCAGTATAAAAAGCATTCTATTCCTGCAATAAATATTACCTGAATATCACGGCTTGCAATTGTTTTTTTGAAATGCTTGCACAATAGATGCCCAACTATTAACTGGTTTTTTCTGACGGCTGCGCTGGTGAATTTTCCTTGAGTAACGGCAGAACCAATTTTTCCAATTTTTTGAGGCTGACGCGGCCTACGTAGGTTTCCACAATTTCACCGGAACGGTTAATAACCACGGTATACGGCAATACCGACATGCGGTTGCCAGCAGCCGCAGCCAGCGACCACGCGTCCATGCTGCCGACCAGTACGGGATAATTGATGTTGAATTCCTGGCTGAACATTTTCACTTTGTCGGCTTGATCCAGCGCGATGCCGACAAACACCAATCCTTGCGCGCGGTATTTTTCCTGCGCCTCGATAAACTCAGGGATTTCCTCTTGGCAAGGTGTACACCAGGTAGCCCAGAAATTCACCACCAGGACTTTTCCAAGCCACTGTGAAACGGCCTGATTTTCGCCGTGAATATCCGGTAAATTGGCTTCCAGAATCGCTTTTGCACCTTGCTGGCTTTCTGCACTGGATAATTCAACCTGATAAGACTCCGTCAATACCGATCGCAGAAATGAGCCTGCTCCCAGTGCAAATAATGCGACACAAACATACAAAAAAATCTGCTTAAATTTTGACATCACGAAATCCTTTGATAGTTTTCCTGCTTGAATAAACTTGATATTGGGTTTTAGTGCGCGCAAATACAGCGCAAGAAGTTTAGATTTTGGCATCGCTACTTCACTTCCTTAGATAATTTTCAATCTGCAGAAACCTGCTGCCAGGTTTGATGCATGCCTAAATCAAAACGGCGTTCAGCACGGTTAAGAAATCGTTTTTATTCAGAAAACCGATCACTTTAATATCAGAAACATCGTTGCCCTGACGATTGATAAATAGAATGCCCGGTGGCCCAAACAGCTTGAATCGTTTCAATAAAGCCGCATCATCCGGTGTACCGTCGGTCACATCGATTTGCAGCAGCACGACATCCTTCAAACGCGATTGCACCTTGGCATCGGACAACGTAAAACGATCCATTTCCTTGCAGGAAACACACCAATCCGCATGAAATCTGACCATCACGTGCTTGCCTTTGGATTGGCGGATTTGCTCATCCAATTCCGCAACTGTTTTCACCCCCTGGAAAGGTAAAGCCGGATAACTTGAAACAGCGGTCTCTTGACCGTTTGCCGCATCTGCTGCCAAGTTCAGTTTTGACAACGGCTGCAACACATCGCGGCTGCCGGATAACACGCCGATTAATATTGCTACACCCACCAGCAAAGCAATAACGCCGATGCCTTTGAGAAATTTCTGCAAACCCGAAGCGCGTTCCGGCAGCGGATCGATCGCATGCAGATAAATAGCCGAGATAATCAGCAACGCCGCCCACAGCAGCATATGCACCACGTCGTTAATTACCGGAGAGATCAGCCAGATAGCAACACCGAGCAGTAATACGCCAAAGAACCGCTTGATCGATTCCATCCAAGCTCCGGCTTTTGGCAACAACGCACCGGCGGATGTGCCCAGCAACAGTAAGGGCACGCCCATCCCCAGCGCCATGACGAACAGCGCCGAGCCGCCCAGGATTACATCGCGGGTCTGGCTGATATACAGTAAAGCGCCGGCCAAAGGGGCCGCGACGCAAGGCCCGACGATCAACGCCGACAATGCACCCATGCCGAACACACTGGTCAAATGCCCGCCTTTAAGGTGACCGGCTTCCTCGGATAGCTTGGTCTGCAACGCGCCGGGCAATTGCAGCTCATAAAAACCGAACATGGAAAAAGACAGCAGCACAAAAATCACCGCAAACGAACCCAGCACCCAGGCATTCTGCAATGCCGCCGACAGCATCGAACCCGATAATCCGGCCGCCACACCAGCGATGGCATACGTAATCGCCATGCCCAGCACATACGCCAAAGCCAGGATAAATCCATGACTTTTAGTTACATTTTTACCACGATTGGCAATGATTCCCGATAAAATCGGAAACATCGGAAACACACAAGGGGTAAGCGACAGCAGCAAGCCAATGCCGAAAAACCCGCTCAGAATCAGCCAGAAATCACCGGTTTGAAACATTTGGTCAATTTTGTATGCCTCGGTTTCAATGGCCGGTGCTTTGGATGGCATCTGGAACAATTCCGCGGTAGCGTCTACCCCGGCTGCTGCCGCTGGGCCGCTTACCGCTTCAGCGACGGCACCGATAGCGGCTTTCACTGCCGGTAATGTCAGATCGATGGCTTTATGAATCGGCGCGTAACAAACACCGACCGGCTCATTGCAACCCTGGTAAGTCGCCGATAGCGTCAGCGGTTGTTCGCTTGCGGAATCCTCGCGTTTTAGCGAAATGATGGCTTGTACCGGGCTGTAATAGACTTCCGTTTGACCAAACGTCGCATCTTCCTTCATTTTACCCGGCGGCAATGTGATTTTTTCAATGACCATGCCGTCTTGCTTGGGCTCAAACACGATTTTATCGCGATACAAATAATAATCCTTGGCCGGTGTCAGGCTCGCGATCAACGTGTGGCCATCGCGCACCTCCACCGATAGCTTGAAGGCTTCGTCCGGTGGCAGAAGCTCTTGCGGATTGCTTTGACCCAGCTTGATCCCCAGTCCCTGCAGTTTCTGGAATAAGCTGAAAGAACTGCCTTCCTCGGCATGCACCTGAGTACTGGCCAAACATAAAATCAGTAACAAAAATTGGATTGATCGCATCGGTATTCAGTCGTGTTTAATCGGAATCGGATAGTAGTGTTATGTCGGCGATCCACTGCAAATAAGCAGGCAAGCCACCGGTTATAGGAACCATAATCACTTCAGGAAGTTCATAAGGATGCATCATCTTGATCAACTGTTCAACCCGGCCATAGTGTTGCTTCCGGGTTTTGATCAAAACCGGAACTTCCCCAGCCGATTCGATTTTACCTTGCCAGCGATAGATCGAAACACAGGGACTTAGCACATTGACGCACGCCGCCAAGCGTTGCTCGACTAAAGCTTCAGCCAGTAGCGTAGCCGTTTTTTGATCGGGAAAGTTGGAGATGATCAGTACCGCTTCCATTGGTGTTATCAGTTAATACACAATAAATAGCTGATTTTACCTCGCTTAGCGCTGCAATGGACAGTTGTGATAGCAAACGCGCGCACTGGGCATGCCGCACCAATACGCATATACTTAAAAAATAATTAATCGCAAGGAGTAGAGCAAATGAAAGGACTATTTAATTTGGTTATAGCGCTATCGATCATTACCCCGGTCTCGGTATTTTTTGGCTACATCATCATGGATGAAGGCGATCAATTCACGGCCGAGCATTATATGGTGACAGGATTAAGCACAATTCCCTTCATTTTCGCGCTGCTCGTCAAATTTCTGATGACAGGCGCCGAGAAAGAATAGCAAACCATTCTCACCAAAAGGCCCTGATAAACCCGAGCAATTCCAGTGAAAAAGTTGCGTGAAAATTCTTTGCGTCAATCTCAATAACTCTCCCGGTTACTTACATTCCAACTGTTGAACTTAGGATCAGCATTAAAATAAGCGCTTGCCAATAGAACTAAAGAGCTGTTTTTATTTTCTGTAAAAAATTACTTACAGTAAAAGAGTTTGCTTAAGTTTTACAGGAGGAAAATCTCTCCGATTAATCCGCAGCCAGCGTGCCTTGCGAACATTCACAGGCACGCTGGTAAGCCAACCCGGCCACCGCCAAATCCCCCAACGCCAGACCCCGGAACACAAACGCAGTGCGCTCGTTCGCAGCACAACGCCCAGCCACATCACCCGTCACCAATCCGGTCAGATCGCCGCACACCAGCGCCGGATCCACCAGCGGTTTGGGCATGCTGGCTTCCTGCTCCAAGTCGTCGACGATAATCCGGTCAAATGCCACCATGCTTTCTTTCAGCCACGGCACAGCCAGATCGGTCATAGTGACAAAAGCACCGGGCTTCAGCCAGCGCGCATCCAGAAAAGGAACCAGTTGCGGCGACAAAGTCACGGACGTGACGATCACGTCCGCATCGCGTAACGCTTCCTGCGCAGTTTCGCTAGCGACTGCCGTCAGTCCCATTTTTTCCGCGCTGCGGCAAAAAACATCGCGGCTCCCGGCTCCTCGTCCGAATGCGTAAATGCGCTTAAGTGGAAACAGCGCCGCGAAAGCCTGCAAATGACTGTGCGCCTGCACCCCACAACCGATAAACGCTGCAACGGATGCATCCGGCCGTGCCAGCCGCTTGGCGGCAACCGCGCTCAATCCGGCGGTGCGCATCGCGGTAACCCAGTTGCCGTCGATCACCGCGAGCGGCAATCCGCTGCGGCTATCGAGCAAAGTCACCAGCGAATTAATACTGGCCAAACCGTTTTTAGGGTTATCCGGGTTCAACACCAAGGCTTTGACAGCAAGAAAAGGCGGATCGTCGGCCGCCGCCAGCGTAGCCATCATATACCGGCCATCCGGCGGCGTAATGACTGCTTTGGGCGCATTCCAAACTTGCTGCCGCTTACGGCCGAGCAACAAATGCTCAATACTGAGCGCAATTTCCTGCGGCGTTAATTGCAGAGATCGCAATAAATCCCAAGATAAATACCAGATGTCAGAACTTTGCTGCACGGAATGTTGTCTTTGAAGATTCTATTAAGTTAATGGAAAATTAGCCATTTTCACGCTATGGCTGCTATAATGCTGCCCCCGCCGCAACAACTAAAAGCTTATTTTTTGAGGAATTATTTATGTCTCGCCCAATCCGCAATATCGCCATCATCGCTCACGTTGACCATGGCAAAACCACAATGGTTGATAAACTGTTGCATCAAGCCGGCACCTTTGCCGCGCACCAACAAATTTCTGAACGTGTGATGGATTCCAACGATATTGAACGCGAGCGCGGCATTACCATTTTAGCCAAAAATTGCGCTATCGACTACGAAGGCGTCCACATCAATATCGTCGACACCCCCGGCCATGCGGATTTTGGCGGTGAAGTCGAGCGCGTGCTGTCGATGGTCGACGGCGTTTTGCTGCTGGTTGATGCCGTTGAAGGTCCGATGCCGCAAACCCGTTTTGTCACCAAAAAAGCACTGGCGTTGGGGTTGCGTCCGATTGTCGTGATCAACAAGATCGACCGGCCCGGCGCGCGTGCCGATTGGGTAGTCGATCAAACGTTTGATTTGTTCGACAAACTGGGCGCCAGCGACGAGCAACTTGATTTCCCGGTCGTATATGCTTCGGCGTTAAACGGTTTTGCCACGCTGGATATTGAAAAACCCAGCACGGACATGCGTCCGTTGTTTGACACCATCCTCAGCTATGTCCCCGCTCCCGACGAAAATCCCGACGAGCCCTTGCAACTGCAAATCAGCGCGCTGGATTACTCCAGTTTCGTCGGCCGTATCGGCATTGGCCGTATCCGCCGCGGCAAACTGCGGCCCAGCCAGGAAGTCATGGTGTTAATGGGCGATAAGCCGCCGAAAAAAGCCAAAGTCAATCAAGTGCTCGGTTTTCAGGGTCTGGAACGGGTGCAAATGAAAGAAGCCTTGGCCGGTGACATTGTACTGATCAACGGCGTGGACGAACTCAGTATCGGCGCCACACTGGCCGATGTCGACAAACCTGAAGCGCTGCCGGTTCTCGCCGTCGATGAGCCGACCCTGACCATGACCTTCCAGGTCAACACGTCACCGTTTGCCGGACAGGAAGGCAAATTCGTCACCAGCCGCCAATTGCGTGAACGTCTGGAAAAAGAATTGCTCACCAATGTCGCCTTGCGCATGGAAGAAACGGCCGAGACCGATTCGTTCCTGATCTCCGGACGCGGTGAATTGCACCTGACCATTCTGCTGGAAAACATGCGCCGCGAAGGCTACGAGCTGGCCGTCTCGCGCCCGCACGTCGTGATCCGTGAGATTGACGGCGTCAAATGTGAACCGTTTGAAATGCTCACCGTCGACGTCGACGAGGCCAATCAAGGCGCGGTGATGGAAGCCTTGGGCGCACGCCGGGGCGATTTACAAGACATGGTGTCGGATGCCAAAGGCCGCGTGCGGCTGGATTACCGCATTCCGGCGCGCGGTCTGATCGGTTTTCAATCCGAATTCATGACCATGACACGCGGCACCGGCTTGATGAGCCATGTGTTTGACGAATTCGCCCCGATGCGTCCGGAAATTCCGCCGCGCAGAAACGGCGTGCTGATTTCCGCCGAACTGGGGGAAGCCGTCGCCTATGCGTTATGGAAACTGCAAGACCGCGGCCGCATGTTCGTCAGCCCTGGTGACCGCCTGTACGAAGGCATGGTGATCGGCATTCACACTCGCGATAACGACTTGGTCGTCAATCCGATCAAAGGCAAGCAATTGACCAACATCCGCGCCTCCGGAACCGATGAAGCGGTGACGTTAATCCCGCCGATTCAACTGACCTTGGAATCCGCGATTGAATTCATCGCCGACGACGAGCTGGTGGAAATTACGCCGCAAACCATCCGCATCCGTAAACGCTTTTTACTCGAGCACGAACGCAAACGCGCATCGAGAGCGGCAGCCTAATCACGATTTTCAATCCATTGCGCCGGTATGAGGTAATACCGGTGCAGCCTTAACAGGCCATTGAAAAACGTTTTCGAGGCAGTCGATGCAAGGCAAAAATAGGTGAAAAAGCGCAGTTTATGCTTAATAAATGAGTATTTTGAGCCTGTTTTTAACACCGCAGCGGCAACGCAGATAGTTTTTCAACGACCTGTTAAAGCTTCACTGCTTCACCGCTTTTCCGTCATCCGCCTGTTTTACTGTTCTTCAGCAGATTGGGCGGCGGGCCAATCGGCTCAAAGTCCTTTAACAGCGGCACATCGTTTTTATTCACCCAGCGCAGATCCATGTCATACGTGCCGTGCGGCCCCCAGCTGCCGGTAAATTTCTTACCATCCGGCGTGAACGTCCAGCACATATCTTCCCCGCCGGTATTGATTGCATCACCGAGATTGACCGGCTGCTGCCATTCACCGTCGGCATTTTGCCGGGCAATCCACTCATCATGCCCACCGCGCGAATCGAGATCCGTGCGCATGCTGGTGATGATCAGGCTTTTGCCGTCCTTCGATAATCCGGTCCAGTGCATATGGTCGCGCTGCGGTGAATTGATCTTCGCTCCCAAACTTTCCGGTTTCTGCCACACACCGTCTTTCTTCTCGACCTTCCAGATATCGCTATCCTGCGTCTCGCCCGGCTGATGGTAACTGAAGTAAATCAGGCTATCGGACGCGATGATCGGACAATGTTCCTCACCGGTTGAGGTATTGATGCTCGGCAATTCCGGCACATCGTTCCAGTTTCTGGCCGATTGCCACACGCCATCGACTTTTTGCACCACGTACAAATCGCCGGACAGCATATTGCCTGCCTCGTAGCGGGTAAAATAAATCACATTGCCGTCATCGGAAAAGCTCGGCTCCAGCTCCCACGCCGAAGTATTGATGTTCGGCCCCACCTTGGGATCGATGCCTGGCCCCAAATGAACCGGCTCCTGCCACTCGCCATCGACTTGATGAGACATCCAGATATCGAAACTGTAGTTACCGCCGGGTGATTGAACACTGCCTTCGCGCGTCGACACAAAAATCGCCGTCTTGCCGTCGGCACTGTAAGTGATCTCCATCTCAGAACCGGGTGAATTGATTTTCCCGCCAAGACTCTTCGACACCCTTGGCTGCTCCGTCGCCGCTCCACTGCCGGAATCGTGCATGCCGGGCATCGCATGGGAAACGCCCTGCGCCAGAATGAACGCCAGCGACACGGAACAGAGCTTTGGAATCAAAAGATGTTTTTTCATTGATTAACCTCCCATTTAGGATAACTATGGCTTTTTATAAGAATAGGCTGGTGCGCCTGGTATTGCAATGCGATTTGTTGCCAGAAATGTGGAAGCTCGCCACTAGAGGGATTAGCGCTAAAGTCATTAGATAGCTCTAACGGTATGGCAACCCGAAAACGATCCAGATTCGCAAGCACTATCTGTTGGAGCATGAACGTAAACGTGCATCTCGTGTAATTGCTTAAATTATAATAAAGCACCCCCATCGCAAGCAGCGAGGAATTTAAACCCGAAGAAATTAAGTATAAAATCTTGAATTACTAAAACGCTATGTCCACTCAAAAGCTAAAGGCTTAGTTGCTTAGCCAGAAAGCTGGCATAATGCATTATATTTTCAAATGAACTCTGGTTCAGCAATGGCAAGTTCAGAACAAATTAAAGCATTATTAAAATCGCATGTTAGCGGTGATGATAGTCATTTTTACTCTGTGGCAATGCAAATAGCCGCTCACGAAGCTAAGCTTGGCCATGGTAAGCTCGCTTTAGAGTTACGCGATTTAATTGATACTGCTAAATCAAAAGCATATAAAAATGATGCATCCAAGAAACTAGTATCCTTAAATAAACCTCAAGGCGAGCTAGCCAGCCTGCTTACTGTTTCATTCCCACATTCAAGATTATCCGATATGGTTCTCGATAAGACTGTCGAAGATAGTCTTCATAGGATTATAAAGGAACAACGTTTTTTTGGAAAAATAAGAGAGCACGGCTTATCACCTCGACGCAAACTGCTTTTAGTCGGCCCGCCAGGTACTGGCAAAACAATGACAGCATCTGCATTGGCCGGCGAGCTTGGTATCCCATTATTTTCTGTAAGACTTGATTCACTCATCACAAAATTCATGGGTGAAACTGCCGCTAAGCTACGTCAGATATTTGATGCCGTAGCTAATGTCAGAGGTATATACTTTTTTGATGAATTTGATGCAATTGGTTCACAACGCGGGCAAGCCAATGATGTGGGAGAAATTCGTAGGGTCTTGAATAGCTTTTTACAAATGCTTGAGCATGATAATTCCAATAGTGTAATTATTGCTGCTACCAATCACCCAGAGGCCTTGGATTACGCTTTATTTCGTCGCTTTGATGACATGATTCAATACGGTTTTCCAAACGAAGATCAAGTAATTTCAATCCTCAAATCAAGACTTACTGGATTCAAGCCTAAACGATTAGCGTGGAAAAAAGTAGCCGTCACTGCGATTGGAATGAGTTATGCCGAGATTTCCAAAGCCATTGATGAGTCATTAAAAGACGCAATTATTCATGACAAAACTTCAGTCGAAGAAATTGACCTGCTACAAATGTTAGAAGAACGAAAACTCATAAGCGGTAAGCTCATTAATAAAAATAATGGCGAGCTTGAAAATAATGGCAAATCAGCCTCAAGATAAACGACCTCATTTAATCCTTTCTCAAACGTCAGAACCAAAAGATTTCACTGCTCATAATACTGGTGGTGGTTCTAATGCTGTTATTCCTGAACTACCCCGCAATCAACATGGCACTTCACTGTTAGCTCAGCTAGAGTTAATAAAACCTATTGCTCAGCAAGCTATAGGATTGCAACAAGCGCTGGGGTTTGAAAGTGGATTAGGTCTTCAAATCCAATTCGAAAGCCAACCTGACATCGAACTGGCCTTCGAAAGTCTTGGCAACGATACGAAACATATTGAATTACTTAGCATCAAAAAAGATGGCGACACTACGATTGCAAATGTTTTTGTACCTGATGGCAAGTTAGCGCACTTTGAGAATTACATCACTGAGTACCTTGCAGAGAAAAAGAATAAAAACGAAGATCCTATTGACCATAAAGATCTTTTAAACACCATCAGTGCAATAAGATCTGCGGAACTTCGCGCCTTATGGACTGATGATATTGATGTTTTACCCCAAAATAATGAAGAATCATTTTGGTGGGAGGTATGGCTTACAAACCGAGGTCATCGGGAAGCAGTAGTTGCAGATTTCAGAAAACTAGCTAGTTCCGCTGGTTGCACCGTAAGTGACACTAGAGTTGATTTTCCTGAGCGAACTGTTGTGTTGATGTATGGATCAGAGCAACAACTATCTCAATCTGTAAGGACGCTAAATTGCGTTGCCGAACTCAGACGAGCAAAAGAAACGGCAGAGTTATTTGATGGTATGAATAATGTAGAGCAGCAAAAATGGCAAGCTAATTTGCATACTAGAGCTACTTTTCCCAACCATAGCAACAATACCCCCAGAGTATGTTTGATTGATTCAGGTATCAATCGAGGCCATGCTTTGCTCGCTCCCGTGATAAACACAACCGATTTATTTACAGTGAATCCAAAATGGGGAGCAGATGATGAATCTAATCATGGAACAGGTATAGCAGGTATAACTACTTACGGTGATTTAACCGAAGCGCTATCTACTAGTGAACCTATTCATATTGATTTCCTTTTAGAGTCTGTAAAAATCATTCAGAAAGAAGGCAATAATAATGGTAACTCTACATTCCATGCTGATCTCTTTAGGGATGCTGTAAGTCAGCCAGAAATCGTTGAGCCCAATCGCCCTCGTGTTTTTAGCTCCGCTGTAACAGCTTCAGATTTCAGGGATCGTGGCCGCCCTTCTTCATGGTCTGCAATGGTAGATCGGCTTGCATCTGATGCAGATGGTAACGGACAGTTTCGTCGCTTAATTATTCTTTCTGCTGGCAATATCAGAGAGCAAGTAGCTTGGGTAAATTATCCTGATAGCCTTTCAACAAATTTAATTCACGATCCAGGACAAGCTTGGAATGCAATAACTGTTGGCGCATTTACGGAAAAAACTGACACTCAAGACTCTACTTTACAAGCAGTAGCCACAACTGGCGGGTTAAGTCCCTTCAGCACAACCTCTGCTAGTTGGGATAAAGCGTGGCCATTGAAGCCTGACGTAGTTTTTGAAGGTGGCAACTTGGGTAAAAACATTTATGATGGTTTTGTAGGTACTGTACCAAGCCTCAATTTGCTTACCACTCACTACAAACCTACCGAAAAATTATTTACAACAACCAATGCTACTAGTGCAGCATCCGCGCTATGCGCACGTATGGCTGCAAAACTCATGACGGCATACCCACAACTGAGCCCAGAAACTATTCGGGCTTTAATTGTCCATTCGGCTATATGGACAGAGAACATGCGCCAAAAATACTTACCTGCAAATAAAACCCCAACTAAAAATGATTATGTCAACCTAATCAGGCATTGTGGATGGGGAGTACCTGATATTGAGATAGCAAAATGGAGTGTCTCAAATTCATTGACACTCATCGTCGAAGATATAATTCATCCTTACAAAAAAGAAAAAGGTAAAGTAAAAACAAGGGATATGAATCTTCATAGCCTACCTTGGCCGAAAGAAGAACTCGAAGCACTAGGGGAAACACTGGTACAAATGCGTGTCACTTTGTCTTACTTTATTGAACCTAATCCTTCGTCTCGAGGAACTACCTCAAAATTCCATTATCCTTCTTGCCGTTTAAGATTTGACGTTCGCAGGCCTTTAGAACGAACTAACGACTTTCTTGCTCGCGTAAATGCAGCGGCCATAATTGAAGAAGATGAACAACAAGTTAATCCCAAAGACCCTAATTGGAAATTAGGAGAACAAAATAGACATAAAGGCTCGCTTCATCAGGATATTTGGGAAGGCACGGCAGCCGACCTAGCTAGCCGTGGATTTCTAGCTGTATACCCCGCAATGGGCTGGTGGCGAACTCGTCCAAGAAAAGAAAGGTACAATCTTCCTATCAGATATAGCTTAATAGTTTCGATTCGTACACCTAAAACTGAGGTCGATATTTACAAAGCGGTCGCTCAACAGGTGGAATTAGCCGCTCGAGTTATTGTTGAAACTTAGTACCCGATTAATTGCAATAATATTAAAACCAATATTAGATGCCATATAAATCAATTTGGTAATAGTATCATTTGGAATTAGAATTAGATAATGTAAAAATTGAAGTGAACTTCACGGATTCAATTTTTTTCCCTTAAATATCAATATTCGTCGCCCGTAACGCATTCTTCTCAATAAACGCCCGTCGTGGTTCCACCACATCGCCCATCAGCGTAGTAAAGATTTCGTCGGTCAGGATGCTGTCCTCGATTTGCGCGCGCAGCAGGCGGCGGTTTTCCGGGTCCATGGTGGTTTCCCAGAGTTGGCTGGGGTTCATTTCGCCTAGGCCTTTGTAGCGTTGCACATTCAGGCCTTTTTTCGCTTCTTCCAGCAACCATTCGAGCGCGTGTTTGAATTCGCTGACTGTTTGTTTGCGTTCATTACGCTGAATATACGCGCCTTGACTCAGCAGGCCGTCAAACACTTGGGCTGTTTTTTGGATTTGCGCGTAGTCGCCGCTTTCCAGAAAATCAATGTCGAGATAGCTGGTCAACACGTTACCGTGCGACATGCGCATGATTTTGAGGCGGTAACGTTCATGCAGATCGTCGTATTCCGCAACGATTTGCACGTCCTTGACGCGCGCCGCCAGGCGGGTTGCGCTGTCCGCCGCGGCTTGGCCGTTGCTTAAATCGACATCGGGCTGGCGCAGCAGTGCGTGCATGACGGTGCTGTCGATGGCTTGGCTCATACGTTCGATGACCGCTTCCGCCAGGATATATTCATTGGCGATTTTTTCCAGCGTGTCACCGGTCAATGCCGGTTTATCGCCGCCGGTATGCAGCTCGGAACCGTCCAGCGCGAGGCTGAGCATGTATTGTTTCAATTCATGATCGTCCTTGACGTAGCGTTCCTTTTTGCCGTGCTTGATTTTATACAGCGGCGGTTGCGCGATGTAAATGTGGCCGCGCTCGATCAATTCGGGCATTTGGCGGTAGAAGAACGTCAGCAGCAGCGTGCGGATATGCGAGCCGTCCACATCCGCGTCGGTCATGATGATGATGCGATGGTAACGCAGCTTGTCCGGGTTGTATTCATCCTTGCCGATGCCGGTGCCAAGCGCGGTAATCAGCGAAATGATTTCCTGCGACGAGATCAGTTTATCAAAACGGGCTTTTTCCACGTTCAGGATTTTGCCCTTGAGCGGCATGATGGCTTGGAATTTACGGTCACGCCCTTGTTTGGCGGAACCGCCTGCGGAATCACCCTCGACCAGATAGAGTTCGCACAATGCCGGATTTTTTTCCTGGCAATCGGCCAGTTTTCCCGGCAATCCCATGCTGTCGAGCACACCTTTCCGGCGCGTCAATTCGCGCGCTTTACGCGCCGCTTCGCGCGCTCTGGCGGCATCGATGATTTTGTTGCAAATGGTTTTGGCGTCGATGGGATTTTCCAGTAAATACTCGGTCAGTTTTTGCGACACGACTTCTTCCACCACCGGGCGCACTTCGGATGACACCAATTTTTCCTTGGTTTGCGACGAAAACTTGGGTTCGAACAATTTCACCGATAGAACGCACGACAAACCTTCGCGCATGTCGTCACCGGAGGTTTCCACCTTGGCTTTTTTCGCCAGCTCGTTTTTTTCGATGTAATTGTTGAGCGTGCGCGTCATCGCCGCGCGTAAGCCGGTCAAATGCGTGCCGCCGTCTTTTTGCGGAATATTGTTGGTGAAGCACAGCACCTGCTCAGTGTAACTGTCGTTCCATTGCATCGAAACCTCGACGGCAATGTTGTCCTTTACGCCCGTTGTATAAAAAATACTGGGGTGCAGCACGGTTTTGCTACGGTTGATGTACTCGACGAAGTTTTTGATACCGCCGGTGAAAGCGAATCTTTCATCCTTACCGGTGCGTTGATCGATCAGGTGGATTTTCACGCCATTGTTGAGGAAAGACAGTTCACGCAGGCGCTTGGCGAAAATATCGTAATGGTATTCGACGTTGCCGAAAATGTCCTTACTGGCGAGAAAGTGCACTTCGGTGCCGTGCCGTTCGCTTTCACCGGTAACTTCCAGCGGCTTGACCGGAACGCCCATGCGAAATTCCATCTGGTTGATTTTTCCATCACGGCGGATGGTGAGTTTCAACCATTCCGACAACGCATTGACCACCGACACGCCGACACCGTGCAAACCGCCAGAAACCTTGTATGAATTGTCGTCAAATTTTCCTCCGGCATGTAGTTCGGTCATGACGATTTCCGCCGCGGAGCGTTTTAGATCATCGTCGTGCTTAATACCGGTCGGAATACCGCGGCCATTGTCGATGACGCTGACGGAATTATCCGGATGGATGGTAACGGTGATTTCGTCGCAATGACCTGCCAACGCTTCATCGATGGCATTATCGACGACTTCGAACACCATATGATGCAGTCCCGTACCATCGCTGGTGTCGCCGATGTACATGCCTGGCCGTTTACGCACGGCGTCCAAGCCTTTCAGGATTTTGATGCTTTCGGAACCGTAATCGCTCGAACTGTCTTTAGGTACGTTGGGATTTTGATCGCTCATGGGTCAGGATTTTCAGGGTTATGTAAGTTGCAGGAAATGACTTCGATAGTTGCCGATTTTGCTGAGTGTTTGCTCACATGCGGTTAAATTCTCATCGGCATGACGATATATTTAAACGCATCGTTCCCAGGTATTGTAATCAGCACACTGCTGTTGGCATTTTCAAACGCGCACTGCACGATTTCGCTATCCACATTGTTCAATAAATCGAGCAGATAAGTGATGTTGAGGCTGATATCCACCGATTCTTCAGTGTAGTTGATTTCCAATTCTTCTTCGGCTTCTTCCTGCTCGTTGTTTTTGCAAACGATACGCAGGTTATTTTCACTGACGATCAAGCGCACGCCACGGAATTTTTCGCTTTGGTTAGACAGTATCGATACCCGTTGCAACGCCTGCAAGAAGGTTTGGCGGCTAATTTCAAACTGTTTGTTGTTCCGGGTCGGGATAACGCGATTGTAGTCGGGAAACTTACCGTCGATGACTTTAGACGTCAGGACGATGCCAGAAAAGGAAAACCGCACTTTGTTCTGGAAGTATTCAATGGTCACCGGTTCTTCGTTGTCTTCGAGCAATTTGGACAGCTCATACACGGCCTTGCGTGGCAGGATGACTTCCTGCTTTTTCTGTGCTTTGTCCAGTGCCGCTTCGATGTAAGCTAAACGATGCCCGTCGGTGCCAACGCTGATGAATTTCTTGTTATCCGTCAATAACAACAGACCGTTCAGGTAATAACGGATGTCTTGTTGCGCGACGGCAAACTGGACATGGTGCAACAAGTCTTTTAATTCTTTTTGTTTCAGCGTGATCGCATCTTCCGATTCAGCTTCTTCCGCAACTTCGGGAAAGTCTTCCGCCGGAAGTATTTGCAGATTGAACGCGCTTTTGCCAGATTTGACGTAGAGATGATCGTCCTGCCGGGTTAATGTCACTTCGGCATCGGCGGATAGAGAACGCAAAATGTCTTGCAATTTTTTTGCGGAAACCGTCAAGGAAAAATCCTGTTTGGGCAACAAATCAATGGTTGCAACCGTTTTGATTTGTATTTCCAGATCAGTGGTCAAAAAAGAGGTCTTTTCCGCAGTTTGCCGGATCAACACATTCGATAAGATGGGTAATGTCTGACGGCGTTCGACAATTCCGGTGACTGTCTGTAGCGGTTTTAACAATGTGTCCCGGTTGGTTTTAATTAAAAGCATTTATATAAAAAAGTAATAGTAATTTAATAATGTCAGCCATTCTTCTGTATCGTTTCTAACATCTGCTGAATATCAACAAGATAGTCTAAAATTTTGCTTTGTATGGCGAGTGTATACTGCTTGGATAGTTTGTGGATAAAAATGGCGGATTTTTTAAAACACGAGTTATACACAAACTGTTCAACTGTTATCAACCTCTCAAAATGAGTATCAGCGCGTTGAAATCCCGGTTCACCACCGGATCGGAAATGCGCAGTTCGTTAATTTTGCGGTAGCCATGCAGCACGGTGGTATGATCCCGCCCGCCGAACGCCTCGCCGATATCCGGCAAACTCAATGAAGTCAGTTCCTTGGCGATGGCCATTGCCATTTGCCGTGGCCGTGCGACGATACGCGAGCGCTTCTTGGAATACATTTCCGATACTTTTATTTTGTAGTAATCGGCGACGGTTTTCTGGATGTTCTCGATTGAGATCTGACGGCTTTGTACGGCGAGCAAGTCCTTTAATGCCTCTTTCGCTAGATCCAAGGTGATTTCCTGACCGATGAAACGCGAGAAAGCCAGCACGCGTTTCAATGCGCCTTCCAGCTCACGTACATTGGAGCGGATATGTTTGGCAATGAAAAACGCGACATTTTCGCCCAGACGGATTTTTTCCTGCTCGGCTTTCTTTAGCAAAATAGCCACGCGCATTTCCAGTT
Organism: Proteobacteria bacterium ST_bin16; assembly: GCA_002083595.1. Lineage (GTDB taxonomy): Bacteria > Pseudomonadota > Gammaproteobacteria > Burkholderiales > Nitrosomonadaceae > Nitrosomonas. Next base: position 60,713 of record MSXT01000009.1, on the reverse strand, counting down.
CCGGCGGTTCGACCGCTACCGTCAATCCCCAGCCGAAACGCGATACTAGACGTTCTTCTAGTCCGGTAATTTCTTTCGGATAAGTATCGCAAGTGATGATCACTTGTTTATGCGTTTCAATCAGCGCGTTAAACGCATAGAAAAACTCTTCCTGCGTGCGGTTCTTCCCGCCGAAGAACTGCACATCGTCCACCAGCAGCAGATCGAGCGAGTGATAGTACAGCTTGAACTTGTCGAACGCTTTGTGTTGGTAGGCGCTAACGACATCGGATACGTATTTTTCCGCATGCACATAGCGGATCTTGGCGTTTTTGTCGTTTTCCTGCACGTAATTACCGATGGCTTGAATCAAGTGCGTTTTTCCCAGCCCCACACCGCCGTAGATGAACAGCGGGTTATACGCAATACCGGGCGATTCCGCCACCTGGATCGCACCGGCGCGCGCAAGTTGATTGGCTTTGCCGGTGACGAAATTATCGAAGGTGAAATTAGGATTCAGACCGCTGGGATTTTTCCTGCCCGGCTGGTATGCGGCCTTGGGTTCCACGGGCGGATCCGGTGGCGTTTCCACCGGCGCGGCTTTGACTATTACGGCTTTTGCATCATTTTGCTCGGCCAGTTTCAGGTGAAACTGGATTTTCTTATCGAAGTACATCAGCGCCATGTCTTCTATGTGCGCGATGAAATTATCTTTGACCCATTGCGACACGAAACGGTTGGGTGCAATCAACACAACCTCGTCGTCGCTATTCAGTTCCGGATCAATCTGTAGGGGTTTGATCCAGGTGTTAAATTGCTGTGCGTTGAGTTCTTTTCTAAAATGATCAAGGCAGGATAACCAGAAAGTGTTCAGTGATCGCATCATTTTTTGTTCTTCGTCTGTCTGGTTTGGAAAGGCGGTCATAATGCTGCAATGTTAGTTTAGAAAAATCGGCTGTTTAATTTCCAGGTTATCGATTAATCGCGTGTTGCCGAGCCAGGCTGCCCCTAAAACGACCAAATCCCGGTCCGGGGCCTGCGCCGGCAGCAGCGAACTGCGTTCATGGATGCTGATGTAATCAACTTTCCAGCCGCGTTGGAGTAAAGCGTTGCTGGCGTTCTGCTGTAGTGTCTTAAAATCGGTGCAGCCGGAAATGATTTCCTGCTTGATGCGTAAAAGCGTCTGATAAAGGTGGCAGGCTTCTGCCCGTTGTATGCCGTTTAAATACTGATTACGCGAACTGAGCGCCAGTCCATCGGCAGACCGGATCGTTTCTCCGGCCACAATATTAATGGGTAAATTCAATTGTTGTACCATTTCACGCACTATATGCAACTGCTGATAATCCTTTTTGCCGAATACAGCCAGGTCAGGTTGAATAATATTGAATAGTTTCAATACGATCGTTGCAACACCACGAAAAAACCCCGGGCGGAATTTTCCTTCCAGGATATCTGCTACAGGCGGTAATGCTAACAAGAATTCTTGCGGCGTTGGGAAAAGAATTTTTTCATCGGGCGCGAAAACGGTCTTGACATTCAGTGCGGACAGCGCCCTGCAATCTTCTTCCAATGTGCGCGGATAGCGCTCGAAATCTTCGTGCGGCAAGAATTGCAGGCGGTTGACAAAAATACTGACCACCACGCAACCGGACAACCGGTTTGCTTGTTCGATCAGCGCCAGATGGCCCTCGTGCAGATTCCCCATGGTTGGAACAAAAGCAATGTTTTTTTCATCGCGCAGCGTGTCACGCAATGCGGCAATATCGGTCAGTATGTTCATACAGATCGGGCGATCAAAATTCGTGTTCTTTAGCAGGGAACTGTCCGGTTTTGACCGCCTGTACATAATTCGCCACCGCTTCGGGTATGCTTTTGGCACCCGGCATGAAGTCTTTGATGAAACGCGGTTTTTTACCCTGGGATAGCCCTAGCATGTCGTGCAGCACCAGCACTTGGCCTGAGCAATCGGCACCTGCGCCGATGCCGATGGTCGGAATGGATAATGCTTGGGTAATTTTTTTCGCCAGTTTCGCCGGAACCATTTCCATGACCAGTAAGCTCGCGCCGGATTTTTCCAGACTTTTTGCGTCATCGAGCAATTGTTTCGCCGATTTCTCCGTATTGCCCTGTAGCTTATACCCGCCCAGCTGGTGAACTGATTGCGGCGTCAGACCGATATGCGCGCATACCGGGATACCGCGCCGGGTTAGGAACTGAATCGTGTCAGCCATAAGATGGCCGCCTTCGATCTTAACCATCTGCGCACCCGCGGCGATAATCCTGGCGGCATGCTCAAACGCTTGCGCGGGCGAGATCTGATAACTGCCGAACGGCATATCCGTGACGATCAGCGCCTTGCTGCTGCCGCGCGCCACACAGAGTGTGTGATAAATCATGTCCTCGAGCGTCACGGCCAAAGTGGTGTCACTACCGTGCAGTACATTGCCCAAGGAGTCGCCAACCAATAACACGTCTACACCGGCATTTTCCAGCACGGCTGCAAAAGTCGCGTCGTAACAGGTCAGTACCGCGAATTTTTCACGGTTCTCAACCATTTTTTGCAAGGTGAGGTGGGTAATTCTCATGTTTTTGTATCAATACCTGATAAAGATTTAGCCATTACCGGATCATCATAGCGTATTTGCTGGCTTTAAATGGACGTTCCAATAGCCGGAATGGATGTGCATTCCGCTGTGATTTTTCTCACTGCGGTTTCAAGTCAATCGCGTTATCTTGAAATTGGATTGATTGATAAATGCATTGGCAGCGGTTTTTGGCAGCGTCAAAACCTTATTTCAATCGCAACTTTGGGATCGATCAATCCGCCTAGCATTGTCTATTAAACCCTTCAAAGGAGAAAAATCATGTCTCATGAAATGAGCGGTTCTGAAAAACTGAAAGCCGAATGCCAAACCATGGCGAGCTTAACACCGGAAGAAATCAGTCAAATCGCGGGTGGATTATCCGGTTTCAGCGCAGTTAATTTTAACACTTTTCCATCCTGGCTGATCAGGGGTATCCCAGTCGATATTTATCACGTTAACGCGATCAGCGCTGGACATCAATAGCTTATCAAGAGGGAGATAGCAATGGGACCAACTGGATCAGCCCGTATTTTGCAAATACATCCAACACGGCAGTGCAATCTAAGTTGTCTCCACTGCTATTCTTCTTCTTCACCGCGAGCGCACGGTGCACTTGCGCTTGATCTTTTGTGTGAGGCCATTTCGGATGCAGCCGACGAAGGTTTCAATTTTGTCAGTCTTTCCGGTGGTGAACCGCTACTTTATAAACCATTGGCGCAATTATTACAGCATGCCCACACCTGCGGTATGCGTACCAGCGTGACTTCCAACGGGATGTTGCTGACAGCGCCGAATATCGAGCTGTTGCACGGCAATGTCGATGTACTGGCGATCAGCATTGACGGTATACCCGAGTCGCATAACCGTATCAGAGGTTCGCAATTGGCGTTTGATACCATGAAAGCGCGCTTACCGCTGCTGCGTGCAGCGAATATGAATTTCGGTTTTATTTTCACATTGACGCAATACAATTTGAACGAACTCGACTGGATCCGGGATTTTGCCATCAGCGAGGGTGCAAAATTGCTCCAGATTCATCCCTTGGAGGAAGTCGGTAATGCCGCCACGATGCTGCAGGGAAACGCACCGGATGCGACGGAAAGCGCGTATGCCTGGCTGCTTGCTCAGCAAAGCAATAACAGTGCGTTGAGAGTGCAAATCGATCTCGCATTTAGCGAAACCGTGAAACAACATCCGGAACTGGTTTTTGCCAGTGCCGTAGCCGAACAGAAAAGTAAACGGTTTGGCGATTTGGTTTCTCCGCTCGTGATTGAGGCGGATGCCACCGTCAGTCCAATTCAATACGGATTTGCGCGAGATTTTGCCATAGGTAATCTAACCCAGGCGCCGTTGCGCACGTTGCTGAAAGACTGGCAAGAACAGCGCCTGCCAGCGTTTTATTCGCTCTGCCGGGATGTTTACGATGAAATATCCCGTGCGCCAAAACCCTATTTTTTTGATTGGAACAATCTGATCGGCAAACGGGCGGAAGAGGCGAATTATCCTTACCCCGTCAAAAAGAACGGTCCATTGAATATCGCGCATGCGCACAGCGATATTTAACGAAATCGATTGATCCAATGAAGCGCGCCCTTTTTCGCACAGAAGCTTTATCTCACCAGCAAAACCGCCTGCATGGCGATGTTTTGATTGCGCGGTCTCCGGCGATCAGTGTGCTGGTTTGGGCGGCCGCGCTTTTTGCCATCGCGATCGCCGGTTTTGCATACTGGGGGGAATATACCCGTAAGGAGCATGTGGTGGGTTACTTGTCGCCGACACAAGGCATGATCCGGATTTTCTCCCCGCAAAACGGAACCGTGCTTGAGAAGCATGTCAGTGAAGGTCAGCAGGTCAAACAAGGCGATGCGTTGCTGACGATTACCAGTGAACGTGCTACGACAAATACGCGCGAAGCGCAGGCGGCGATGCTGGCGGAGCTTAAGCAGCGGCGCGATAGTTTGCGGCAGGAGCAAGGCAAGCAGCAGCAAATCGATGTACTGACCGGCAGCAGTATTGCCGGCCGGATCCGCGGATTGGAAACGGAAATCCGTGAAGCCTTGGCGCAATTGGCGCTTCAAGCCAGTCGCGTGGCGAATGCGGAACGCACGGTGGCGCGTCATGAAAAATTACTGACGGAGCATTTTGTCTCCGATGCGGCCGTACAGGAAAAGCAGGAGGCGCTGATCGATCAGCGTAATCAACACGCGCAATTAAAACGCAGCATCACCGGCCTGAATCGCGAGCTGAGCGCGGCGCGCGTGGAATTATCGGCTTCCGGTTTGAAACAGGCCAATAATACCGCCGCGATCGAACGGCAAATCTCCGAGCTGGAGCAACAACTCACGGAAGCGGATGCACGCCGCAGCGTTATTTTGACCGCACCGGCCAATGGTACGGTTACGACCATTTTGGCTGAAGTAGGGCAGATGGTGACTCCGGCCATGCCGCTGCTATCGATTTTGCCCGCGGGCGCCGAGCTACAAGCGCAGTTGTTGGTGCCCACGCGCGCCGCCGGATTTATCAAGCCGGAACAGCAAGTTTCCCTGCGCTATCAAGCTTTTCCCTATCAGCGCTTCGGGCACCATCTGGGTGAGGTGGTCGAAATCGGCCGCACGGTGATTCAACCGGATGAATCCAGTTTGCCAGTAGCGATTCAGGAGTCGGTATACCGCATCACCGTCCGTTTGCCGCAGCAGCAGGTACAAGCGTACGGTCAAGCCATGCCATTGCAAGCGGGGATGGTGCTGGATGCGGATGTTCATATCGACCGGCGGCGGTTGATTGAATGGGTGATTGATCCGATGTTGTCGATTACCGGGCGGATTTAAAGGATCGGCGATGCTTAATTTTTCCTTACGTCATAAAACCCCGGTTATTCTGCAAACCGAAGCGGCGGAATGCGGTTTGGCGTGCTTGGCCATGATTGCCAGTTATCATGGCCATCGCATCGATTTGGCTACTTTGCGAACACGCTATCCCATTTCGTTACGCGGATCGACGCTTGCCGATTTGATGAAAATGGCCGGTCAACTCAAATTCACCCCGCGTCCCTTGCGGCTGGATCTGCAACATTTGCCGGAACTGAAGCTGCCTTGCGTGCTGCATTGGGACTTCAGTCATTTTGTGGTATTGACTCGCGTTCAAGGAGACCGGGTCACACTGCACGACCCGGCCGCGGGCGAACGTGAATTGGCGCTAGCCGAGTTCTCCAAGCATTTCACCGGGGTTGCGTTAGAGCTGATGCCGGCCAGCGAATTCACACCACGCGACGATACGCGCAAGGTAAAACTGACCACGCTGATCGGCCGTTTGCAAGGATTGAGCGGGACGGTTACCCAGATTCTGGTACTCGCGCTGGTATTACAGCTTTTTGCCATCCTGGCGCCTTTCTATATGCAGTGGATTGTCGATCAGGCACTGGTGGCGCAAGATTATGATCTCATCACCGTGCTGGGAATTGGATTTCTGTTGTTCGCCGTGGTGCAAGCGGGTGTGACAGCATTGCGCGCCTGGGTGCTGATGGTGCTTGGAACAACGCTCAATTTGCAGATGATCACGAACTTGTTTCGTCATTTGATCCGCCTGCCCATAAGCTGGTTTGACAAGCGTCACGTCGGCGATATCGTGTCGCGTTTCGATTCGCTCAATGTTATACAACGGACCCTGACAACCGGATTTCTGGAGGCATTGATCGATGGCGTGATGGCTACGGTCACGCTCGGCATGATGCTTTTTTACAGTATCAAACTGGCATTGATCGCACTGATTGCCGCCGTGGTTTATGCCTTGCTGCGGTTTGCGTTATACCGTCCGTTTCGTCTTGCTACAGAAGAGCATATTGTCCGCAGCGCCAAACAACAAAGCCATTTTCTTGAGACGATCCGCGGCATGCAGAGCATTAAACTGCACGCGCATGAATCGCCGCGCACGGCGGCGTGGCAAAATCTGACGGTCGATCAGTTCAATGCCGGCATCCGGACTCAGCGTCTGGGCATTTTGTATCAGGGATTCAATGGTCTGCTGTTTGGCGTGGAGAATGTCATCACCATTTGGTTCGGTGCCATGCTGGTGCTGGATAGCGCGAACGGCAGCGGTTTTTCGATCGGAATGCTGTTTGCTTTCATCGCGTATAAAACGCAATTTGTGCAGCGTGTCGCAGGCTTGATTGAAAAGGGCCTGGAATTGCGCATGCTGGGGTTGCACACGGAACGTGCCGGGGACATTGCACTGACCCCCACGGAACCGCCTGATGAATCGGGAAGTATCACAGCAGCGCCGCTTGCCGGCCGGATCGAAGTGATACATCTGGCCTTCCGTCATGCGGAAACCGATCCGCTGGTACTGCACGATGTCAGTTTCAATGTCCAAGCAGGTGAGTCGGTCGCCATCGTAGGCCCGTCGGGTTGCGGCAAAACGACCTTGGTTAAATTGATGCTGGGACTGTTGCAGCCGAGCGGCGGAAGTATCGAAGTGGATGGCGTTCCGCTGAGCCATTTTGGGGTTGAGCGGTACCGCAATGCGGTTGCTAGCGTCATGCAGGACGATCAATTGTTTGCCGGTTCTATCGCGGAAAACATCTGTTTTTTCGATGCGCAGGCGGATTACGGTCGTATCGAAGCAAGCGCCCGGCTGGCATCGATCCATGACGACATTACCGCAATGCCGATGCAATACAATACGTTAGTCGGCGATATGGGTGCGGTATTGTCGGGCGGCCAGAAACAACGGCTATTGCTGGCCCGGGCGCTTTACCGCCAGCCCGGCATTCTTTTTCTTGACGAAGCCACCAGCCATCTCGATATCGCGCGCGAGCACAGCGTCAACGAAGCGATCCGTGCGCTGAAACTGACGCGCATCATCGTTGCGCATCGTCCCGGAACGATCGCCAGTGCAGACAGAGTCATTGTGCTGGAGGGTGGAAAAATTATCAGCGATGTGCCAAGCCAAACATCGGCGCAAATACTGGAACTCGACCCTGCTGTTAATTCCCCGGCAGAGCGGCCGGTTGCCGTTGCAGGTTAAAAGCCGGGTTAGGGCGATTCCTTCATTTGTTCCAGTTGTTGTTCGTGACATGCCGCAAGCAGCGGCGCAATGGGCCCGTAACCCGGAATATCGCAATCCGGTGCAATCTCAAATAGCGGTTTTAGCACAAAGGCACGCTGCGTCATGCGCGGGTGAGGGATAGTCAGATCGGCATCCTGGTATTGCAGCGTATCGTACAACAGAACGTCGAGATCAAGCGTTCGCGGCGCGTTGAGCGATTCGCGTATGCGCCCGTGGCGCTGCTCGATGGCCAGCAATGCATTGAGCAGGTCATGCGGCGTAAGCTGGGTTTCAATCAAGGCGACCGCGTTGATAAAGTCAGGCTGATCCAACCGTCCCACCGGGGCGCTTCGATACAGCGATGAGCAGCTGATCAAGCGGGTGCCGGGTAGTTGTTTCAATTCGTCAAATGCCCGTTGAATCTGAAGAACAGGGTTTTCCAGATTGCTGCCCAAAGCGATAAAGGCCTGGCTCGGTTTTTTATGCATGAAGGGAGTGGATTAAGAGTTTTCCTGATCCGTTACACTGCCGGGTGGAGCAGCGGAACTGGACGAAGATTTTTTGCGGCTGCGTCTTTTCCGGGGTTTTTTACCGGATGTTTGCTTGGGCAGCATTTTTTCCCGTTCTTCGCTATCCACGGCCAGGAAAGTTTTCCACCATTCGCCCAGCTCCGCGCTCAATTCACCGCTTTCGCAGCGCAGTTGCATGAAATCGTAAGCTGCGCGAAAACGCGGATGGGCGAGTAAGCGGAACGGTTGACGGCCGCTCCGCGCTTCAAAGCGCGGCTGCATTGACCATATTTCCTGTATTACCGCGTCAAAGCGGCGGGGAATCGCCAGGTTCTTGTGTTGCCGCGCAAGAATTTGGTCCATCGCCTTAAACAAAGCGGGCATGGGTTTTTCGCCGGATGCTTTCAAGGTGTTCCAGTTTGCCAGCACTTCGTGCCACAACAATATGGCAAACAGAAATCCGGGTGACACGGGTTTGTTTTGCCCGATCCGTTCGTCGGTATTTTTCAGCGCGATGGTGATAAAACGTTCACCGAGCGGTTGTTCCAGGATCACATCGAGCATCGGCAGAAGACCGTGGTGCAGTCCGCGTGCGCGCAATTCGACCACGCAAGACAACGAGTGCCCGGACAGTAACAGCTTCAGCATTTCATCAAACAAGCGCGATGGCGGGACATTTTGCAGCAGTGGCGCCAGATCGCCGATCGGTTTGGCGGTTTCCGCGTCGATTTGCATATCCAGTTTCGATCCTAACCGCACCGCGCGTAACATACGCACCGGGTCTTCGCGGTAGCGCTGCTCCGGATCGCCGATAATGCGCAGCTTTTTGGCTTTAATGTCGTCGAAGCCGTCCAGATAATCCAGAATTTCTTCCTTGATCGGATCGTAAAACAGCGCATTGACCGTGAAATCGCGCCGTACCGCATCTTCTTCCTGGCTACCGAAAACATTATCCCGCAACAGTCGGCCATGCTGATCGGTCAACGGGATTGCTGCGGAATCTTCCTCATCGTCCGGTGATGGTCCGCGGAAAGTCGACACTTCCACTGTTTCCATACCGCACATTACATGAACCAGGCGAAAACGGCGTCCGATGATGCGTGAACGGCGAAATAGCTTATGGATTTCTTCCGGGGTTGCGTTGGTTGCGACATCGAAATCTTTCGGTATCAAACCCAGCAGCAAGTCACGCACCGCGCCCCCGACGATATAGGCGGAAAATCCGCCCTGTTGCAGGGTGGTGGCGACTTTTAACGCGCACGGATTAATCTGGTTACGCCGGATACCGTGGCGCTTGTGTGGAATGATACTCAGCGTTGCGATCGATTCGGCAGCGGGCGTTTTGCGGGTGAATACCTTGCGGAGAAATTTACGGATCATTGCTAAACGTAAAGTATCAAGCGCTCATTGTGTTTTTGCATGATGGCTAGAATTCAATTCGGGTCAATTTCATTAAAATTTTGTGAAGCCAGCCGGTAAGCCGGGTTCTGTCGTGGACAGTCATTCCTCTAGATGCACGGTTACCCGTGCATTCAAGCAACCTACCCGCAGGCTCTGCGAGCAACATCATCGCCTGCCTATTTGGTCTTGCTCCGGATGGAGGTTACCGCGTTTCACCGTAACTGAATACGCTCGTCTCTGTGGCCCTATTCCTCGCCTCGCGGCGGACGGCCGTTAACCGTCATCCTGCTCTATGGAGCCCGGACTTTCCTCCCCCTGCGTTCAAAAAGAACGACAGGCGGCGACTGTCTGGCCAGCTTCGGCGGTTATTCTATCACTAGCCGGATTGGCCGTTGGAAGATTGTCTGTTACTTGATCAGCATGGCGTTAATTTGTATTAATGTATCTTCGTCCAATTCACCGGCTTCCGCGCTCAGGCGTAAGCGGGACATCAGGTAGCTGTGGTAGGCCTTGGCCAGATCGCGCTTGGCGGCGTACAGTTGCTGCTGGGCATTGAGTACATCGACTTCGGTTCTAACCCCGACTTGCTGGCCGAGAATGGTCGAATCCAACTGGCTTTGGCTGGAAACCAAGGCTTGCTTAAGCGCTTTGACCTGTGCAATGCCATTGGTGACATTCAGATACTGCTGACGCGTTTGTATCGTGATGTTGCGCCGGGTGTTTTCCAGATCGTGCAAAGCTTTATTTTGCAGCGCCATCGCCTCGCGTACCTGGGATTGCACCGAAAAGCCCTGGAATAAAGGGACATTGAGCTGTAAACCGATGGATTGCGAGGTGAGATCGATGCCGCGTCCGGTAACCGCCGCGCCGACGCCGATTTGATTGCTGTATTGCGCCACCAGATCCAAGGTCGGGTAATGTTGTGCCCAGATTCTTTTTACGTTTTGATGCGCCGATTCATAAGCAGCCTGCTGCGCTTTCAAGGTAAAGTTTTTTTCTTCCGCGGTGCGGACCCATTCATCCATGCTCCCGTATTTCAAAGTAGCCAGGTTGTTGGCGATTTCCCTGGCGCCGGAGAGATGCTCCGGGAGGCGGTCGATAATGCCTTGCAACGCGCGCTTTTTGATTTCCAATGCGTTGCGCGCGGCGATTTCCTGCGACAGCGTCAAGTCATAACGTGCTTGCGCTTCATTGGTATCGACGATGGTCGAAACACCCACTTCAAAGTTACGCTTGGCTTGCTCGAGTTGTCTCAGGATGGCATTTTTCTGCGTTTCGTTGACTTCGATATCGATTTGCGCGTCCAGTACATCGAAATACGCTTGCGCTACGCGCAAAATGAGGTCTTGCCCGGCAGTGATGAGTTGTGACTCCGCTTTGCTGACTTCGATTTTTGCCTGCTGGTAAATGACGATATTCTGCATGCGGAATATCGGCTGCGTTGCGGAGATCGTAATCCCGCCGCTTTGAACGATATTGGCGCCGGGATTCACAGCCAGTCCGGTTGTCGAACTGACGATTTTGCCGGCATCAACTTCCTGCACTTGGCGCGTGCCCGATAAGGTGATGTTCGGTAAAAAACCGGCCCGGCCTTGCGGTATTTTTTCCTGAGCCGCTTCATAGGCGGCCCGCGCAGACTTGAACTGGGCGTCTTGTGTTAATGCTTCCTGATAGATATTCATCAGGTCGGCGGCTTGCAGCGTGGCATGCGATAGCATCCCGATGCAGGCAACCCAAACGAATGGCATAAATTTCATAGCGATTTCCAGCAATTGCCCGGAGCCGGCGATACTTCAGCTATAGGTTGATTGCTGTGGCCAATGACGCGCGTCAATGCTGTGATACTCAAAAGCTGAACCTTGCGGGTTGCTGGGCATTCACGAGTGCTACCGTGCTGGTTTCAAATAATTGTTCGGTGGTGAATTCACCGGGAGCCACGCAGGTAATCAATAAGGCTTCCATGACGGGATCTTCGCCGACAATCGCAAACATACGTCCACCGGGATTCAGGCTGTTTTGAAAAGCAGCCGGTAAAACCGGGGTCGATGCAGTTAACACAATTACATCGTAAGGCTCATGCTTAGCCCAGCCCCGTGCGGCATCGCCTTGCTCGATGGTGACATTGGTGATGTTGTGCGCTTTCAGATTGTTTTCCGCCATCGCTTTCAGTTCGGGTATGATTTCGACGCTGTAGACATGTGCGCCCTGATCGGCCAATAACGCAGTCATGTAGCCGCTGCCGCTGCCGACTTCGAGAATTTTGTCGGTTTTTTTAATGTGAAGTTCCTGCAGGATGCGCGCTTCCATTTTCGGCGTCAGCATGACTTGGCCGTAACCAAGCGGAATTTCCATATCGACAAAAGCGGCGGCGCGATTGTCCGCAGGCACGAATTCTTCACGTTTTACTTTGTATAGCAGATCCAGCACGTTATCATCCAATACATACCATGTGCGAATTTGCTGCGCTACCATGTTAAACCGGGTTTGTTCAAGGTCCATTTCTATTCCGTATTCTTAAATTGACATAAGGCTTGCAATTATTTCACATTTCCATTAGCTTCACAGCATCAGCTAGGGGTCCGTTTTCAGAATTCTCTGATAATTTGGTGAGAAAGTCCCTTATTACCTGACGCGGATAATGCCGCCGTAGGGAAGCTGGGATTCATCCTCCCGCTCTTTATGGCATTTCTATTAAGGAGCATTTTATGAGCATTACAGTTTTAAACCAAAAAAGTTTTTCCAGCGCCACTGCGCAAGTCGACGAAGCCGCCATCAAGCCGCTGCCGAATTCCCGCAAAATCTACGTGCAAGGCTCGCGCCCCGATATCCGCGTGCCAATGCGTGAAATTTCGCAGACCGACACGCATACCAGTTCGGGCGGCGAAAAAAATCCGCCCATCTGGGTGTACGATACTTCCGGCCCGTATACCGATCCTGCGGTGAAAGTCGACATCCGTTCCGGATTGCCAGCGTTGCGCGAGCCATGGATTACTGAGCGCAATGATACCGAAATCATGCCCGGTCTTAGTTCGAGCTACGGTCAGGCGCGTTTGCACGATCCGAAACTGGCCGACATGCGCTTCAACTTGCAGCGCCAGCCGCGCCGCGCCAAATCGGGCGCCAATGTTTCGCAAATGCATTACGCACGGCGTGGCATCATCACGCCGGAAATGGAGTATATCGCCATCCGGGAGAATCAGCGTATCGATACGTTTAACGCGCAGCATCATGAATTACTGACGCGCCAGCATCCGGGGCAGGATTTCGGCGCGTCGCTGCCGAAAATGATCACGCCGGAGTTTGTGCGCGACGAAGTGGCGCGCGGGCGCGCCATCATCCCCGCCAATATCAACCACCCGGAATCCGAACCGATGATCATCGGTCGCAATTTTCTGGTCAAGATCAACGCCAATATCGGTAATTCCGCGCTCGGTTCGAGCATCCAGGAAGAAGTGGAAAAAATGACCTGGGCGATTCGCTGGGGCGGCGATACCGTGATGGATTTGTCCACCGGCAAAAACATTCATGAAACGCGCGAATGGATCATCCGCAACAGCCCGGTGCCGATCGGCACGGTGCCGATTTATCAGGCGCTGGAAAAAGTCGACGGCAAGTCGGAAGAACTGACTTGGGAAATTTTCCGCGACACGCTGATCGAACAAGCCGAACAGGGTGTCGATTACTTTACCATCCATGCCGGTGTGCGTCTGGCGTACGTACCGATGACCGCGAAACGCATGACCGGCATCGTGTCGCGCGGCGGCTCGATCATGGCGAAATGGTGTCTGGCGCATCATAAGGAAAGCTTCCTGTACACGCATTTCGAGGAAATTTGCGAGATCATGAAAGCGTACGACGTCAGCTTCTCACTCGGCGACGGCTTGCGTCCCGGCTCGATTTACGACGCCAACGACGAAGCGCAGTTTGCCGAACTGAGAACGCTCGGCGAATTAACGAAAATTGCGTGGAAGCATGACGTTCAGACCATGATCGAAGGCCCTGGCCATGTGCCGATGCACCTGATCAAGGAAAACATGGAATTGCAGTTGAAACATTGCGATGAAGCGCCTTTCTATACCCTTGGGCCGCTGACCACCGACATCGCGCCCGGTTACGATCACATCACCTCCGCGATCGGTGCGGCGATGATCGGCTGGTATGGCACCGCCATGCTGTGTTATGTGACACCAAAAGAACATTTGGGATTGCCGGACAAAGACGACGTCAAAGACGGCATCATCACGTACAAAATCGCCGCGCATGCCGCGGATCTGGCGAAAGGTCACCCTGGCGCGCAAATCCGCGATAATGCATTATCCAAAGCGCGTTTTGAATTCCGCTGGGAAGATCAGTTCAATCTGAGTCTCGATCCCGATAAGGCGCAACAATTCCACGATGAAACCCTGCCGCAGGATGGCGCTAAAGTGGCACATTTCTGTTCGATGTGCGGTCCGCATTTCTGCTCGATGAAAATCACCCAGGATGTGCGCGATTATGCTGCCAGCCAAGGCGTTGCGGAAGCTGAAGCGTTGTCTGTGGGCATGGCGCAGAAATCGGCGGAATTCAAGGAAAAGGGCGCTGAGATTTACAGCAAGCTGTAATTTTTAATTTAATGAAGGCATCACAAAAACGCTTATGGATTTAGCCTTATTGCTAAAAGCGTTGATCCTGGGCGTTGTTGAGGGATTGACCGAGTTCCTGCCGGTTTCATCGACCGGCCATTTGATTCTGATTGGCGATTTGCTCGATTTCAACGACGAACGCGCCAAGGTGTTCACCATTGCGATCCAGTTAGGCGCCATTTTGGCGGTTTGCTGGGAATACCGTGCCAAAGTGATCGACGTGGTTCGTGGCATTGGCAGCAGTGCGGCGGCGAACCGCTTTGTTCTTAACCTGTTGATCGCATTCCTGCCTGCTGCGGTGATGGGATTGTTGTTCATCAAAATCATCAAATTCTATTTGTTTCATCCCATTCCGGTGGCTACCGCTCTGATTATCGGTGGCTTACTGATTTTATGGGCGGAACGCAGGGAGCATGTGATTGAGGTCGAGCAAGTCGACGATATGGATTGGAAACATGCGCTGAAGATCGGCCTGGCGCAATGTCTGGCGTTAATTCCGGGCACTTCGCGCTCGGGTGCTACGATTATCGGCGGCTTGTTTTTCGGTTTGTCGCGCAAAGCCGCAGCCGAGTTTTCTTTTTTCCTGGCGATTCCCACCATGTTCGCCGCTACTTTTTACGATTTATTCAAGAACCGCGAATTGCTCGATGGGAACGATTTAGGGCTGATCGCGGTGGGTTTTACTGCGGCTTTTTTAAGCGCTTTAGTCGCTGTGCGCGGTTTGCTGCGTTTCGTCAGCAATCACGACTTCACCATTTTTGCCTGGTACCGGATCGTGTTTGGCATCGTGATTTTGGTCACGGCGTATACCGGTGTGATCGGCTGGTCGGAGATGTGAGTACAATTCATTCTTAGAATTAGCCGGTTAAATTCTTTTGTTTCCTCTCATCGAGCACCAGTCCGGCGATATTGATATCACCCGACAATTCGTTTGACGGCCTATTTGTCTTTCAGTACATTTGCTCGCGGGAGAATATGTTTTTTCCTATAACTTGGAGGGACAAATCATGAATATCAATAAACTACTCTTAGGCTTCTTTGTTTTTGCTAGCACAACATTACCGGTTGCGGCACACGAGGCGAAATATGGCGCGTCTTTGCTCGGCAGCAGCGAAGTGCCTGCAAATGCGTCACCTGCCACCGGTTCGGTGCTGATTACGATCGATTTTGACTTAGTGACGATGCGGGTCGAGACCAATTTCAGCGATCTGCTGGGAAATGTGACGGCAGCGCACATCCACTGCTGCACGGATCCGGGAACCAATGTTGGTGCAGCAACCCAAGTGCCATCCTTTATCGGTTTTCCTCTGGGTATCACAGCCGGTACGTACGATCATACATTCGACATGGCGCTGGCTTCCAGTTATAACCCGGCGTTTATTACCAATCACGGCGGTTTGGTAAGCACCGCTTTCAACGATTTGGTCGCGGGTCTTGATGCTGGAAAGGCTTACCTGAACGTTCATACCGATCTGTTCCCGGGGGGCGAGATACGCGGATTGTTGAGTCCTGTGCCGGAGCCTGAAAGCTATGCATTATTGCTGGCCGGTCTTGGAGTTTTAACACTATTCGCACGCCGTAACAAGCGTGAAACTGCTCACGGTTGAGTGGTTTTTGACTGAAGCCAATTCGGCTTTCCGTTGTTTAATAGAGTAAAGTTGCCCAAATCTAGGACAAACGTACTAGTAAACTGGGCGGATTGTACATTGCGTAAAATGACTCCTGCCGATATTGTCATTAAGCATTGTTTATTTATCACCATTTTTAATGAAGCAAATATCCGGGGCAGCTTGTGAGTAGTTGGCACAAGGGAAATTTGATTTTACGTGGATGGAACCTAAGCAGGATTCGTTCGAATTGGATCAAAATAATAAGAAGGAATAATTATGAATAAAATACAGTTTACGGCGCTGATAGCGCTAAATGCCTTTATTGGCACATCGGCAATGGCAGCGCCGGTATTGTTTGGGCCATCTTCCTATCTGTCGGAAGCGGATATTCCCGCTGGTTTTTACCAAAGTGGTGCACCGGCTTTTCTGGATAACTTTGAGGATGGCCCCGGCATTGGCGGTGGCTTAACGGCCAGCGCTGGTTCCCGGATTGGAGTGGGATCATTTGACGGCATCCGTGATTCAGTCGATGGCGATGACGGTGCTATTGATGGATCTGGCGTAACTGGTTCAAGCTGGTTCAACGGCGCAGGTGTTGTGCAATTTACCTACACAGGTAGCGATCTGCCGACGGCCTTTGGATTGGTGTGGACTGACGGTGGCGGCTCCATTACATTCGAAGCCTTTGATGGTAGCGACACGTTGCTGCTTTCACAGACTTTCACTGGCATACCTGATGGTAGCTTTGCTGGTGGAACCGCGGAAGATCGCTTTTTCGGCTTAACGTTCGATGGCGGTATTAAGTCGATCTTTATCTCGAACAGCGGTGGCGGCATTGAAGTGGATCATGTGCAATACGGCGCAATGTTCGCTGCACCGGTACCGGAACCCGAAACCTGGGCGTTGTTGATAGCCGGTTTGGGTTTGCTTGGTGTTGCTGTACGTCGGCGCGGTTAAGTCTTTAAGCTTTAAACTATTACTATCAGCCGCCTGCCGGATTAAAGGCAGCGCGGCTGTATTGCTAAAATCACCGTTTTCTTAATTCTTAACTCTGCACCCACGGCAAACCGGCCGCCTTCCAGCCGGATGCTTTACCGCGATGGCCCTGTTCATCCCGATCGCCTTCAAATCCTTCAAGAATGTTGTAGCACTCGGCAAAATCCATGTCCGTTGCCATTGCCGCCGCTTGGTTTGAGCGCGCGCCGCTGCGGCAGATAAAAAGCACCGGCAGTGTTTTATCGGTTTGCTGTGCGAGCTGATCCAGGAAGTTTGGATTGGGTTGCATATTGGGATATGAGCGCAATTCGATTTCCGTCGCGCCGGGAATCCGGCCGACCCAATCCAGCTCGGCGCGCGAGCGCACATCGACCAATTGTGCTTGCGTATGTTCCTGTAACACGCGGTAAGCTTCCATCGGAAGTAATGCGCCTTTGTAGGGAAGCCCCAATTCTTGCGCGCGTTGTTGCGCTTTTTCCAGTATTGCTGCGGTAGTTTCCATAAATGATCCTAGCGATGTTATTAAAAATGATCGATTGATTACCTTTATAATAGCGGTAACGCCTACTTTTCATTCCTTGAATTTCCAATATTATAGCGCTTCATGGAAAAAATCCGCTTATCCAAACTGATGTCCGAGCAAGGTATTTGTTCGCGCCGTGAAGCGGACCGCTACATCGAGCTGGGCTGGGTGTTTGTCGATGGTGTGCGGATTTCCGAGCTTGGCACGAAAATTTATCCGGCGCAGAAAATCACGCTGAACAAAGCGGCACAGGTGCAGCAAACCGGTTTGGTTACGATTCTGCTGAACAAACCGGTCGGTTATGTGTCGGGACAGCCGGAGCCAGGCTATCAGCCCGCCGTGGTGCTGATCAAACCGGAAAACCAGTTTTCTCCCAAGCAACCGGCCAAGCGTTTCCAGCCCGCGCATTTAAAAAATCTGGCACCGGCCGGGCGGCTCGATATCGATTCGCAGGGCTTGCTGGTGCTGACGCAGGATGGCCGTATCGCCAAACAGCTCATCGGCGAAAACTCGAGTATCGAAAAAGAATATCTGGTGCGGGTCGACGGCGGTTTGCCACCGGCCAAGCTGGCATTGCTGAATCATGGCTTGAGTCTGGACGGTCAGACATTAAAACCAGCGCAAGTGAGCTGGCAAAACCAGAATCAATTGCGTTTTATCCTGCACGAGGGCAAAAAACGCCAGATCCGCCGCATGTGCGAGCTGGTCAATCTGAAAGTGACCGGCTTGAAGCGGGTGCGCATCGGCAAAGTGCGCTTGGGCAATTTGCCCGAGGGTCAATGGCGCTATCTGGAGGATGGCGAGAAGTTTTGATGATGTTTCCTGATTAAGGTTGCTTATGCATCAATGCCTGCACGTTGTGCTTAAAATTCCTGCGCATCAATTGTTGTACTACTACGAAGGTGCCGTGGATACCGTGGCGGCCGAGACAATCGATGGCCGCATCGTTCATTTTCCGGCCAATGTATTGCGCTCCGTAGTACGAAACAACGGGGTGTACGGCACGTTTGAATTGGTTTTCGACGAAAACAATAAGTTTGTATCGATCAAGCGCATGGGCAGTTGAGCAAATCCCTTCCATTTGGCTATCATTGCCGCGAGACGTGCGCTAAACTCTCCGTCTATTCGTTTCTTAATTTTTTCATATCAAACAAAGATTAAACCCATGGCTCAATATGTAATGTCGATGCTCCGCGTGAGCAAAATCGTTCCACCCAAACGTCAGATTATCAAGGATATATCGCTCAGCTTTTTTCCCGGTGCAAAAATCGGCCTGCTCGGCTTGAACGGCTCCGGCAAGTCCACCGTACTGCGTATCATGGCCGGTGTCGACAAGGAATTTGACGGCGAAGTACAGCGCCTGCCGAATATTCGCATCGGTTATCTGCCGCAGGAACCGCAGCTGAATCCCGAGCACACGGTGCGGCAGGAAGTCGAGGAAGGCATGGGCGAAGTGATGCAGGCACAGAAGAAGCTGGAGGAAGTGTACGCGGCGTATGCCGAGGAAGGCGCTGATTTCGATGCGCTGGCGGAAGAACAAGCGCGCTTGGAGGCGATCATCGCCACGGCTGGCAGCGATACCGAGCACCAAATGGAGATCGCCGCCGATGCGCTGCGCTTGCCGTCGTGGGATGCGATCGTTAAAAACTTGTCTGGCGGGGAGAAACGCCGCGTGGCGTTGTGCAAATTGCTGCTGGAAAAGCCGGACATGCTGCTGCTTGACGAGCCGACCAACCATCTGGATGCGGAATCGGTCGAATGGCTCGAGCAATTCCTGGTGCGTTTCCCCGGTACTGTGGTCGCCGTTACCCATGACCGCTACTTTCTCGACAATGCCGCCGAATGGATTCTCGAGCTGGACCGCGGTCACGGCATCCCGTGGAAAGGCAATTACTCCAGCTGGCTGGAACAAAAAGAAGCGCGCCTGGAGCAGGAAAACAAACAGATCGACGCGCACATGAAGTCGATGAAGCAGGAACTGGAGTGGGTGCGGCAAAATCCCAAAGGCCGCCAGGCCAAATCCAAGGCGCGGCTGGCTCGTTTTGAAGAACTCAATTCGCAGGAATACCAAAAGCGTAACGAAACGCAGGAAATTTTCATTCCGGTCGGCGAGCGCCTCGGTAATGAAGTCATCGAGTTTAACGGTGTGTCGAAGTCCTACGGCGACCGTCTGCTGATCGACGATCTCAGCTTCAAAATCCCGCCGGGCGCAATCGTCGGTATCATTGGCCCGAACGGCGCGGGTAAATCAACCTTGTTCAAGCTGATTACCGGCAAGGAACAAGCCGATTCCGGCGAAGTGAAAATCGGCCATACCGTGCAGATTGCACACGTTGATCAAGCGCGCGACTCACTGGAAAACGACAAAACCGTATTCGACGCCATTTCCGGCGGCAACGATCTGCTGGTGGTGGGCAAATACACTACCCCGGCGCGCGCGTATCTGGGCCGTTTCAACTTCAAAGGCAGCGATCAGCAAAAAATCATCGGCCAGCTCTCCGGTGGAGAACGCGGCCGCCTGCACCTGGCGCAAACCCTGATCGCTGGCGGCAACGTGCTGCTGCTCGACGAACCGTCCAACGACCTCGACGTGGAAACGCTGCGCGCGCTGGAAGACGCACTGCTCGAATTCGCCGGTTGCGTGCTCGTCATCTCGCACGACCGCTGGTTCCTCGACCGTATCGCTACTCACATCCTCGCCGCCGAAGGCGAATCGCAATGGACTTTCTTCAACGGCAACTACCAGGAATACGAAGCCGACAAGAAAAAACGCCTGGGTGAGGAAGGCGCGAAACCGAAACGGATACGGTATAAGCCGATTAGCCGGTAGATACGAATCAGCGACTCAGTTCTTTTAATTAGTGAGGTAGCAAAATGGAGGCGATCAAGCAAGAAGCATTAAAAACCATTCATCAATTACCGGAAGATGCGGACATGGATGAGATCATGTACCGGCTATATTTATTGGACAAAATCAGAAAAGGGCAAGAAGCTGTCGTGCAAGGCAAAACGCTAACGAGCGAGCAACTGAAGCAGGAAATTGATGCGTGGTGACTTGGTCGCAGCAAGCGGTTGCTGATTTACGGTCTGTCCATGATTTCATCGCTCGTGACTCGCGCTACTATGCGAAGAAGGTTGTGCATGATATACGCGAGTTAGTCGAAGAATTAAACGGGTTGCCGAATATGGGAAGAATAGTTCCAGAGCTCAATGAGGAAGGGGTAAGAGAACTGCTCCTTTATTCTTACCGCATCATCTATGAAATAAAGGACGAGGAAATTTTTGTACTCACTGTGGTACATCAGAGAAGGAATCTGAAAAATGAAAAAATTCCCAGAGAATCTTAATGCAAGATGACCAAGCAACAAGTCGATACGACGTTAAAGCGAAGATTGGGGAGATAGCAGGCACACCATGGCGTATACGTTCAGTGACTGTGCTGCCTGATTATTGCCTTTCTGTGAGTTGTAACGATGGCACGGCTGGCGCCGTCGATATGTCGCGGCTTATTTTCAGTGAGAAGGCGGGCATCTTTGCATCACTCAAAGAAGAACAATTATTCAATCAGGTTTGCATAGAGCTAGGTGTACTCACATGGCCGAATGGTGCCGATCTTGATTCGGTTTGGTTGCATGAAGAGATTGGGAAAGGTGGAACTTGGTGTGTTCCGGGATAGTGAAATTGGATCAATGAAATCCTGAAATGAGCATCGTTGGTCCATTTAATCCGAATATATTAAGTAATCTGAGTGCTGAAGCTGCTATTACAAGGTTTCGAGAATTACTTCAATGTGAGGCGAAATATGCTGGCTTAAGGCCCGATGCTATCACCATTTCTGCCAATCTCAATGTTTCTGACGGCGGGATTGATGCCCAAGTAGATTCCATTCATAGCTTGCCTCAAGATACTTTTTTGAAAGTAGGTAGAAATGGATTTCAGCTCAAAACCGGCACAACATTTAAACCGTGGCAGCAAAGTTCATTGAAGAAAGAATTACTCTCCAAATCAGGAGAATTGGTATCCGAGGTTGGGCGAACTCTTGAGCTCGATGGTTACTATTTATTAGTTTGTTTTGGTCTTGATCTGACACCTAAGCAAAGAAATGACAGCCAGACTTTAATTGCAGAATTTTTTGCGAAAGCTGGTTTTTCCAATAAAAGCACGCAAATTGAAGTTTTGGGGCAATCCCAAATCGCTTCGTATTTTGAACGCTACCCATCGTTACGTCTTTCCTTAATGGGAGGTAGCGATGATGACTTCTTGTCAGTATTCGAGTGGTCGCAGCATGCGCATATGAGCAATCAAATTGCGCTTTCCGAAGATCAATCCCAGCTTATCAATACTCTTCGAGAGAAATTGCAGGGAGAAACAAAGCATATACGAATATTGGGTGAGCCAGGAATTGGTAAAACTCGCATAGTATTAGAAGCTGTGCGTTTGGAGGAAATCGCGCCTGGTGTTCTTTACGTTCAACATGGATCAAAGTTTTCACAAACAAAATTGTTTCGCGAATTGTTACGTGAAATCCCAAAATATCCGCTTATTTTGATTTTGGATGAGCTTTCTGAACGAGAAATGTCAGAAATATGGGGACATCTAAAAAATCGTTGCGGGTCATTAAAGTTAATCAGTCTTGATCATGGGCGTAATAGAAGTAGCGATTCGGAAATTGAATATGTTTCAGTCCCACGTCTTCCCGATCCAGCAATTAAATTAATCCTTGAGAATTGCGTTGGAAAAAATAAGGATCTTGATCGCTGGGTAACTATATGTGAAGGCTCGCCTCGAGTAGCTCAGGCAGTTGGCGAAAATCTGGCAGCGAATCCGGATGATATTCTCAAACCTCCTGCAACGGTACCTATCTGGGATCGCTTTCTTTTTGGTTATGAACAGGGTGATGAAACTCGCCAAATTGCATTGGTGATGAGGCACATCGCTTTGTTTTCTCGTTTTGGCTTTGAAGCCCCGGTGGGTGCCGAGGCAAAGTATATTTCAGAACTTGTCGCGCGCTCTGATGCGGCGGTGAGTTGGTCGAGATTTCAAGAAATTGTTCAGTCGTTACGGGAACGCCGAATTCTTCAGGGATCAAGGACTTTATTTATAGTCCCTTGGGCACTGCACATCCACTTGTGGCGCGAATATTGGCGCTGGTATGGACGTGGCTTCGATTTTGTTAATGCGTTTGAGAATATGCCGGAATCGTTGCATGGCTGGTTTATGGATATGTTCCGTTTTGCTCATGGCACCAGTGCTGCACCAGTTGTTCGAGAAATTCTTCGCTGGGACGGTGTTTATGCAAATCGTGATTTTCTCTGTTCGGACAAAGGCACATCTTTCCTTTCCACTCTTGCAGAAGCTGATTCAGAGGCGACTCTTGCGTTGATCGAGTGCACTTTTGGCACGTGGTCGCGGGAAGAGCTTTATGCTTTTAAAGAGAATCGTCAAAGCATCGTTTGGACGTTGGAGAAAATTGCTGTCTGGAAGCCAACATTTGTTCGTGCGGCCAGAATACTCGCTCGGTTGGCAGTCGCGGAAAATGCGACGTACAGCAATAACTCAACCGGCACTTTGTTGGCATTATTCAGGATCGGTCCGGAATGGGCAGCTACCGAAGCAAGTCCAACGGAGCGGTTGCCGATTTTGCTGGAATTGCTGAGTTCAGACGATGACGATTTCAAGCGTATGGGCCTTAAGGTGACTGAGTCGGGATTGCAAACATCTGGAATGCGTTTTCGGATGATTGGCCCCGAGTATCAAGGAATCAAGGAGAAAGCCGCTCTTTGGTACCCCCAGACTTATGAGGAATGGTCGGCAGAGTTTCAGCGCTACTGGGATTGTTTAATCTCCGAAACACGGAACTGGAATAATGCGTTGCGTAAGGAAGCAAACTCAGCAATCATCGAATCTGTAACGGAGCAATTAAGAATTCCTTCCCATCGGGAAGCGGTTTTTTCCATACTTGGACAAGTTGCAGATGACCCAGCTACCGATATTCAACAGCTAAACCATTTCTTTATTCAAAGGTTGCGTTGGCATCGGGACGAAGATAATTTATCCGATCATTTTCGCTTGCGCCGTCTTGAAGGGCATCTTACAAGGCGCAATTTGGCATCACGTTTCCAGCGTTATGTTTTGGATACAACTTGGGATGAATGGCAAGACTATCGCGCAGAAGATGAGCTTCATAAGCACACTCGACCGAAAAGGCTTGTCCGCGCATTGGCAAAACGTGTGGCCAGAAACGATGAGGCATTTAAATGCCTGTTACCCAAACTTGTAAGCAGCAGAGCTAAGACTGGAGCGTTATTTTCTTTTGGTCAAGCCTTGTGTAATGCGGACAAGGAGAATAAGCGGCTTTTGCCTTTACTTGAGTTCAAAAGTGATTCCATGAATTCTCAGTGTGTTGGAGGCTATCTTGCTGGTCTTAAGGAGTGTGATCCCAGCAAATGGAGCGAGGTTTTGCTTGGATTACTGGCGAGCGAAGAATCCGCCAATCGTGGCGCCGATCTTGTCTGGCATTCCGGTTTTGACGATCAGATATTAATCGCATGCATGAATGCATTTGAGATGGGATGGATAGGATCAAATATTTTCCGCAGCCTTTGTTATGGCATGAGTTGGCAGGCGGTATCCCAAGATGGACTGGTTCGTCTTTTTACTCTGCTTTCCAATCGTGAGGACCCGATTTCAGTGGATGTTCTGGTCGATCTTTTGGATCAGGTTCTGGAGAAAAAAGCTTGGCCTGTGGATTCCGATTTTGTGTTTAAAGTTGTTACAACACAGACTCACTTTGATGAGCGATTGGATGCGCATGATTACCATTGGCATAGTGTGTGCAATAAGCTGGTAGCTTATGATTCAACGAAAGCTCTACCATTGCTTGATGTGCTTTTGCAACAAATGGGCAGCAATTACCAGTTGAGCTATGACCGTTATGTGGAACCATTGGCAAAATCACTATGCCGTATGACTCCAACTGAAGCATGGGGAATTGTTGCTTCTCATCTGCTAAGCAGCGCTCCAGAATGGCGGGTAGATATATTAAATTGGTTGAAAGGTGGATTCGGCAGCTTTAATGAAAAGAACGTAGTACCACCGATTGCCGAATTTCCACCCCAGTTAATTCTGAATTGGATCGAACAAGATCCAGAAGAACGAGCTTCTATGATCGCACACGGCGCATCCAGTTCGTTAAATGATGAATCGGGTGGCTCTTTGACAAGAGCACTACTTGCGAATTACCGGAATTTTGATGGTGTTGTAAGTGGTATCCGTTGTAATTTTCACTCAGGTTGCTGGCATGGGCCAAGAAGCCAGCATCTAAGAGCGATGCGTGATCGGTTCCGCTATTGGTTGGCTAAAGATTTCGATGCGCATGTGAGATCGTGGATTGATGAAGAAATCGTTTATTTGGATCGTGAAATTGAAGCTGCAGAAATTTCCGAAGAAAGAGAAACTTGGAACAGGCCTTGAGGAAAAAAGCTTCAATTAGCGATGATTAATTGGTGTTATACTTCCTGTACTTAATTCTGTACCAGTAAAGGTGTTTTCATGGATGCAATCAGTTATACAACAGCCCGTGCCAATTTGGCCAAAACAATGGAACGGGTTTGTAACGATCATTCACCGGTCATTATTACCCGGAAGAGCGAAGCGCCTGTTGTCATGATATCACTAGAGGATTATCAGGCGATGGAGGAGACGGCGTATTTACTGCGCTCGCCCGCTAATGCCCGGCGGCTATTGGAATCTATCGCTGAATTGGAAGCAGGAAAAGGCATTGCCCGGCAATTGAGCGAATGAATCTGATATTTTCTCCCCATGCTTGGGAGGATTATCTTTACTGGCAAAAAACTGATAAATCCACATTAAAAAGGATTCACAGTTTAATCAAAGCCATTCAGCAAGCGCCTTTTGAAGGAATCGGCAAACCGGAGCCGTTAAAACATGGACTTGCAGGCTATTGGTCGAGGCGAATCAATGATGAACATAGAATAGTCTATAAAGTCGTGAATGCTGATTTGTTCATCGCTCAACTGCGTTATCACTATTAAGCTTCCTTAATTGAACGATATCCACCAACTTACCGAAGCATTACGCAAATTCCGCGATGAGCGCGATTGGGCGCAGTTTCATAATGCGAAAGACTTGGCGATGGCGCTGAATATCGAGGCGGCCGAGCTGCTGGAAGTTTTTTTATGGAAAACGCCTGAGCAGGCGGATATCGATAGCGTCAAGGAAGAGCTGGCCGATGTGATCGCGTTTGCTTTGCTGCTGGCCGATAAATACGAGTTAGACGTGAAGCAGATCGTACTGGAGAAAATGGAGAAAAATGCGCTGAAGTATCCGGTCGAGAAATCCAAAGGCAGTGCGAAAAAGTACACCGAGTTGTAGCAATTCCCGGCTACTTTATTGCCAGCCGCCATAATGACGTGAGTTCCGCCGCCCGGGCGCCGTGCAGCGGATCGCTGGTGTCCGAAACACGCGGATGGTGCGGTTTAATATCGGTGCGTCCCAGCACTTTCAAATTCGCAGCGTCGATTATTTGCAGCAATTCTTCCCGCGTGCGCAATCCCAAATGCTCAGCAAAATCCGACAAAATCAACCAGCCTTCGCCATCCGGCAGCAGATGATCGTGCAAACCGTGCAGAAATCCCCGCAGCATACGGCTTTCCGGGTCGAAAATGGCATGCTCCAGTGGTGAGCTGGGGCGTGCCGGGATCCACGGCGGATTGCAGACGATCAGCGCCGCTTGTCCCTGCGGAAAAAGATCGGTTTGCACTAACTCGACGTGATCGATTAGATTCAAGCGCGTTAAATTGTCGCGTGCGCACTGCAATGCGCGCGGGTCTTGATCGGTCGCGGTGATGTGTTGCACGCCGCGTGATGCCAGTGCGGCGGCCAATACGCCGGTGCCGGTGCCGATGTCGAAGGCGATGGATTGTGTGGCCAGCAGTTTGGGCAGCGGCGCCTGTGTGATCAGCTTTACATACTCGCTGCGGATCGGTGCAAACACGCCGTAATGCGGGTGTATCGTCATACCCAGCGCGGCAATTTCAATCCCTTTTTTGCGCCATTCGTAAGCGCCGATCAATCCCAGCAACTCGCGCAGCGAGGCGATATACGGTCCGGTGCAAGCGCCATAGGCTTCCAGGCAAGCGGCGTGTACATCCGGTGCACGGCGCAGCGGGATTGTGTGATCGGGATTGAACGGAATCAGCAGCTTCTCCAGCGTGCGGGCGCGCTGCGATTGCGTTAGACGGTGCCGGTGAAATGCCTCGGCGGGCGTGATAACCGTTTGCTGCCGTGGATTTTTCTCCGGTTTCTTTTTATCCACCCGTCGCGCCATTGCTTGCAACAGTTGCCGCGCATTTTGGAAATCACCGCGCCACAACAATGCCGTCCCTTCACAAGCCAGACGATAAGCGGTATCGGCTGGCATGCGGTCGTCAATGACTTGCACCCGTTTGGGCGGCGGTAATCCTTTTTCACAACGCCAGCGGGCGGATTTTTCTTCGTTATCCTCGTTCCAGCAAATGACGTGATCATTCATCATGGTGCTGCCAATCCGGCTGGCGCCGCTGCGATGCCGCGCAATTTGAAGCCGGGCCGGATGCCGCGTTGCTCAAACCAGCCTTGATTCATTTCCAGCGCATAACGTACTGGTTTGATCGAACAATGCGAGCGCTCGTCCAGTGGCTGCATGTCTTTTAGATTGACAATCGTGCCATCTTGATCGATGAATGCAACTGTCAAAGGAATCAGCGTGTTGCGCATCCAATAACAGCGCACTTGGGGTTTCTCATAAATAAATAGCATGCCTTCATTAACCCCCATCGTCCGGCGGTACATCAAACCCGTGCTGTGCTCGCGGTGCGTTTGCGCCACTTCCGCTTGGATCAGATACATGCCCGCAATCAATTCCACCGTCGGCAGACGCAGCTGTGGATGATTCTGAGACATTTCCTGTGCTTTTGCTTGAAAGATGATCATCCCTCCAATCAGGAGGGCTGCGTGTCTGACTGTTCTCTTTGTAATATTGATCATCTGTATCGCTCTTTTTCGTTGTTTCGGTCATCGTTCCAGCGTAATTAGCACTTCATGTGCGCTACTTCCTTCTTACATTTTCAATGTTCATTTTTTATCGAAAGCACAAGTAACTATCAGATCTTTAGCAATATTTTATACTCAATTTGTCAAAAAATAAGATCAGTGACGAACAATCCGCGCATGCGCGTGATAAAACTCACTGAACTTTTTTTCTCTACCGCCAATAATGCGCCCCCAAGCAAACCATCAATGAGTAGAGGAAACGGGTATGTTAACAATCATCAAAATCAGGCAAATTGCTGTGCCTGGATTATTGGCTTTTATTCTTGCATTCATTATCGCCGTATTACCGCAGCCCGTTAGCTCAGCCGAGCTTGACGATGATGACGATGACCCTCCTCAAGATCTTATTCTGCGCGGCGATGGCAAGTGCACGGCGTGCCATGACGAAAACAGTGACAATCCCATTCTCGCTATTGGGAAAACCAAGCATGGTACCACTGCCGATCATAGAACCCCAACATGCACCAGCTGCCACGGTGATGGCGGAATTCATGAAGACTCTCCGGATAAAGCGCTCATGCCGCAACGGACATTCGGGAAAAAATCCGTCAATTCCATTGAGGACAGGAATAGCGCCTGCTTAGCCTGTCATCAAGGTGGCAAGCGCATGCATTGGCCTGGCAGTACTCACGCGAATCGCGATGTTGCCTGCACGTCCTGCCACACCATTCATACCGAACAGGACAAAGTGCGTAACCGTAACACGCAGCCTGAGGTCTGCTTTAACTGCCATAAGGAGATGCGCCAGCTGATTAACCGTCCGTATCGCCACCCCATCCGGGAAGGCAAAGTGATTTGTTCGGATTGCCACAACCCGCATGGTTCAGCCGGCCCAAGCAAAATGGTGCGGGATAGCGTCAACGATACTTGCTATACCTGCCACATGGAAAAGCGCGGCCCCTTTGTCTACAACCATCCGCCGGTGCAGGAAAATTGCGCGATTTGCCACAATCCGCATGGCACCACAGCGCCTAATTTATTGCGCACCCGTTCCCCATTCCTATGCCAGCAATGCCATGAGCCGAACACGCACCAAGGCAGCTCCGGCACGCTCACGGGCGCTTATGCCAGAAACACGCTTGCGCGTGGATGCGCCAATTGCCACACCCAGGTTCACGGCAGCAACATGCCTGAAAACATTCGCAATGAAAGCGTATTTCAGCGCTAAGAATGGAGACAAATATCATGTTCACTAACACGCTTAACCGCAAAAAATTTTCACCTGCAATGGTGTTTTTCACATGCGTCGTGACGGCAGTTCCGGCCTATTCTTCCGGAGCGGATACCGATCCTTTAAAAGAACTTTCCAAGCCGAGAAGCGTGGTGAATATCGGTGCCGGTCAATTGTTCAATGATAACGCGCGATTCGGCCAGTATACCGGTTTGCGCAATGAAGGACCTTATGGAATCTTTAATGTCGATATTGCTAAACGCTACGACGATACCGGAACATGGTTCAAATTGCTGGGACGAAATTTAGGATTCCAAAACCGTGATGTGCGTTTTGAGCACAGCAAACAAGGCAAGTGGGGCTATGTTATCGATTACAGCCAAACACCGCGCTACGAGCCGTTTACGGTCAATACTGCGGTTACCGGCATCGGCACTACCGATCCTCACGTACCGGATACGCGAACACCGGGTAATCCTGCTCAATTAAGTACCGAGCGCCAATCGATCGGATTCAGTTTTAACCAATTCCTGCCTGGCAATCTCGAGTTTAACCTTCATTTCCGTAATGAAGAAAAAGATGGGGATCGTATTTTTGGGCGCGGAAACCGGCTGGGCGAGCCTCGGCTCAGTGGTTTCGATGGCAGACCCAGCCCGAGAGCAGTCGGCGGTTATGAATTTATTCCGGAACCGATCAACTCAACCATCCGGATTTTTGGCGCTTCACTGGATTATGTGGGAAAAGATTTGCAATTATCGGGCGGCTATTACGGCACGATGTATAACAACAAAAATGCACTACTGACGCCTACCGGTGGCAGTACCGTTGGCGGTATTTTTTCACCCAGTCAATATGCGCCGATCGCGCTTGCACCGGATAACGAATCGCATCAGGGTTTTCTATCCGGTGGATATAGCTTTACGCCGACAACCCGTAGCACGTTCAAGGTTGCTTATACACGAGCAACCCAAACCGATTCATTTTCCCCGGGATTGTTAACCGCACCCGGCATTGGCGCTCATTTAGGCGGGCGTATCGATACCATACTGGCGCAAACTGGATTAACAGCGCGGCCGCTGGAAAAGTTATCGATTAATACCAACTTCCGTTTCGAGGATCGCGACGACAAAACACCGGTACGATTCTATAACCCTATGGCCACTTTGCACGATTTGAACGGCAATACATGGAATGGTCTGAATAATCCGCGTTCTTTCCGCACGATAACCAGCAAATTTGAGGCAAACTATTCGCTGCCGCACAATTTCCGGTTAATCGGTGGTATTGATTATGAGCACCGGGATCGCACCGGAACGACGACCAATACTGGTCACCGCTTCAGAACCGATGAGCTTTTCTATCGCGCGGAATTGCGCCGCTCGTTATCCGATACCATCACCGGTACGATTTCATACATACACAGCGATCGTTTCGGTTCAAGTTTTCTCACCAATACGACCGATTCCGGCGCTCCGTTCTTCAATCTTATTGCACCGTCCAATCTTGCCGATCGCAGCCGGGATAAAGTCCGCTTTATGGCCAACTGGGATCCGATCGATTCATTGTCCATACAAGTTGCGATCGATGAATCGATTGACGATTATGGCCAACGGCCAGGCTCCGGTTTAGGCTTGCGCAAAGGCTCCGCAAGAAACTATTCACTCGATGCCACGTATATATTTTCCGAGCGGCTGCAAGCGACCGCATGGTTCTCACGCAACGAAACCCATATCGATCAGGCTTCCAGAAACGCGATTACCGATAACGGAATTCGTGAAATCTGGGGAAGCAATATGCATAACATAGGAACTTCCGTGGGTATGGAAGTCACCGCTAAGCCAACCGATAAGCTTGAAACCGGCGCCAATTTCATGTTCTCGGATTACACCGACAAATTCAATCAGAAAGTCACGCTTGAGCCACAAGTCAATATCGTTCCGAATATTTCAACGCAATACTCCAGCCTGCGGCTATTTGCTCGATACGATATTCGCAAAAACCTGGGTGTGCGCCTGGATTACATTCTGGATCACTTTAAAACCAACGAATGGACGTGGACGGGATGGCGCTATACCGATGGCACCACGCTGACGCAAAACAACAACCAAATGGTCAACTTCGCCTTTCTTTCGGTGCTTTATAGCTGGCAATAAAGGCAGTCATGGTTTTGTTCACCGCACGATTAACTCGCGGAGAACAAAACCACTGCTTATGTTGATTGCGCAAGCATTTATCAACGCTTGCGCGCAAATTTACTTACCCTGACCGGTGTCTTTAGGATCTTCGGAATGATCCACTGCATTTTCCTGCGTACTCACTGTAACGGCCTGTGGTGTTTTCCGGCGTGTCATTTTTCCGATCACGACAAAGAACAACGGCACGAAAAAAATCGCCAGGAAGGTGGCCGCCAGCATACCGCCGAATACCCCGGTGCCGATCGAATGACGGCTCGCCGCACCCGCGCCGGAGGCGATTACCAATGGAAACACGCCGAGTATGAAGGCTAGCGACGTCATGATGATCGGCCGGAAGCGCAACCGCGCGGCATCTAATGCCGCATCGGTGAGCGTTTCCCCGGCGGCGTGGCGCTGATTGGCAAACTCGACAATCAAAATGGCGTTTTTCGCCGCTAAGCCGATCAAAGTCACCAAGCCGATCTGGAAATAAATATCATTGCTCAAACCGCGCATCCATATCGCCAGCAGCGCGCCGAGTATGCCGAAAGGAATCGCCAGAATCACCGCCATCGGAATCGACCAGCTTTCGTACAAAGCGGCCAGCACCAGAAACACCATCAGTAGCGCAAATGCAAACACCATGACCGATTGTCCGCCCGCTTTGCGTTCTTGCAGTGAAATGCCGCTCCAATCAAGCGTGTAGCCGCGTGGCAGCAGAATTTCATCGGCAGCTTGCTCCAGTGCGGCCAGCGCTTGCCCCGAGCTGTAGCCCGGCGCGGCGCCGCCCAGCACCAGCGCCGAATTGGCACCGTTGAAGTGCGTCACCGGATCGGGGCCGCTGTTGAATGTGGTATTGACGACCGAATCCAGCGGAATCATGGTCGATGTTGCACCGCTCTGCGCGCGCACATAAATTTTGCTGATATCGTCCGGATTGGAGCGGTATTCCGGTAATGCTTCGGTTTGTACCCGGTAAATGCGGCCAAATTTGACGAAATCGTTGATATAAAAATTACCGAAATAGGCCTGCATGGTATCGAAAATTTCCGAAATCGGTACGCCCAGCGCCTTGGCGCGTTCACGATCTACCGTTGCATACAGTCTTGGCGCGCTGACGCGGAAATTGGTGCTGGCCACGGCAATCGCCGGATTTTCCATGGCCTTGGCGGTAAATTCCTGCGCCACTGCGGCAAACTCGGCGAAATCGCCGCCGCTGGGATCTTGTATCTGCACCGAGAATCCACCGGTCGATCCCAAGCCGCTGATCGAAGGCGCGTTGAAAGCCAGAATCAGCGCCTCGGGAATCTTGGCAAATTCCTGAAAAGCCGCGCCGATCAAGCCATGCACTTTTTGTTCGGGGTTCTGGCGTGTATCCCAGTGATTCAGCGGAACGAACATGGTGGCTTGATTAGCGCCGCGCGTGCTGAACACAAAGTTCTGCCCCGCCAGCACGTCGGTGGAATGCACCGCCGGATTCGCTTGAAAATAGCTTTCGATTTTGCTTAGCACTTCCCGCGTGCGCGTCATCGAAGCGCCGTCCGGCAGTTGCACCACAGTAATGAAATAACCCTGATCTTCTTCCGGCAGAAAACTGCCCGGTAGAATTTTGAACAAACCAATGATACCGGCAATCATTACCGCAAAAAGCGTCAGCGCAATCACCGAACGCCGCATGATCGTTGCCACGGCGCCGGTATAGCGGGTCTGCATCCAATCGAATGAGCGGTTAAACAACTGCCAGAACCCTTGCGGCGCTTGATGCGCAGGTTTGAGCACCAGCGCGCATAAAGCGGGACTCAAGGTCAGCGCGACGAAACCGGATATGGCGACCGACAGCGCAATGGTGATGGCAAATTGCTTATACAATTCGCCGGTAATACCACCAAGGAAAGCTACCGGCAAAAACACCGCAGCCAGCACCAGCACGATCGCGATTACCGGCCCGGACACTTCCTCCATGGCGCGCTTGGCCGCATCCCTGGGAGACAAGCCGCCTTGGTTCATGTGCCGCTCGACGTTCTCCACCACCACGATGGCGTCATCAACGACGATACCAATCGCCAGCACCATGCCGAACAAAGTCAGTGTATTGATGGAAAATCCCAGCGCTTCCATGCCGGCCAGCGTGCCGATCAAGGAAACCGGAACGGCCACGGCGGGAATCAACGTAGCGCGCCAGTTTTGCAAAAAGACAAAAACCACCAGAATCACCAGCAGTGTCGCTTCCGCCAGCGTTATCAACACTTCTTTGATGGAAACATCGATGAACGTGGTCGTGTCGTAGGGAATGTCGTACGACACTCCGGCCGGAAAGCTTTTGCCTAAGCGCTGCATTTCCGCGCGGATACCCCGCACGGTTTCAAGTGCATTGGCGCCGGGCGCCAGAAAAGTCAGCAAGAAAGTATTCGGCTGACCGTTCCAGCGTCCCTCCAAGTCGTACGATTGCGCCCCCAGTTCGATACGAGCCACATCGCGCAGCCGTACCATCGAACCATCGGGATAGGCACGCACGATCATATCCTCGAATTCCTTGACCTCACTCATGCGTCCGTGGGTAATCACCGGAATGGTCATTTCCGTGCCTTCCGGCGTCGGTTCGCGTCCGATCCGTCCTGCCGGAAAATCGCGGTTTTGTTCCCGCACCACGGCGGCGATTTCACTGGGCGTTACATTGAGTTGCGCCATGCGCACAGGATCGAGAATGAGCCGCATGGAATAATTCTGGCCGCCGAAAATAATGGCGTCGCCTACGCCGGGAAGGCGTTTGACATTATCGAGTATGCGCAGCAATGCGTAATTCGACAGAAAAACGTTGTCATGTTTGGGATCGGTGGAGCTCAGAATGACCACGGCGAGCAAATCCGGCGATGTTTTTTTCACCGTCACGCCCTGGCGCACCACTTCATCCGGCAGCTGCGGCTCAGCCAAGCGTTGCCGGTTCTGCGTCTGTACCTGTGCGATATCGACATCGGTGCCGATCTCGAAGGTCAAGCGCAGCATCATGTGGCCGTCGTTGGTACTGACCGATTCGTAAT
Organism: Proteobacteria bacterium ST_bin16; assembly: GCA_002083595.1. Lineage (GTDB taxonomy): Bacteria > Pseudomonadota > Gammaproteobacteria > Burkholderiales > Nitrosomonadaceae > Nitrosomonas. The sequence goes on along the minus strand of MSXT01000009.1, from coordinate 26,946 downwards.
ACAGCAGATTATCGATACCGGGTAACTGCACTTCGATCGGGCGCGCCACCGCTTCGGCAACGACTTCGGCGCTGGCACCGGGATAATCCGCGTCGATTTGCACCATCGGAGGTGTGATTTGCGGAAATTGCGCCACCGGCAATTTCTGCAACGCCACCAAACCTAACACGACGATGATGATCGACAATACCGATGCGAAAATAGGCCGGTCGATGAAAAAATGCGACTTCATGGCGCGACCTGCTGAGCCGGTTGATCGGATGTCTGAACGGCGGCGCTTTCCTGCGGTTGTTGCTGCTGTTCAATCGCGTGCACTTTTACCCCTGGCAGGATGCGGAAAAATCCTTCCACCACTACGCGTTCCCCTGGCAGCAAACCGCTCTCGATCAACCAATCCTTGCCGCGCCAAGCGCTGGCTTGCACCGGACGCAGTTGCGCGATTTCCTCAGCGTCGATCACATACACGAATGAGCCGTTGGGACCTTGCTGTACCGCGCGCTGCGGAATCAGCATGGCGTTATTGCGGATATAACCCTTGATACGGACTCTGACAAACTGACCGGGATAAAAATAGGAATCTCCCGGCGCCATGCCGCCTTCCGGATTGGGAAATTTGAAACGTCCCTGCAACGATCCACTTTGCGGCCGTATCGAGACATCGGCGAAATCCAGTATGCCTTCGTGCGGGTACACGCTGCCATCGGAAAACGTCATGACGCCGCGTAGCTGGAAAATGTCGGGCCGTTCCACCTTATGCGCAGCCAATTCGCGGCGGCGGCGCAGCAGATAGCTTTCCGGCACACTGACATTGACATACATCGGATCGAGCTGATCGATCGTGGCGAGTAGCGATTCCTGCGCGGAAACCAACCGCCCTTCGTAAAACTGGCTGCGGCCGATACGGCCGTTGACCGGCGCGGTGATCAGCGTGTTATCGAGATCGAATTTTGCCTTGATCAGATCGTTTTGTGCGGCTTCCAGCGCCGCGCGGGCTGCCAGCATTCCGGCCTCGGCGTCATCGACGTCTTTCTTACTGACAGCTTGCTTTTCCAGCAACGGTTTGACACGCGCCAGATCCTGCTTGGCTTGGGTCAGACGCGCTTGGGATTGCGCAACTTTCGCTTTGTTGCTGAGGTAAATGGCCTTAAAGGGCACCGGATCGATCAGGTATAGCTTGTCGCCTTGTTTAACGTTCCGTCCCTCGGTGAAATGAATTTTTTTGATAATACCGCTGACTTGCGGACGGATCTCAACCGGCCGGAAAGCCTCGGTCTGCCCGATGAACTCCGGCTGATCGTCAACTGTTTGCGGCGCTATGGTAATAACCTCGACCTGCGGCGGCGGTGGCGCCGGATTTTCCGGCGGCTGGCCCGAACAAGCTGTTAACAGCACGAGCATCAAAACCGTCATACGATAAGCTGCGGTGGAACTGCTTCGAGTTTCACGGGCATTGATCCATTGAAATATTTTCTGCATAGCGTCGACTCTGGGTTATTTTGATTATTTAATGGAAAAGCCAGTCAGGAAAAATGTACTTAAACTACTGCCAGACTTCTAAAATTTTATGTGCCAACCGGCGTGCGTGATAAGTTCCAGCCGTTTACGGGCCCGCCTGCTACAAACCGGTGCTTACAGCAACATCCAGCCGCCGCCCAGCGCTTTGTAAAGTTGCACAATCGATACCAAATGCAAACGGTGTGTCGCCATCAGGGCAAATTCGGCATCGAACAGATTGCGCTTGGCCAGCAGCACGTCGACATAACTGGTGATCCCGCCTTGGTAGCGCAGATCGGCTATCTGTAATGCGGAGCGCAGCGCTTCGACCTGCGACTGCTGCGCTTTGCGCTGATCATTGGCGGTGCGTACCGCGATCAATGCATCGTCAACTTCCCTGAACGCCACCAGAATGGTTTGCTCGTATTGCGCCAACGCTTGCCGCGCTTGCGCCTCCGCTGCGCGCTGTTCGAATCCCAGGCTTTGCGCGTTCAGCAGAGGAACCGCCAAACCAAGCCCACCCGCACCGAATTCGCTGCCGGACATCAGTAAGTTAGATAGCGCCGGACTGGCCACACCGAGAAAACCGGTAATTGAAATCTTGGGAAACCGCGATGCCTTGGCGACGCCGATTTTGGCCGTTGCCGCTGCCAGCATTTGTTCCGAGCGCAGAATATCGGGACGACGTTGCAGCAATTCCGACGGCAAACCGGCGGGTACTTCCGGCGGCATCGATTGCTCCGTCAGCGTATGGCCGCGTGCAATCGGCGCCGGGTTTTTCCCCAGCAGCACGCTGAGCTCGTTTTCCTTTTGCCGCATTTGCCGTTCCAGCTCGGCAACCCGGGATGCGGCATTGGCACGCTCAGCTTCGAACTGATCGAAATCGAGACGGGAAATGACACCGCCCTGCAACTGCGCCTGCGAAATGGCCACGGATTCTTCCCACGAAGCCAGTGCGCGCTGCGCAATATCGCGCTGCATGTCCAATTGCAGCAGATCGAAGTAAGACTGCGCTACTGCGCTGACCAGCGTCAGAATGATGGCATGACGGTTTTCCTCTTGCGCCAGCAAATCGGCGCGCGCCGCTTCATTGGAGCGGCGGATTTTGCCCCAGATGTCCAATTCCCAATTCAGCGTGGTCTGGCCGTAGTAATTGAACGGCGTGGCAAAGCCGGGACGCAAGAAGCCACCAAGCGTGCCGAAAGCCGGTGCGTTGGCATCGGCATTAAAGTTCGGAATAAACCCCATGCGCGTGGTATATAAACGCGCCTGAAACTCTTCAACCGTCGCCACCGCTTGCTTGAGATTTTTGTTTTCCTGCAAAGCTTGCCGGATCAGCTGCTGTAATGTCTCATCGTGCAACAACTCCCACCAGCGCAAATTGGCGACCGATTCACCCTCCATCGGCTCCATGCGGAATTTCTCCGCGACATCGACCTGCGGACGGATATAGTCCGGTCCCATCGCGCATGCGGTCAGCAGCAGGATGGGCAGGATGGATAAGGCGCGAAGCCAGTTTTGCGTTTGTTTCATTTCGGGACTGGAGATTACAGCCTTTTATGTATTGCTGAGATTGATCATTGTTTGATTATAGACTATAGAAAAGATCTTTCGTTGCTTTCCGGTATTGAGGAAAAAGTGAATATGGATTTAGGCTGCGAATCGATGATCTTAAGCGATGTTAAAGCCTCACTTAGGCTTATTTTGTAGCGCTATACAAATACTTTGATAACTTATCAAAGTATTTGTATAATTATGCCGATGAAATTACTGAAATTCGTTGGCTCAAGCCTGAATGATCTCAGAAGTTTTCCTGATGAAGTACGCCGCGAAGCAGGCTTTCAGCTTGATGCTGTGCAACGTGGGGGTATGCCATTCGATTTCAAACCCATGTTGAATATCGGTGCTGGTGCTTACGAAATTCGACTGCATATCAAGGGAGAATGGCGGATCATTTATGTCGCAAAAATGGCCGATGTGATTTACGTCTTGCACGCATTCCAGAAAAAGACACAGAAAACCAGGCGTGAAGACATAGAGCTAGCGATCCGCCGCTTTCGACAAATAGGAGAAGGAGATTAAATCATGAACAAAGAACCGGTAACCGATTCCAGCGGCAATGTTTTCGCCGATCTGGGTTTTTCCGCCGAGGAATCCACGCTTCTAGCCATGCGAGCGGAATTGATGGTGCGTTTGCGCGATACCATCAAGCAACGCGGCTGGACGCAGCAAGAAGCCGCCGAAAAGTTGGGTATCGGGCAATCCCGTGTGTCCGACCTCATGCGCGGCAAATGGGATAAATTCAGTTTGGATATGCTAATTACATTGACTACCCGCACCGGGCAGCATGTGGAGTTGGTTGTCGGGTGAGAGCGATTGACCAATGCACAAGTTGAATTTTCTGCAAAAAGCCCGGACTAGCTCCCTTGCTGATACTTTTATCGAATGTGTTATATTCAAAATATTGTTGATGTGTTTTTAGAAAAAAGTACAAATAGTGTGATGACTTCAAATATAAGATTAATTTGTGACGCATTATATTGCGTCATTTCAGGCGTCTAATTCTTGTCAGAGCGCATAGGAGACTCCATTTCAGAGCTACCAGCGAAGTCCAAGGGTGACGTGGCTCACGCCCTAGCGAAGGCCGGTCTCTCACTGATTCCCATTGCCGGTGGGTCGGCGGTCGAGCTCTTCCAGCTACTTGTTCAGCCGCCACTCGAGAAGCGCAGAGAGGAATGGATGCAAGCCGTTGGTGAGAGGCTGCAGCAGCTGGAAGAGCATGGACTCAAGCTTGAGGATCTGCAAACGAACGAGCAGTTCGTAAGCGCAGTGATGTATGTTACCCAGGCAGCCATGCGAACACACGTCGTCGCGAAACGCGAAGCACTGTGCAATGCGATTCTGAATGTCGCGGTAGGACAAGCTCCTGATGAAACTGTGCAGTATCTCTTGCTGTCATTCATTGATGATCTTACGGAAATGCACCTCCGCATCCTCAAGGTATTTCACCAACCTACCGTTCCGCAGGGCATCAGTATGGGCGGCCTGAGTACGGTGCTGGAGCAGGCGATACCCGACCTCCGCAATCGTCGCGATGTCTATGACCAATTGTGGAAAGACCTCTACGCACGCGGATTGGTCAATACAGAAGGTCTACATTTCACGATGTCCGGGAGTGGGCTTGCATCTCGCCGAACTACCGGTCTGGGCGAGGCTCTACTTCAGTTCATCTCTGCGCCCAATGCGCTCTAACCTGTCGCGTTGTATCCGACGTGTTGTTACAGTGGATGAACTCCAACGTTAGGCGCTATGTACGAACGATACAAAATTTGTCCCGAGTTAAGCTGCAAAGAAAAGTGTTTCCGCGCTCAGCGATACGAGAATGGCAATATGATCGAAGTGTTTCATGAGCACGTTCCTTCCCATCGCATTTCGTTAGAATCAGAAATTGAGACCCTGAAGGTTTTGGTCGGTCAGTTCGCGGACTGGAATGGATTGTTTGTCTTGCACTCGCGTTTAAATAATCGCCGAGGCGGCCCATCTCGATATCCCGATTTTATGTCGCATGTGTCATATCCAGAAGAGGGTGTCCTTCGTCGCTACCTCAGTTCTGGCAAGGTGACGGCATGGTCCGACACCGTTATTGCTCCTGGTGACTTTCGGCGTAATGAAGAATCTAAAAATGGCGCCTAACAAAACGCCATCAGCTCGGGCAATAAAAAGCGGCGTGCCTGCGTTGCACCGCTTTTTATTGCCGGTTATGGCGAACGTTGAGAGTAATAACCATGAGCACTGACGACTTTTTGAATTTTATCCTCAAGCCTATTGATACGATTGAAATCAGTCTTGCGATTAACCAAAAGGAATAATGGTCGCAAATCGAGAAGATTGCTGATGAATCCGGTCATTTTGTTAAAGATTCCGGTAAATGCCGCCAAAAATCCATGCGCTGGTGCAAAATACGCACGATCAGAATATGCGATTCCTTGGGAACATAAAACACGACATGGCATTGATACTCGAATCGTTTCAGATTGAGTGCGAGCTCGGTAGCATTGCGCCCTAATTGAGGATTTTCAGCCAGAATTTCAAAGCAATGATTGAGTCCATTGCGATAAAACCTGGCTTGTTCATTAACGTAATCGTTTTTCGTATGGTTGCCATGCTGATATTCGGATACTAAGTGAGTTAATCATACTATTGATGCATTATTGCATAGTAGCGCTATCTCGAAAATACTTGTTATCTTATGAGGGTGGAGGAAATTAACTTGCTCTTGAACTTCTGCTCCACCTATAATTGCTCGCGAAAATTTCACCTTTTTAGCTTACAATGCGCAACATGGTTTCACGTGAAACCAATCGATTAAATCTTCTTGTACCACCTGAGTTACCAATCATCATAACACTATGAGCAATCACACAGATTTTGACATTATTGTTGTCGGCGGAGGGCATGCCGGAACGGAAGCTGCACTGGCGGCGGCGCGCATGGGTTGCAAGACGTTGTTGCTGACACACAATATCGAAACTATCGGGCAGATGTCGTGCAATCCGTCGATCGGCGGTATCGGCAAGAGTCATCTGGTAAAGGAAATCGATGCGTTGGGCGGTGCGATGGGGTTGGCGGCGGATGAGGCGGGGATTCAGTTTCGCGTGTTGAATTCGAGTAAAGGTCCGGCGGTCAGGGCGACGCGTGCACAGGCCGACCGGGTATTGTATAAGCAAGCGATCCGGAGCCGGGTTGAGAATCAGTCGAATTTGCGGGTAATGCAGCAGGCGGTGGACGATTTGATCATCGAGCAGGATCGCGTGGTTGGCGTGGTGACGCAATTGCAGATTAGATTCCGCGCGCGCGCGGTGATCTTGACCGTCGGCACGTTTCTGGCCGGATTGGCGCATATTGGCAAAACCCATTTTAAAGCAGGCCGCGCGGGCGATCCGCCAGCGCTGACATTAGCGCAGCGGTTACGGGAAATGGAATTTCCCGCAGGGCGGTTGAAAACCGGCACGCCGCCGCGCATCGATGGCCGCAGCATGGATTATTCCAAACTGCTGGAGCAACCGGGCGATCAACCAGTGCCGTTTTTTTCGCTGATTGATACCGGCATCCGACATCCGCGCCAGATTTCGTGCTGGATTACGCATACTAATAGCGATACGCACGATATTATTCGCAACGGCTTGGCCGATTCGCCGCTGTTTACCGGAAAAATCGAAGGTGTCGGGCCGCGTTACTGTCCTTCTATTGAAGATAAGGTGGTGCGTTTTTCCGCGCGCGAATCGCATCAGATTTTTCTCGAACCGGAAGGTCTCGGTACGCATGAAATCTACCCGAACGGTATTTCCACCAGCTTATCGTTCGAGGTGCAGACGCAATTGATTCATTCCATCGCTGGCTTGGAAAACGCGCATATCACGCGCCCCGGTTATGCCATCGAATACGATTATTTCGACCCGCGCAATTTGAAGCATACGCTCGAAACCAAAACCATCGGGAGTCTGTTTTTTGCCGGACAAATCAACGGCACCACCGGCTATGAAGAAGCCGCTGCGCAAGGTTTATTGGCCGGGATCAATGCCGCGCTGCAAGTGCAAGAACGGGATGCCTGGTCGCCGCAACGCCATGAAGCGTATTTGGGCGTGCTGGTTGACGATTTGATCACTTCCGGCGTCACCGAGCCTTACCGGATGTTCACCAGCCGCGCCGAATACCGCTTGCAATTGCGCGAGGACAATGCCGATTTGCGCTTGACCGAGACCGGGCGGAAGTTGGGTCTGATTGACGATCAACGCTGGGAAGCATTTTCCAATAAACAGGAAGCGATCATCAAGGAGCAGCAGCGGCTCGATTCGATTCACGTATTGCCCGGTACATTGCCGGAGCAGGATGCTCTTCGTGTGCTCGGTAAAGGCATTGAGCGCGAATACACGTTGACCGAATTGCTAAAGCGCCCCGATGTGACGTATGAAACATTGATGACCCTGCCTGGCGCGGGTGAGCCGGTAGCGAGCGCGCAAGTCGCCGAACAAGTTGAAATCCAAGCCAAATATCATGGCTATATCCAGCGTCAGCAGGAAGAAGTGTCGCGCCAGGCACAATATGAAAATACCTTGCTGCCGAAGGAAATCGACTATTGCGTGGTCAAGGGATTATCCAACGAAGTGCAGCAGAAATTGAATCAACACAAACCGGAAACCATCGGCCAAGCGTCGCGTATTTCCGGTGTGACGCCGGCGGCGATTTCGTTGCTGCTGGTGCATTTGAAACGCGGCTTTGCGGTCAATGACAAAAAACAAAGCGCATGAGCTTGCTGCCGCAGATTACGCGCAGCTTGCAAGCGCTGGATATAGACGTTATTGCCGCGCCGGAGCAGTTGGCTAAAAGCATCGAGCATTTTCTATTGTTGATCGAAAAATGGAACAAAATCCATAACTTGACCGCGATCCGCAATCCGCATGACATGTTGACTCAGCATGTGGCGGATAGCTTGGCGGTATTGCCGCATATCCAGGGCCCGCACATCATCGATGTCGGTACCGGCGCGGGGTTGCCGGGCATACCGGTCGCACTGGCAAGGCCGGATTGGCGAGTGACTTTGGTGGAAAGCAATCAGAAGAAAACCGCTTTTTTACAGCAGGCAAAAATTGAAATGGGGTTGCAGAATGTTGAGATCATGACGCAGCGTATCGAGGATGTTCGTCCCGATGGGATAGTGAATACCGTCATTTCGCGCGCATTTTCCGAGCTCGGGGAATTCATCGCGTTATCGCAACATTTGGCCGGGGAAAATGCTGCCAGCTGCCGCTGGGTTGCGATGAAAGCCAATTGCACAGAACAAGAACGACAGCAAATACGTGCGCCGTTTACGATTGAAAGGATTGTCACGCTGCATGTGCCTGGGTTGGATGCCGCCCGGCAACTGATTATCATCAAACAAAACGGCTTTGATTCAGCGTCATGAATACAGGAGCGAAGCCCGTGACCAAAATTCTTGCTATTACTAATCAAAAAGGCGGTGTCGGCAAAACCACCACCAGCGTGAATCTGGCTGCAAGCTTGGCGGCTGCCGATAAATGCGTGCTGCTGATCGATCTCGATCCGCAAGGGAACGCTACGATGGGCAGCGGCACCAACAAGCAAACGCTGAAAACCACGATCTACCATGTGCTGCTCGGTCATACGGGAATACAACAAGCGTTGGTAAGCAGTGCGCAAGGAAAATACGATTTGATTCCAGCCAATCGCGATCTGGCGGGCGCGGAAGTCGAAATGGTCGATTTTCCGCAACGCGAAGCGCGGTTAAAGACAGCGCTGGAAGAGATTCAGGACGAATACGATTACATTTTGATCGATTGCCCGCCCGCGCTGAACTTGCTGACTTTAAACGGTTTATGCGCGGCGCATGCGGTGATGATTCCGATGCAATGCGAATACTATGCGCTGGAAGGCTTGAGCGATCTGGTGAATACCATCAAGCGGGTACGCAGCAGCTTTAATCCGGTCCTGCGCATCGAAGGCTTGCTGCGCACCATGTTCGATCCGCGCAATATTCTGGCGCAGCAGGTTTCCGATCAATTGCAGAAGCATTTCGGCGACAAGGTTTACCGTACCGTGATTCCGCGCAATGTACGCCTGGCCGAAGCGCCCGGTTTTGGCTTGCCGGTGTTGTATCACGATGGGCAATCCAAAGGTGCGCAGGCTTATTTGGAGCTGGCTAAGGAAATACTCAACGCGTGACCGCAACGTAGGGGAATTGGTAATATGACAAAACAAAAAGGATTGGGGCGCGGACTGGATGCTTTGTTGTCGGGCGATGGCAATGCGGCATTGGCGGAAGATTCGTTGCAGAATATCGAGATCGCCAAATTGCAGCCCGGCAAATATCAACCCAGAACCAATATGGATCAAGTGGCTTTGGCGGAGCTGGCCGAATCGATCAAAGCGCAAGGCGTGATGCAGCCGATTCTGGTGCGGCCCATCAGTGACGACCGCTTTGAGATCATCGCCGGGGAGCGCCGCTGGCGCGCCGCGCAATTGGCTGGACTGACCGAGGTGCCCGCGTTGATCCGTAAAGTCGCCGATGAATCGGCGTTGGCCATGTCGCTGATCGAGAATATTCAACGGGAAAATCTGAACCCACTGGAAGAAGCCATGGGGATTCAGCGTCTTATCAATGAATTCGGCATGACGCATCAAACCGCCGGAGAAGCGCTGGGCAACTCGCGCAGCACGATTTCCAACTTGCTGCGCCTGCTTAATTTATCCGCGCCGGTACAGGATTTGATGATGCAAGGTAAAATCGATATGGGGCATGGGCGTGCCCTGTTATCGCTGGCGCCGGTGCAGCAGATTAAAATCGCCAATGTGGTCGTGCAAAAACAGCTATCGGTGCGCGAAACGGAAAGAATCGTCAACCAGATCGAGCACCCGGCGCCGAAAAAAGTGCAGAAGCAAGACCGCGACCTGTTGCGGTTGCAAGAGAATGTCTCCGAGCGTCTCGGCGCGCAGGTGGCGATCAAGCCGAAAAAGAACGGCCAGGGCAATATCGTGATCCACTATACCAGTTTGGATCAATTGGATGATATTCTCAGCAAATTCTAGAAAGAACGAATAAGGAAAATTATGGACGCACGATTATTGGATATTCTGGTTTGCCCGTTGTGCAAAGGGCCGCTGCTCTACAAAAAAGACGATAAGGAATTGATCTGCAAACCCGACCGGCTGGCATTTCAAATCAAGGACGGCATTCCGGTGATGCTGGAGGACGAAGCGCGCCGGATATCGGATGAAGTTGAAATAAAATAATAACGATGAATTCGAGTATCAAGCTTGAGCCGCGCGTGGCGGCTATTTTGGGGGCCTTGGTTGGCGATGCCGCGTCGCTGGGGTTGCATTGGCTCTATGATCCCGCGCGCATCGCGCAGATCGAAAAAAGCAAAGGACTGGTTTTTCTGCAACCGGATGCCAGCGATTACGCCGGTGTCAGCGGCTACTTCGCGCATGGCAAGAAGCAAGCAGGCGATTCATCGGCTTATGGTGAATTGTGCTTGCTGATGCTGCGGCATATTGCGCGGCACGGCAAATTCTATCGTGTCGATTACCAGAGCGAATATCGCAGCTATTTCGGCCCTGGGGGCGGGTATCAAGGTTATATCGATTCTCCCACGCGGCAAACCCTGCAAACCTTGCTACCGCTTAAGCCGGAGGATTTTCCGCTGCAATCCGGCGCCGACGACGATCAGTTTGCCGCATTGGCGGCATTACCGGCAATCGTGGCGGCCCATGATGAATCGCAAGATGCGCTCAAAGCGAAAATCGAACAAGCGGTGCGGCTGACCAATAACAATGACACCGCCGTAGCAGCTGCGCAGTACGCAGGCTGTGTGCTGCTGGCCATTTTGCAAGGACAGTCCACCGGTCAAGCGCTGAGCGGTGCTTTATCCTGTGCAGGCGAAAAACTGGCGCCGCTGGTGGAAGAAGCGTTGCAAACGGGAATGCTCGACAGCGCCGCAGCGGCCAAACGTTTCGGTTCGGCTTGCCATGTGCTGGAAGGGCTGCCGGTGATTGCGCATATTGCACGTTATGCGCCCGATTACCGCACAGCGATCGAAGAAAATATCCGCATCGGCGGCGATAGCTGCGGCCGTTCCATTATGCTCGGCGCGATCATGGCTGCGCATACCGCGCAGCAAAACGGCCAAACCGCTTCAATTCCGCTCGAATGGGCCGCATGCTACCGAAAGCTGTCTATTGCGGCGGATGCTTGCGTTCAACTCCGGCATCAGTAGATAAATTCCCGCGGAATGGATATAATTTGCTGAATAATTAGTCTTTACAACAAAAAGCAGAAAACATTCTATCCATTCATCTCTTCACGATTGCCTGCGTTGTTAAATCACGAACCACAGTCTGTCTTAAATCCATTGTTGCCATTGTGCGCAGTTCAGATGAAATGACACTAAGAAACCCAATAATGCATTCGGCCTATTCGTCTTATTAGCCTTATCGATTATTTACAATTTTATTAAATTCTGGAGGAAAAATGAGTCACACGCTATATGAAACCACCGTTCAGCGGGTACAACGCTGTGAATTGGCCGTTCCAGGTTCCAGCCCGGGTATGTTTGAAAAAGCGCTGAATAGCGGCGTGGATTTCGTTTTTCTCGATCTCGAAGATGCCGTTGCGCCGGACGATAAAATTCAGGCGCGCAAGAACATCATCCAAGCGCTCAACGATTTGGATTGGAAAGGACACGGCATTACCGTTTCCGTGCGCATCAACGGCCTTGATACACAATACATGGTGCGTGACGTGGTGGATTTGGTCGAGCAAGCCGGGAGCAAGATCGACACACTGCTGATTCCCAAGGCCGGTGTGTATGGGGATATCTACATGGTACAAGCCATGGTCACCCAGCTCGAGATGCAGCAAGGGTTGAAAAACCGCATCGGTCTGGAAGCATTGATCGAAACCGCGCTCGGCATGGCCAACGTGGAAGACATCGCGCGTAACGGCGCAGCCGGACGATTGGAAGCCTTGCACTTCGGCGTAGCCGATTACGCCGCCAGTAACCGCGCCAGAACCACCAACATCGGCGGTTTGAATCCCGATTATCCCGGCGATCAATGGCATTTCGCCATCAGCCGCATGATCGTGGCTTGCCGTGCGTATGGCTTGCGTCCGATCGACGGGCCGTTCGGCGATATCAAGGATCCCGATGGTTATGCGCTGGCAGCCAAACGCGCCGCCGCGCTGGGTTGCGAAGGCAAATGGGCGATTCATCCGACACAGATTCCGCTGGCCAACGATGTATTCACACCGCCGGAACGGGAAATTGAGAAAGCCAAGCGTATTCTGGCTGCGCTCAAGGAAGCCGCCGCGCAAGGCAAAGGCGCCGCTGCGCTGGATGGCCGCTTAATCGACGCGGCTTCTGAAAGAATGGCCAATAATGTGGTGAAAGTCGCTGAAGCGATTGCTGCAAAAAACGGTTAATGCATAAAGGCCGCTCAATGCGGCCTTTGTCTTTAGAGCCGGATGGTTTGAAACGATAAAAATTAACGTATTAATGCGATTGTTGAGGAAATTGAAGTGAATATTCACGAATATCAAGCAAAAGAAATACTGGCGGAGTACGGCGTCAAGATCGTGGAAGGCGGTCTGGCCTACACCGTCGAAGAAGCGGTGCAACGTGCCCGCGAAATCGAAGGTAATGTCTGGGTCGTCAAAGCGCAGATCCATTCCGGCGCGCGCGGTAAGGCGGGCGGTATCAAAGTCTGTAAAACGCACGCGGAAGTCGAACAAGCCGCCGAAGCGCTGCTCGGCAAAAAATTGGTAACGCACCAAACCGGTCCGGCGGGAAAAGTCTGTACCCGCTTGTACGTCGAAGCCGGAACGCAAATCGCCAAGGAAATCTATCTGTCGTTCATGATCGACCGCACCAGTGAGCGCGTGATCATGATCGGCTCGGCACAGGGCGGCATGGAAATCGAAAAACTCGCCGTGACCAATCCGGAAGCGATTATCAAGATCTATGTCGAACCGGCGGTCGGATTGCAGGACTTTCAAGCGCGCAAAATGGCGTTTGCGCTGGGTATCGATGCAGCGCAATTGAATCATGCGGTAAAAACCATCAAAGGCTGTTACCGCGCATTGCGCGACCTGGACGCCAATATTCTGGAAATTAACCCGCTGGTCGTCACCGCGAATAACGACATCATCGCGCTCGACGCCAAAATGGAATTTGATGAAAACGCCTTGTTCCGCCGCCATAGAATCGCTGAACTGCGCGACAACACGCAAGTCGATCACCGCGAAGTCGCGGCGGCTGAAGCCGGTTTGAGCTACGTCGGTCTGGATGGTGACATCGGCTGTATGATCAACGGCGCCGGTCTGGCGATGGCCACAATGGACATGATCAAACTGGCTGGCGGCGAACCCGCCAACTTCCTCGATGTCGGCGGCGGCGCATCCGCCGAGCGTACCGAAAAAGCATTCCGTCTGGTGCTTGCCGATGCCAACGTCAAAGCCATGTTGGTGAATATTTTCGCCGGTATCAACCGTTGCGACTGGATCGCCGAAGGCGTGGTGCAAGCCGTCAGAAACATCGACATGAAAATCCCGCTGGTGGTTCGTTTATCGGGCACCAACGTAGAAGAAGGCCGTCGCATCATTGCGAACAGCGGCCTGCCGATCATCACCGCCGAAACGTTAGCGGAAGCCGCGGAAAAAGTCGTCCGCGCCCGCAACGAAGTCGCCGCAAAAGCCTAGGAGTATAAAGTGGCCATATTAATCAACGAAAAAACACGCATCATCGTGCAAGGGTTTACCGGCAGAATCGGTACTTTTCACGCGCAGGAAATGATCGACTACGGCTCCAATGTGGTCGGCGGCGTCACGCCCGGTAAAGGCGGCCAAACGCATCTGGGATTGCCGGTATTCAATACGGTTAAAGAAGCGGTCGAGCAAGCCGGTGCGGAAGCCAGCATTGTGTTCGTGCCGCCCGCGTTTGCCGCGGATTCGATCATGGAAGCCGCCGACGCAGGAATCAAATACTGCGTCTCGATCACTGACGGTATTCCGACGCAAGACATGATGACGGTGAAGAATTTCCTGCGCCGTTTCCCGAAAGAAGACCGCATGCTGCTGACCGGCCCGAACTGTGCCGGAACCATCAGCCCGGGCCGCGCCATGCTTGGCATCATGCCCGGCCATATTTACATTCGCGGCAATATCGGCGTGGTTGGCCGCTCCGGCACCTTGGGCTATGAAGCCGCCGACCAGATGCGCGCACTCGGCATCGGCATTTCCACCTCGGTCGGCATCGGCGGCGACCCGATCCCCGGCAGCTCGCACCGCGACATTTTGGAACGGCTCGAGCAAGACCCGGAAACCAAAGTCGCACTGATGATCGGCGAAATCGGTGGCCCGCAAGAAGTCGAAGCCGGTCGATTCGCCAAAGAGAACATGAGCAAACCGCTGGTCGCTTACATCGCTGGCTTAACAGCACCGGAAGGCCGCCGCATGGGCCACGCTGGCGCGATTATCTCCTCCGCCGGTGAAAGCGCCGCCGAGAAAGTCGCCATGCTGAAAGAACTCGGCGTCACCATCTGCCCTACTCCGTCGCTGATGGGACAAACGGTCGCGGAAGTGCTGGCGAAGTTGTAATTCTGTAGTTGTAGCTGTTGTTAATATAAAAAACCGGAAGCGCTAGTTTCCGGGTTTTTATTTCAGGGAATCAAAATCCCGTTGTTTATTTTCATACGATATACTCGAAAGACTTAAGTACCGGGTAGATGCTTCAACACCAGTGGATCTAAATCAGTTCATTACAACAATGTTTAAACCAGGTAATTAACTTAAAACACAGAGGGATATCATGAGTAGTACATCTGTTAGATGTTATTTTTGACGTAATATATTGCGTCATTTCGGTACCTAATTCTAGTTAGCCTTCCTCGGAACCACTACGATGCTGCTGAATATCAACACCAAGACGCGCTACGCCGAAAAATGTCGAACAGAACGGTTACAGACCTTCGGTTTGGACGAACGTGTGCTACAAGATATTCTTTTCCGATCATTGGACAGGTTATTTCCTGATGATGAACTGATTCTCTTGATGCAGTCCCGTAGCTGGCAAGAAGAACCCGATTTGATGGCAGTTGACAAGAAAGGCAATCTCTTCATTTTCGAGTTGAAGGCGTGGGAGTCTCATAGCTCAAACTTGCTTCAAGTACTCCGTTACGGCCAGATATACGGCGCAATGAAATACCCTGAGTTGGATGCCTGGTTCAAAAAGTCAACCGACCCATCCCAGTCACTCAAGATCGCGCACAAGGCAAAATTCGGTGTCGAGCTATCGGAAGAGGATTTCAATCGAAAACAAATTTTTGTGGTGATGACCAATGGCTTGGATTACCGAACCCGAGAGGCTGCCCAGTATTGGCGCTCCAGCGGATTAGATGTACGCCCTTGGGTCTATCGTGTCTACACCGGCGGTGCCGATGAGATGCTGCTTGAGATGTCACCGTTCAGGGTTCTCGACAATCCTTACGAAGATATTGCCGAAGGCTATTACATTCTCAATACGAACGTCAGCAATACCCAACAAGACCACGACGACATGCTCGCGCATGGCAAAGCGGCGGCATTCTTCGATCCGTGGAAATTCAAAATCGAGAGGTTGGCGAAAGGAGACGTTGTCTTCCTCTATCAATCCGGCGTCGGCATTGTTGCGTTAGGTGAGGCTGATGGAAAGCTTGTAAAAGCCTCTTATCAAGGTAACCCAGCACACCCTGATGAAGAATACTCAATGAAGCTTCAACGCTTTCAAGATGTCTCCCCACCATTGACAGCCTCAGAAATAAAGAAAATAACTGGGGTCAATCACGTCTTCATGAGCACGATGTTTGGCGTTGACGCGGACAGTGGGAAAGCAATTAGGAAATTCATACATGACAATCGTCAGGCATAAGACTAACCCGGCAGTCCACACGGACTGCTGCGCGTTGGGCAATCAGCGAGGTAGGTTGAACTACCGACGAAAGCCTAACATCAAACAGCGATAAAACAAGGGGATCGTCTCGTATAAATGATAAAAGTTGAGTTTCCGTTGTCAGCTCAATCTACAAAATTTCAAGAGTAGTTGTTACATGTAACTCGATCGGTTACATTAAGGCGATGATCAAAAGTTTTCGGCATTCAGGATTAGAGCAATATTTTCTGAAAGGAATAAGATCGGGAATTCTGGTCGCGCATGAGCGGCGGATTCAATTGATTTTGTCCCGGTTGCATGCATCAATTTCACCCCAGGATATGGATTTACCGGGATTGCGATTGCATAAATTGACCGGAAAGAGAAAAGAAACATGGTCAGTCAGTGTCAGCGGAAATTGGAGAATTACATTTGAGTTGGACGGAAAAGACGCAATAGCCGTTAACTATGAAGATTATCACTGAGCGAAATTATGAAAATGCACAATCCACCTCATCCCGGGGAAGTTATCAAAGAATTATGTTTGGA
This sequence comes from Proteobacteria bacterium ST_bin16, assembly GCA_002083595.1. Lineage (GTDB taxonomy): Bacteria > Pseudomonadota > Gammaproteobacteria > Burkholderiales > Nitrosomonadaceae > Nitrosomonas. The sequence continues at coordinate 10,426 of MSXT01000009.1, read as the reverse complement.
GCCGCTTGGGCTTTCCGTAACCGATGCGGCAAGAGCTTTGGGTGTCAGCCGCAAAACCTTATCGGTCTTATTGAATGGCCGATCCGGCATTAGTCCTGAAATGGCGCTGAGATTGGCAAAGGCATTCGATACGTCAGCGGAAAGCTGGCTCAACCAGCAGATGCAATATGATTTGTGGATTGCGGAACAAAATCTGGGTGAGTTAAAAGTAGAGAAACTTGCTCACGTTGTGTAGCAATGAAGAGTGCAACCCTTATTGCACCGGATCAAAATTTCAGCATCGCATCAGAGCACGTCGGAATCACTCCATGCTTAGCGCCAATTTCTCATTTCGTTAAATAATCTGTTCCGACTACCAAGCTAAGACCAGTTACCTATTGGCATCCAGGCTATTGAAATTTAGAGCTTGCAACACCAAATTCGCGGGGCAATTTTTATAAAAAAGCCGGATTTTTTTAACCGCCGCTGTGCTATTCTTGCGGCATTTTTTTACAGCATAAGAAGATATGGAACAAAAAGATAACACTCGGAAAACATCGGCGCGGGGAATTCCCGCCATTGCACATTTTCTTTTCTTCACCCGTTGGTTGCAGTTGCCTTTATATCTGGGATTGGTGTTGGCGCAGTGTGTATATGTGTTTCACTTTTGGGTTGAGTTAACCGATCTGATCGGTGCGGTGATGGGAAACAAAAATGCGTTGGAGCATATCCTCGATACCGTTACGATCAAGGGTGCGGATAGACCGGCCAAGCTGACCGAAACGGCCATCATGCTGGTTGTACTTGGTTTGATCGATGTGGTGATGATTTCGAATCTGCTGATCATGGTCATTATCGGCGGGTATGAAACTTTCGTTTCGCGCATGAATCTCGAGGGGCATCCGGATCAGCCGGAGTGGTTGTCGCATGTGAACGCTTCCGTATTGAAAGTCAAATTGGCCACGGCGATCATCGGCATTTCGTCGATTCATTTGCTGAAAACGTTCATCAATGCTAGCGCGTACGACGAAAAAACACTGCTGGCGCAAACTGGCATCCACATGGCGTTTTTGTTTTCGGCGCTTGCCATCGCCTATTGCGACCGCATTATTACGCAAACCAGTCTACAGTCGGACGATCACTGATCGCACCGCTTACTGTCTCAGGCTACAGCCGTTGCATTGTCCAATATCCGCAAGATACCCTGTAACGCTGTAGCCACGGCCTGACGCCGGACGGCTTCGCGGTCGCCGCTAAAATAACACGTTTCTTGTTGTACTAAGCCATCCTGAGCCGCCCAGGCGAAGCACACCATGCCGACTGGTTTGATGGCTGTGCCGCCATCCGGTCCGGCAATTCCGGTAATCGATACACTGATGTGCGCATGGCTGCGGTTGAGCGCGCCAATGGCCATCTCCTGCGCGGTTTGCGGGGATACCGCGCCGTATTGATCCAAAGTGGCTTGTTGCACGCCCAGCATTTCGCATTTGGCGGTATTGCTGTAAGTGATATATCCACGCTCGTACCAAGCCGAGCTGCCGGACACCGCCGTGACCGCTTGCCCTACCCAGCCGCCGGTGCAGGATTCCGCGGTTACCAGCATCCAGGCGCGTTGAGCGAGGTTCTGCCCTGTTTTTACCGCCAGGTCATAAATATCGTGTTCAATATCAGAAATTTTCGGCTCCGGGATCGTACGTTACGGAAAAACAGAGCAATTTGCCGGTAATGATTATAGGTGAAGCGAATCGTTTTTAGGCATTGATTTATTTTTTACTTTTTTTACGGCGAGTGCAGTACTATTCAGTCAAAAGTGTTTCCTGATAAGCTGGACGGCAAAAGGGCCGCTTCCATTTCAATCATGACTAAGAGGTATGCAGATGCGAAATTTTTTACTGGCAGTAATGATTTCAGTTATTCCGGTACCAGTATTGGCCAGTGATGTCGGGGTTACCATCAGCATCGGTCAGCCTGGATTTTACGGTCAGATCACGTTGGGCACTCAATATCCGGTGCCGCAGTTGATTTATCCGAACCCTGTTTTGGCCATTCCTCCCACTGTCGCAGTTCAGCAGCAGCCGGTTTATCTGTACGTGCCACCCGGCCATGCCAAACGGTGGGACAAATACTGTCATCGTTACAATGCCTGCTATCAACCGGTCTATTTTGTGCAACGGAACTGGTACAACGATGTTTATCTGCCGCATTATCAGAGCCAGCAGATGTATCCAAGCAGACAATACGATAATCCGGGCCGACATGATGAGGGGCGCGATTCGGATCGTTATCGCGACCGCTACGATGAATCACGCCGCTATCCGCAAGAAAATTCTCAAGGCCGGCACGGTGACCGCGATCACCCGGGCCGAGGAGATCACAAGAATCGCGATAAGGATGATCACGGAAATCGCAGCAAGAAAGATCATGATCGCGGGAATCAAAGGGATTAATGACGCGATGAGCACCTACCTTAGCGTAAGTGTTTATCCATAAAAGCGCCCAAGGTTCTTTTCCAGGCGGGTTGCATAAAAATGAAGCCGGTATTGTGACCGCCTTCCAGCGGTAAAAATTGCTTCGGTTCCAGTGCCGTCTGAAACAGCTGCTCGCCATGATGAAACGGAACGATGTCATCCTGCGGGCTGTGCGCGATGAAAACCGGGCAGGATACCGACTGTAGCGATGCCAGCGTGTTGTATGCAAAGCGGCTGATCCACCGCACCGGCAGAAACGGGTAAATTTCTCCGGCTAGTTCGGGAACGGAGGTAAAGGTTGAAGCCAACACCAGCAAACCGGGTTTCTCCCGCGCTGCCAGCCACGCTGCCACCGCGCCGCCGAGCGATTCGCCGAACAGAACAATACGTTCAGGCGCAATCCCCTTGGTTGCAGTCAAATAATGCCAAGCTGCTTGCGCATCCAGATACGTGCCGGATTCCGACGGTGTGCCGCTGCTCTGGCCATAACCGCGATAATCGAACAATAACGTGTCATACCCCAGCCGTTTGAACATGGTCAGGTAATTGATGCGATGGGAAATATTGCCGGCGTTGCCATGAAAGAACAATACCGTGCCTTTGGCATCCGGCACGGGCATCCACCAGCCATGCAATGTTTCGCCGTCGCTGGTTGAAATGCTGACGGCGCTGTAATCCAGCCCGACTGCGCCAGGAGTATTGCCGAGCTGTTTTTCCGGGAAATAAACCAGGCGGGATTGACCAAAATACACCAGCAGAACAATCACTACATACGCGACAACCAGCGCGATCAGCAGATTGAGCAGCATACGCAGCATGCACGCGCATTAAGGCTGCTGCAGCTTGATCACGATATCCGCGCCGAGCTTGCCGGTGGTAAATGCGGAATCGCTGAATCTGGGAAAACCGGCAGGTTGTTCAGGATTGTTCGATAGGCCAAAAGGTTCGAGCGGTAACAGATTCCAGTTCTTTTTTAATTTCCGGTCACCGTCCAAGTCCTGATAAACCGCCACGGCATAAGTGCCAGCCCGTTCAAGATTGATGCAAGCGGTTTGCTGCCCCGCGGCTGCCGGAATGCGCACTTTGCGTTTGCGCCCTTTTTTGGAGAGAAAATGATCCGGATCATCGTACAACTCGATGTTTAAAGCACCACCGGCCGTCACATTTTTTACCGTCACCCTAACCTGAGCCGTGCGCTTATTGCAGGCGTCAGGCGCATCTTGCGGATTGATGTTGAGTGTTCCGGCCGACTGGGATGGCATTGCGATCAAAAAGCCCAGCGCGAGGATGAGCAGTGGACGAGCCAATTTTGCAAAAAATAGCGAGGTCAGGTTTTTCATTGGGTCAGAATAAGTGATGGTTATCGAAGCGGGTTAATCGGATGCGGTTGTATGGACATTGCGCGAACGCTTATTTCAATGAAAACTCAGCTTTGCTGCCTTTCTTTTGAGCATCCTCGCCGGTTTCGTGGATACCGACGACAAAAATGCGCTCGCTGGAAATCCCGCCAGTTTCGACCAGCCAGTTGCGCGCAGCGGTGGCGCGGTTCTCGGCCAGCGCTTGCAAGTCGCTGTCGGTAACTGTGAGATGGTTCAGAATGAGTTGCTCCATTTCAGCGCTGGGAAGGCTTTTGGCCAATCCGATGGCGTTCTTGGGTTTATCGAAAGATTCTTTTTTGTAGGCAATTTCAAGATATTTGTTGTATTCCTGCGGTGTCAATTTGATATCCGCGATGGCGCCGCTGGCGATGCCTTTTTTGGTATCCTCGGCCAATTTCTGCGCTTTGACTTTGTTTTGCAACATGGCCAGCTTGAGTCCTTCGTGATCCGCATCCGGATCGACACGGCCGGAAATTTCCAGTTGCAGTGATGAGCGGTCTTTTAAAATTCCGGCCAAGGTTTCCAGGCGCTGCGCGGATTCGGTCTCGATATCCGCAAAACCGGGTGTAAAGGAAATCTCGGACAATTCTTCACCGCCTTCAAACACCGAACCAAGCAGTGCAAAAGGCGAGGTGATCGCTTTGGAGATCATGTTGATAAACGCTGAAAAGACAATGTCGCCGAGATTGAAGTCGGGATCGTCGATGGAGCCCTTCAGCGGCAGATGAAGATTGATTTCACCGCGGCGATTCTTAAGCAGCGAGATGGCGAGATCGAGCGGGAGCGATACTGCATTTTCACTCTCGACTTTCTCGCCGAGGGTAAATTGATCGATAAAAATCTTGTTATCTGCTGTCAATGCGCCATTCTCGATCTGGTAATTGACGTCAGCCGACAGTTTTCCCTTCTCAATTTCATAACCGATATATTTTCCAGAATAAGGGCTAAATGGCGGCAGATCGATACCTTTAACCTGTGCAACGATATCCAGCAGCAATTCGGCACTGAACGGATCGATGGTTCCTTGAATATGCAAAGGCGCGGTTTTGCTGACCATGCCGCGGATATCGACTTTTCCTGATTTGCCCGGATTGAGCGGGCCAACCTGGCCAGCAAGCGCGGTCAGCTTGGCGCGGTAATTCGGTTTAATAAACCGGTCGTTGAAATCGATGTTGCCTTGTTGCAGGTAAATCTTGCCGATATGCACCGGTGTTTCGCTTTTTGCCCTGGTTGCGCCAAGATCCTTGGATGCCGCTGCAGCAATCGATGCAACCGGTTCCGCCGGTTTTCCGGTTTGAATAATTTGTTTCAGATTGAGCGTGCCATCCGGCTGAATGATCATGCGCGCAAAGAAATCGCTCAAATAAAGTGTGTTGATATCCACCAGCAGCGGATCATTGGTGAAGTTGAGGTGGCCGATTTCCAGTTTTTTCCAGCGCAGCAAATCATAGGCATTTTTGCTATCGAAGATATTGAAATTGCCTAGTTTTCCTTCACCGCTCAGTTGAATTTTTAACGGATCGCCGCTGGCTTTGAAATTTCCTGCGAAAGAAATATCGCCGCTGGTGAGCAGCGCGGTGAGTTTATCGCCCAGCCAGCCTTGCAGCGATACCAAATCAACCGCATTGAGGTTCAGCAGCAAGTCCGCTGACAACGGCGACCATGCCAGTGCACCGCTAGTTTTGATGCTGCCGTGTTGATTGACTTGTCCTTGTAACGTGAGTTGCAGCGGCTCTACGCCGTCAAGATCGATGTCTTCCAGCGCCAAATCGAGCGAATCGATAACCATCGGAGTGACTTTCGTGAGCGACAAATCTTCATAGCGCAGCTTGGCCGATTTGAATTGGATGCTTTTGATGTGCGGCACCCAAGGCTTACTGGCTGAGGATTTTTTTTCGCTGCTGTCGCTATCTGAACGCGCGAGTTTCTGCTGCTGTGGTTCTTTTCCGGCTGTTTGGGTAGCGTTGGCAGGACGGGCGGGTTTTCTGCCCGGAATCGGAATCAGCACCCGCTCTGCCGGTGCGCTCACGGAAGGCTCGGCAGACCCGGAAGATTCAAACAGCCGGGAAAGATCGAGATTTCCCTGCGCATCACGGCGTAATGTTGTGTTAAATCCGTCCAGTGTAATGGTGCCCAAGGCAATTTTTTGTGCCGCGGTATTGATGGTGATATCAGGAATGGCCAATTTGGCGAGCGATAGCGCCGGTTCTTTTTCGCCATCGCGCGTCAGTGCGGCTTGGTCGATATGGAGTTTTATCCGCGAAGGTTGCTTTCCGGTCGGATCGGCTTTGGTCAGCGCGATATTCAAATGTTTCAATTGCGCCTGATAAGGCGCGGCTACGGCACTATTCTTAAGGGTGAGCTGCCGTAGCGAAGTGGCGCCGGTCACTTCTATTTGCGGTTCTTTATCCGTTTCCTGGGTGAAAGAGAGATTCAGGTTACTGTCGTAGAAACCGGAAAGCAGACGAATTCCTTCCGGCAAAGTGACATAGCGGTCAAAGCGGGTTAAATCCGCATTATCCAGCTTAAAAGTCAGCGTTGCTTCCTGAGTGGCGGCAAAAGGACGCAATTTGCCGTCCAGTGATAGAAGCGCGCCGTTAATTTTCGCGCTGAAATGCGGTGCTATCCAGTCGTTTTGCGTACCGCCGGTATTGGCGATGATTGGAATACCGAAATTGATTTCACTGATGCTGTGCTCGGCATTTTCGTGCTGATCGATAAATTCAACACGCCCGCCTTGAATAGCGATATTGCTGATTGAAAAAGGAATAACGGTTTTATTTGCAGTATCCTCCGGTTCCGCCGGTTGATTAAACCGTTCAAGTAAATCGGAGATATTCAACTGATCTTTGCTTTTCCGCACCAGATGCAGTTGCGGTTCTGTCAGGGTGATGGACGAAACCACAGCGGCGCGTTGCTTGAGCGATTCCAGGCTGAGGCCAATGTGCAGCGTGTTGAAGGAAAAAAGAGCCGTGTTCGCTTCAGCGTTATCGGCTTTCTCGTCTATGCGGAAACCCTGTATGTTCAACTCGAGCGTGCGCGGTTTTAGTTCAATCGATGCAACTGTTACCGGGCGTTGCAGAATTTCTGACAAACGGATTTCGAGCTGGGATTTGGCATAACCGGGCAGCCAATATGTGCCAAGCGCAGCTAATACGGCAATCAGAACCGCAATCACGCCGAGGGTAATGCTCAGCCGTTTGTATCGAATAACACGTTGCTGCGAGGTCGGAGTCATAGCGATGCCCTGTCAATTTCTACAGCGAGTTAGCGAAGTGTTCAAAACATTTTAGATGGATATGGTGTTGATGATATAAATTTCTAACCGGGGGTAAATTGAGCCGCTCAGAAATTGTTACAAAATCAATCTGATTGCTCAATTTACGAAATTTACCGGAACCCGGATAAGCAGCTTAGGCTAATGATACGCGCCTGCTTTCAGACTGATGAGTTCGACGTCAAATATCAAGGTTGCATCCGGGGGAATGACGTTGCCAGCACCGCGCGAGCCATAAGCCATTGAGGACGGAATAATCAGCGTGCGCTGCCCGCCGACTTTCATGCCTTGAACACCTTGATCCCAGCCTTTGATCACACGTCCTGCACCGAGCATGAAAGAAAAATGTTCCTTACGATCATAGGAGCTATCGAATTTCTTGCCTTTTTTGTCGGGCGCGCTTTCATCGTAGAGCCAGCCGGTATAATGTACGCTGACGGTTTTTCCAATTTCCGCTTCTTCGCCGGCGCCTGTTTTGGTATCGATTTTTTGAAACGCGGGACCATCGGACGATGCAGCGAAGACAGTCTGGGGCAGCAGTGTCAGTGCCAGCAGAACGAAACTTAAGTGAAATAGTGTTTTAATAGTACGCATGGTTTCCTCGAGAATAAATAAAATCCGGCTAATTTTAGCAATTAACGCTTGCATATTATAACTGGTAACATCAATTCTTTTTATCACTGGCTACTTGAAGGGATCGTTTTTACCAGGGTTTGATCAAAGCACATAGTGTGCAGTATTTTTACGGTAACAGCTTTTTTCTTTATGACATCCAATATGCACTTACCCGAACAACGTGAAACCGGCGGGAACGAGCAGCCGTTAGCGGAGCAACAAGCGGCCGATTTATTATGCCTGCATGATTCGCCTGTGGTGCGCGCCATGTATCTTGGCGCTGGCTTTGTGGCGTTATTTCTAGCCGTATTAGGGGCAATTTTGCCGGTATTACCAACGACGCCGTTTGTGTTACTGGCGGCGGCCTGTTTCGCACGCGGCTCCGAGCACTTTCATCGTAAATTGCTGGAAAACCGGATTGCCGGACCGATCATTCGTGAATGGACGCTCTATCGCAGTATTCCGCAGCGTGTTAAACGCTGGGTATATTTTTTGATGACATTGTCATTTGGCAGTTCAATTCTGATTGTGCCTGAACTATGGCAGAAAATAATGCTGGTTGTAATCGGCAGCATACTGGCCTTTTATATTTGGCGGATTCCAGTTAGAAAAGTCTGAATTGCAATGACGGAGTTCTGAATTTAAGATTCCAATTTAAGCATTAAATGCTTACCATCAATTTCCTCGTAGGTTAATATTCCTACATCTAATAACCTTATTGTTGGTAAATTTTCCTACATTCATTAATCATTATTCGTGCTACTAAGATTTCTTAAATCAATAAATTTAGCAATATCACTAGTTTTATAAATAAATCTTGTTGTAATAATTAATTTTTTAATAATTTATTATTAAATATAAATTTATTTCATTTCAAATGATATTTTAAAAACTAAAGGTGTAAAATTTTTTGCCGTAAGAAAACTCTTACTTTTTCTTAATCGCTATAGTAGGAGTATGCAATGAGAGTAAATGAGCCGGTTACCTTGCGGGATATGGGAATGAATAATGACTGTGTGATCATCTCGACAACCAATTTAGCGAGTGCGTTTGTGTATATTCATCTACAGTATTCTCCTGAATACTGTAAACAATGCTAGGAATTCTTACACCTAAGGTTCTTTGATCATTGTTCGCGCTAATACTAATCAATGATGTATCTATGGCATGTCAGTGTCATTTTGATCAATCGTGACTAGCATTTAACAAAGAGTTTACATTCGCTTCACAATTGAATTGCTTTCTCAATTTATAGTTACGCCTGTGTTACGAAACACTACCACTTAAACAAGGTAGTAATTACAGATTTAATACAGGAGGCATTCATGGCAACAATATCTTTTCTAGTTAAGGGTACGGCAGCCAATCAAGCAAAATCCATCGCTTGGGTGACAGTGGAAGAATTGATAGGAGGGGCGCTGCTTTTTAAAGTAAAACAAGTCGGTGGTGCCATGGGGAATTTGCACGGTGTATATTTTGATATCGTGGATGAAAGTATTCTTAACACACTACGAGTCACTGCTGCTTCCAACGATATCCGCGCTAGTGAAGAGGTGGTCAGCTGCTTGAAGAATGGCACGGATGCAAATCATGCATGCGTAAGCAACAGCAGCCAGGAACAAATGAGTAGTTATAGTTTTACTCTGCTTAGTACCGCACGCGCGCTTTCGCTCTGCGATTTTCCGCAGATACAACTTGATTATTCTGGTGATTGCAGTAGTTCAACTACTAAAACCAACGATGATTTTAGCCATCGCTGGTTGTACATGGGGTTGTTTTAAGCGGCATAACATCGCTTTCTTGCACGCTAGTAACTCGGCTCCAGGGTATTTTGTTTTTACGGTCGGATTTGATGAAGGAATAGTAAGGGCGTATATCCGCAACCAAGAGCATGAAGATAAATGCTACGACCAAATGAAATTAGATGTTTAGCCGCCTTTGAGGCGTTCATTCAATAAATCTCCGGCTTTGCCGGAGGTGCAACTATAGTGGGGGTATGCAATGAGAGTAAATGAGCCAATTACCCAGCGGGATATGGGTATGAATAATGATTGTGTGATCATCTCGACAACGAATTTAAAAGGTGCTCTCACATCAGTCAATGAAGACTTTATCCGAATGAGTGGTTTCAGTTGGGAAGAACTCGAGAATAAAAACCACAATATTATTCGTCACCCCGATGTACCTCCGGAAGCTTACGCAATGCTGTGGGATGCACTGAAAGCAGGTGATCCGTGGATGGGGATGGTAAAAAACCGCCATAAAAGCGGTGATCACTACTGGGTTGATGCATTCGCCAGTCCGCAATATGAAGACGGCAAAATTATCGGTTATCAGTCAGTGCGGGTAAAACCGGAAAAAGTCTGGGTTGATCGTGCAGATGCTTTGTACACCAAGATCATGTCAAAAAAATCTGCCGATGATAAACGGCGCTCGAAACTGGACGCGGTTAAGTTAACTCAATTCCCAATCGGTTTATCCACCAAAATCGCATTGGCTGTGACGAGTATTTTTGCGCTGCTTTTCACCGGATTGGCGGTGGCCGAGCAAATTTCGTTACTTTTTGCTTTAGCAGGTTGTACGGTTGGCAGTTTGATCAGTTTTACCGTGATTCACCAAATGTTGAGCCCGCTCCGGGCACTTGCTGCAAAATCAGAAAAAATTGCTAATGATCCTGTAGCACGTTATATCTATACAGGTAGAACCGA
>MSXT01000090.1 GCA_002083595.1 Proteobacteria bacterium ST_bin16 | reverse complement strand
TTTGGCGAAATCATCCAGGGATACGGGAGATTTTCCAACAGCAGCGGTACCGTAGGTATAGCCAGGTATATTTGTTGCCATAAAATTTCCTTTTTTAAATGTTTACGAGGTTAATCACCATAACTAACAGCGAATGTCGTTAGTTATGCATTGTATATCATGCGGTTATGCAATGAATTCTTGTTAAATGATAGAGAAAAATAAACCGGTTGATTATTTGCAACGCGGATTCTACAGGATTGATAATTTGTGCGGGTAACCTTTTTAAGATTAATGATTAGGTGTTTTTAATAACGCATCGAACCAGACTTTCCAGTGCCGGTATTTTTGGACTAACGCGTTGTTGCCATTGAGAACTGTGATGTCTTCAGCGTTCCGGTGGCGTTTGATTTTATGTTCGCTCGCGAGTAATGCCGAGCCCAGCAGACTCGCTTCCTTTTGCTGCAAATGCGAAACCGGGCAGGGAGCACACTGCGCGATGCCGTGCCGCAGACAAGGCAATTCGGATAATCCGCCCGACAGATAGATTCTGGTCAATGGCGAGTGCCGGTGAAAATCTTCCACAATGCGTGCCACCCGGAAAATAATCGCTTCGAGCAACAATGCGCCGATTTGCCGTGCGGTCAGACCGGATACGGATTGCGAGAAATGAGTACCCCAGTCGTTGCGGAAATACGGTGCGCCTAAACCGCTCGGCTCGGCCAGACAGAAAATATCGCTTTGCGCTAGATCTTCGACGTTGCAATCCTTGACCGGATAAGGCCCGAGCGCGGCGGCGATAGAGTTGAGCGTGCCTTCCACGGCAAACTGTGTTTCCCGCTGGTTGTCCTGATAAACCAATGTGTGCAGGTAACCGCCAAACGCTGATGTCTCTGCGGCAAGCGAACGAATCACGAAACCGCCGGTGCCGAGATTCACCAAAGCTTCGGAAGAACGATCGGTCAAACTGGCGATGAGTGCGGCGGATTGATCGCCAACGCTGGCTTGCAAAGTTACACCGATATTCAGCGATAAATTCAATCCGGTGGAAGGCTTGAGGTGCGGCAAAATCGAGCGCGGAATATCAAACAGATGGCAGAGAGTCTCCGACCATTGTTGCCGGTGGATATCCATCAATAGCGTGCGCGCGGCCATCGAAGCATCGGTGACAAAATGCGCACCATTGGTCCAGCGCCAGATTAGGAAAGTATCCAATGTGCCTGCCAGCCATTCGCCTTGAACCAGCTTCTCGCGCCATGGCGGATTTTCCTGCAACAGAACACTGAGCTTGGGGGCGAAGTAATAGGGCGTCAGACGCAAGCCGGTCAGCGTGTGCAAAGTTTCCTCCGATGCATGCAAGCGCTCGCAACAACTTTTTCCCCGGTCATCCTGCCACGAAATCAAAGGCGTTACCGGCTCACTGCTGGCTTTATCCCAAAGCAGAAAGGACGAACGCTGGCTGCACAATCCCAGCGGCGGTTTGTTGTTTGCTTGTGCGATGCAGTCTTGCAGCACTTGCGCGGCGATCCTGGCATAATCCGATGCGCTGCTTTCGTACCGCCCATAACGGCTATCGATTACAGGTGCGGGCTGGGTGACGATATGCTGGAGGTTTCCCTGCCGGTCCAGTAAAGCGGCTTTGATCGAGGTTGAGCCCAGATCGAGCGCAACGGCGGCGGCTGAAATCAGTGTGCAATCCATGGCGCGCAGCGCTCAATTTCCTGATGCAGGCGCGCATCATCCCATTGTAAGGGTGCCGCCACGCGTGAGGCGATCTGCTGTAACTGATCCTGCGTCAGTTTGGTGAGAATCAGTAACGGCAGGCGGCGGCGTAACAGATCGTCGAGATGGACGATCATTTCGTTCGTTGCGCAATGCATCAGGTCGGCAACAATGAACGGTAGCGCCGGAACGATGCGTTGTGCCAGACCGGCATCCGCTTCGATGCTGCGAAAAATTTCAGCGGCGCGCGTGCCGTGACGGCGCAGCAGCCATTTAGCGCTTTGCGCATCGATGCCTAACTGTATCGCGCGGTTCTGCATCGCGCTAAACCATGCCGGAAAAGCCTCCTGCGGCGCCCAGGGGAAACGGTTGCTTTGCGTGGCGCAAGGTTGTGCCATACCCAGTTGCGTGCATACTGTGTCGACGATGCAGGCGGCGTCCTGGCGCGATGAGGTGATTTTCCCGCCGATGGCATAGTGTGCGCCGTTAGCGTCGGTTTTCAATTCCCAATCGCGGCTGACCGCAGAGGGTGAGCTGGCGGAAGCGGTTTTTGCAGGTTGCTTGAAAACCCGCACACCGGCAAAACGGCCGATGATATCGGCTTTGCTCCACGGTGTTTTCAAATAACCGTTGGCGGCGGCGAGCAGATAATCGATATCGCTGTCGTCGGCACGGACTGTTTTCACATCGCCTGTGAAATCGGTATCGGTGGTGCCGAGCAGCGTTAAACCATACCAGGGAATCATGAAGAACACCCGGCCATCGGACTGGGCTGTCAGCAGTAAAGCTTCATCGTGCAGCACCGCAGGCATGAGCAGATGCACACCTTTGGCCAAACGGCACCAGTCGCGGCTGGGCGATTCGGTTGCCAGCCACTGGCCGGTGGTGAAAACGATCTGCTTGGC
>MSXT01000089.1 GCA_002083595.1 Proteobacteria bacterium ST_bin16 | reverse complement strand
TATGGACATGCACGCCCACCGTGCGGCTCAAGAAACGCAAAGCTTCGTAATGCAATACCACGCAAACAGTCGCGATGACGCCGGAAACCGCTAATGCGATTAAGTGAGCAACATGTTCATTCATTATTAATTGACAAGTAAATTACCGGTCACAAAAGAGAGCTTTGATACTTATAATGGAAGCCGATTTATGTGATTATTATCCCATGTATCCCGGTATCACCGTTATATAACGGCTGACATACCGGCAGGAAGTCAATACTGTGATGGGTGTGTATCGATAAAGGGAAGAATTTATGGGGCAGGTAGCAGAAATTGTAGGCCGCGGGCTGGCGCACTTCTTAACCAAACCGGTGCGGCAGAGCGTTCAGGTGGCAACGATCAGTCAGGAAAAACTGGCAGCTACTTTGCAGCCTGGCGATGTGCTGTTGGTGGAGGGGGATACCCGTGTCAGCGTAGCAATCAAATACCTCACGCAATCCACTTGGTCGCATGCCGCCATCTACATTGGGAACGTGCTGCCGCACAGCGCGCCCTGGCAGTTGCCCCAGGTATTGATAGAAGCCGATCTGAAGGAAGGTGTGCGCGCAATAACACTCGCGCACTATGCGCAAATGCATACCCGGATTTGCCGTCCTGTCGGTTTGAACGATGAGGATCGCAAACGCGTGGTGGATTTTGTTATCGCGCGCATCGGCCAGCACTATGATCTCAAGCACATTTTCGATCTTTTGCGCTATTTGTTGCCGACAATGCCGATCCCGACACGGTTCCGCAGACGTATGTTAGCCCTTGGCAGTGGAGATCCGACACGGGCGATCTGTTCGACGCTGATCGCGCAAGCGTTTGAGTCGGTGCGCTATCCGATATTGCCGGAGATTCAACGTACCTGGTCGGATGATCCGAGGCATACCGATTGCTACGCGGATATCTACCACATTCGTCATTATAGTTTGTACACCCCGCGCGATTTCGATATTTCGCCTTACTTCGACATTATTAAGCCGGTGATTGAAAATGGTTTTGACTACCGCTCATTGGCTTGGAGCGACAAAGATCGCGAATCTGGTTGTGAATCGGCGGAGTGAGAGTAATTTAACTAAACTCTACCCCGGTTTGCTGTAATCCGATTAAATCGATGTTCGTGGTGTTTACCTCGGAATTAGCCGCAATTTCGAGAAGTTGCGCCTGCGATAACGTGCCGCCGCTGCCTGTCAGCAATCCGGCATACAGGTTGTGATCTGCGGGTGACGGTGCGCTGCCGACAACGTTCTGGTACACCGTATCCACAAAAGTGTCATTATCCGGATTACCCAGCACACCGATCACCAGTTGTGAAACTTGCAGCATGCTTTGACCGGAATCGAACAAACCAAGCCCAATACCGACATAGTCGGGGTGCGCCTGAATGGTTGGCGCATCGAATGCCGCGCCGATCAGTCTGACCGTGTTGCCGGCAGCTTGACCGTCATTGAGGTCAATCGCGACTTTTTGATCGGCAAATTGAAAACGTTCGATACCGGTGAGTGTATCGTTACCTTCCGTCCCGGAAACCGTCATTCCCAGGCTTGTGCCGAGAACGGTGTAATTCGCACGGTTGCCGCTATAGATGGCAGTGTCGGCACCTAAACCGCCATTCAGCGTGTCATTGCCTTCCAAGCCATTCAACGTATCGTCTCCACCGGCTGCAAGAACAAAATCATTCCCGGATGTACCGGTCAAATTATCAGGGTCATCGGTGCCGAACAACACATTGGGAGGTACCGTACCGGTCTCGCCGGAAAAATTTGCGGGAGAATTAGTCCCCGTCGAACCATCCCGGTTGAGTGACTTGATGCCATCGACCGGTAATCCGGTATAAGTTATCGTACCGCCAAACATTCCGGGGAAAGTGACGGTGCCGCTGCCGCTGCCGGTGAACAAAAAGCCATTCGGAATGATGTAATCGGGTGTGATTAAACCCAGCGCTGCAAATCCTTGCGTTGCAACCAATACGGACTTGTTCAGGGTTGTCTCGCTGGGAAGGTTCGTTGGAAAAGTATACGTGTGGGTGGCGGCGGCACTGGTCGAGGTGAGCGTATGTCCGGCCCATTCGTCCTGATCGTTGGCATCTCCTGTAAATTCGATGAATTGAACGGTTCCGTCAGGATTGGAATACACTTCGTTAATGTGAAATATGTGAAATGTCATTTTCTTCTCCCTCCCTTAAGCTGGAATATGGCAGCCAATCCATTGAAGCTGCTGACATGATATAACGATAACAAGAAATGAAAAACTCTATTTTCAGGATATTGAATCACTCCAGGGTAAGCGGATGCATTGTGAAATGGCATCAAATGATCCGATTAAAAATACTTTTCCCGGTTGCTGTGTGCAATGGAATTTCGTTTTAATCTTCAATGTGATAATCTTTACTGTGCGATATGAAAACCAGCGCGCGCTCACCTGCTTCAAGTTCTTGAGATTCATACATTATTTTTTCATATTCCAAGATAGTGCTTTAGCTCATTAAATCAGCCAACCTCCCTTGGATATGGAACAACAACGCGTAGAAAAATCATTATTTTTACTGGCCGCGCAAATATTACTGCTGGCATCGCTGTATTTCGCCGGAGGAAAAGCAGGGTTAAACGTACCTTATGTCGGTTCAAGTATCACCTTGTTTTGGCCGCCTTCCGGAATTGCTTTGGCGGCACTGTTGTTATGGGGATTGCCATGCTGGCCGGGTATATTCCTGGGTGCGCTTGTCACAAACCTATCTACCGGTGATCTCACCTCGCCCGTTGCTTTGGCAATCGCTTCAGGCAATACCGCAGGCCCGGTATTGGGGGCGTTGTTGCTCAAAAAGGTGCTGGGCTTTCAAAACTGCTTTATACGCGGGCGCGATGTAACGGCCTTCTTGCTGATCGGGCCAGGCAGTATGCTGCTGACCGCCACTATCGGTGTTTTTGCGTTGTATGCCGGTGGAATGTTGTCATTTGATTTGTTATCCCAAGCTTGGACCGGCTGGTGGCTTGGAGATACTGTGGGTGTTCTGGTGTTCACGCCATTCCTGCTGTTCCTGATGAATCTCCGGCGCATCCCGGTATCGCCGTCACAGATCAAGCTGGAATTTATTGTAGTGCTGGGCAGTTGTGTTTGCTTAACGTGGCTGATATTCGGCGGCATTACGGTCATCAGTCAACTCATGCCGCCGCTGGCTTTCCTGGTTTTTCCCCCTTTGATATGGGCGGGTTTACGTTTAAATGCGTTAGAGACTTTTATTGTGGTTCTGGCGATTGCCTCGATTGCTGTTATGGGCACGGCGAAAGGGTTTGGTCCTTTCTCCAGAGGCGATGTCCAGCTTGATCAATTAGTGTTATGTGTTTTTGTTGCAACGATTACGCTCATCGCTTTTATGATGATCGGTATCCAGGCGAATCAGCGTCAAGCGGAGCAGCAATTGCAGGATAGCGAATCCCGCTTGCGTCTGGCGCTGGCGGCGGCAAATCAAGGGCTGTACGATTTGAATGTGCAAACCGGGGAAGCGATAGTCAGTCCTGAGTATGCCCGCATGCTGGGTTATGATTCGCGATCTTTTGTGGAAACGGATAGGCGCTGGTTAGAACGTACGCATCCGGCAGACCGGGATGCCGCTTACCAAGTTTACAGCGACTACATCGGTGGTTTACGCGAGGATTACCGGGTGGAATTTCGGCAACTTACGCAGCAAGGTGAGTGGAAATGGATACTTTCCCTGGGAAAAATCGTTGAATGGAATCAGCAAGGCCAGCCGCTGCGCATGCTCGGTACGCATACCGATATCAGTGAACAAAAACGCGCGGAAGAAGAATTAAGCACGGCTTTGGAAGAATTGAAAGTGTCCGAGCGCCATCAACGGGAATTGCGTGTGCTGGCAGAACGGGAACAAAGCCGCATGGGTGCATTACTGTCCGCCATGAACATGGGCATTTTGTTTGAAGACAATGAACACCGCGTAGAGTATGTCAATCCGGCATTCTTGCGAATGTGGGGTATCGGTGAGCACGAGAACTTATTGAATAAGCCCGCCAGGACTATCCTCGATAGCTCCGGCGAGCGTTTTGCGCAACCCAGTCACGCTTCCAAGCACGTGCTGAATGTGCTGGATACGCATGAAATCAGCGAGCGCTGCGAGCTCGAGTTGAATAACGGACGGACGCTCACTCAATTATCGTATCCCGTGAATGACATCGAGGGGCGGATTATCGGGCGCTTATGGATTTACGAGGATATTACGCAAGAGCGGCAAACCGCGCAGCAGCTGCTGTATCTGGCGGAACGCGATCCGCTGACCGGTTTGTATAATCGTCATCGCTTCCAGGAAGAATTGAATAATCTGATTGCCACAGCACTACGTAGCCGGCAGAAATTTGCGCTACTGTATTTTGATCTGGATGATTTCAAATATATTAATGATACTTTCGGGCACAAAGCCGGTGACACCGTTCTAGTCCGGACAGCGGGCGAGATTTCCAGCATTGTGCGGCAGATCGAAGTGTTCGCCCGTTTGGGCGGCGATGAATTTGCCATTCTGAGTCATCTGCAACCGGATGACGATTTGAGCATTCTTCCTGCCCGGATTGTAACCTCCATCTCATCGATCCCGCTGCATTTCCGTGACACTAATATCCGTCTGACAACCAGCGTCGGGGTCGCTATTTTCCCCGAGCACGGTGAAACAGCCGAAGATTTGGTGGCGCATGCGGATGCAGCGATGTATCAGGCTAAGAATCAGGGCAAGAATACCTGGGCAGTCTACGATCCTCAGCGTGATTCATCGGAAGCCATGATGCACCGGCTGACCTGGTACAACCGGATTGCCCAGGCGCTGGAACAGAATCTTTTTGAAATTCATTTCCAAGGTGTGTACGAGACCGCTCACAATGCACTGACTCATTTAGAGATTCTCGTGAGGATGCGCGATGTGAATGAACCGGCGCATTTAATCATGCCAGGTCAATTTATCCCCATAGCGGAAAAGAACGGCCAGATTGTCAGTATTGACCGGTGGGTGATCAGGCGCAGCATCGAACTGCTCAGCGAGAATCCGGATATACCGCCCGTCGCTATCAATATTTCCGGCCGCACGTTTGACGATCCGGCGATTCCGCACTATATCCGCAGTTTATTGAGCGAACTGAAAGTCGATCCGCAACGTTTGATCATCGAATTGACCGAAACAGCGGCGGTGTCAGACATACAAGATGCGCAGCGCTTCATCGAAGCGGTTCATCAAGCCGGTTGCAGTGTCTGTCTGGATGATTTCGGCAGCGGTTTTTCGACGTTTGGTTATCTGAAATACCTGGGGGTGGAAATTCTTAAAATCGATGGATTGTTTATTCGCGATCTCCCCAATAACCGCGACAATCAAATTTTTGTCAAAGCCATGGTGGAAGTCGCGCGCGGGCTTGGCAAGTTAACCGTGGCGGAATTCGTTGAAGATGCCGCTACGCTGAGTATGGTAAAGAATATGGGGGTCGATTTTGCGCAAGGCTATTATTTTGGCCGCCCGGGGGCGCAAATTCCCGTTAAAACTTGACTGAGGAATTCAGCCACGGCTTGGCTTCTTAGCCGAGTTCAGCGCTTATTCTGGCGATACGCGCTTCGCGCACACGCGTATTGATGGCGGCGGGCAATGCCGTGGCATCCTGGATGCGCAGGCTCAATTCGGCGGCAATAGCGCCGGCATCGACGCTTCTGGCTGCGGCGTGTGCTTGCTGGAACCGTCCGGCCTGAACATAGGGTTTGGTGGCGTAGCCGGGGCGGCCGTGGAAATCGCACGCGCAAGCCTGCAAAAATTCTTCGAACCGGCCGGGCTTGCGGTAGGCATCGACCGCTTGCAGCATGTCCGCCAGCGTGGATGGTTTCAGTTCTGCGGCGCGATGCACGTCGCCGTGATAGCGAGCGACCAGTAAAGCCAGATCACGGGCATCCTTAGGTACCCGGATGCGTTCGCATACATTTTGCGTCAATTCGATGCTGCGCGCTTCATGGCCGATATGGCGCGGCCATTCCTCGGGCGGAGTGGTTCCTTTGCCCAGATCATGCATCAGCGTGGCAAAACGTACAGGCAGGGAATAATTTTGCGCGGCGGCGTAATCAATTGCCAGCATGATATGCACGCCGGTATCGATTTCCGGATGTGCGTGCGCCGGTTGCGGAACGCCGAACAACACATCGACTTCGGGCATGATGCGCGCCAGTGCGCCGCATTCGCGCAGCATGTGGAACATCCGGGACGGATTATTCTCCATCAAACCGCGCGACAGCTCCTGCCAAACGCGCTCCGGCACCAGCGCGTCCACTTCGCCGTTATGCACCATGTCGCTCATCAAGGCGAGTGTCTCTGGAGCAGCATGAAAATTGAAACGCGCGGCAAACCGTGCTGCGCGCAGAATGCGTACTGGATCTTCGGAAAACGCGGGGCTGATATGACGCAGGATACCGGCTTCCAAATCGGCTACACCGTTAAAAGGATCGATGATATTGCCTTCTTCGTCCTTGGCGATCGAATTGATGGTCAAATCGCGCCGCGCCAGATCTTCCTGCAACGTGACCTGCGGCGAAGTAAATACTTCAAATCCCTTGTAGCCGCGCGAAATTTTCCGTTCTGTGCGGGCCAAGGCATATTGTTCATGCGTTTGCGGATGCAGGAAAACCGGAAAATCCTTGCCGACCGGACGATAACCGAGCTGCTCCATTTCCTCGGGCGAAGCGCCGACTACGACATAATCATGATCTTTGACTGGCAATCCCAGCAGTTCATCGCGAACCGAGCCGCCCACGAGGTAAGTTTTCACGGGTTATTTCGCCCTGACAACGCCCAGGCGTTCCTTCAGTGTTGGCGCATCTTGACCGTGATCGAGCACCTTGGCGTAATACATCGAATTTTTCAAAACCTTTTTAACGTAATCGCGTGTTTCGTTAAAAGGGATCGTTTCGGCGTAAATCGCGCCTTCCAGCGGCATGGTATTGTCACGCCAGCGTCTGGCGCGTCCGGGCCCGGCGTTATACGCAGCGGAAGCCAGCAGCGGCTGATTGTCCAACGTGCCGAG
>MSXT01000088.1 GCA_002083595.1 Proteobacteria bacterium ST_bin16 | reverse complement strand
AGCTGAAAGCGGAATCCTGGCGTGTTGCAAGACTGGGGGATAAGCCAAAGCGGACTTGGGATGAAGCGGCATGCAAGTTTTTGTTAGAAACACAGCACAAAGCGACGCATGAACGCGACAAGGAGAAATTACGATGGCTACAGCAGTTTTTACGTAAAAAGCTATTGAATGAGATTGATCGGATGCTGATAGATCATATTGCACATACCAAGGCCAAAGAAACTAGCCCATCAACTGCAAATCGGCATTTAGCGCTGATACGGGCAATTTTGCGCAAGGCATGCTATGACTGGGAGTGGACTGACAAGGTTCCGAAAATTAGATTATTTCCGGAACCCAAACATCGAGTTCGCTGGTTAACCCCTGAGCAGGTGAAAATGCTTCTTAAGGAATTACCCGCTCATCAACAGGATATGGTGATTTTTGCTTTATCAACTGGATTAAGACAATCAAACGTAATTAACTTGGAATGGAGCCAGGTTGATCTGGAACGCAAGGCTGCATGGGTTCATCCTGATCAGGCAAAAGCAAGAAAGGCAATCCATGTTCCGCTAAATTCAATAGCTTTGGCTGTTTTATTTCGGCAAAGTGCCAAGCATCCAAGCAGAGTATTTACTTATAAAGGTCGCTCAATTTCTTGGGCAAATACCAGTGCATGGAGAAATGCTTTGAAACGGGCCGGAATAGATAATTTCAGATGGCATGACCTGCGCCATACATGGGCAAGTTGGTTAGCCCAACAAGGTGCTCCCATGAATGTGTTGCAGGAGCTTGGAGGCTGGGAATCGGAAGAGATGGTCAGGCGGTATGCTCACCTATCAAAACCCCAACTTTTACAGCATGCCGAACTGGTTTCAAATGTCTTTATTGGCACAAATTTGACACACCCTAAGAAAAAAGAGGTTAGAGAAACACTCTAACCTCTTGATTTATTGGTGGGTCTGGCTGGACTCGAACCAGCGACCAAGGGATTATGAGTCCCCTGCTCTAACCAACTGAGCTACAGACCCTTATTGCTTATTTTAATTGTTGCCGGTATCCAAAAAGCTGCGTAAACGTTCAGAACGAGCAGGGTGACGTAACTTGCGCAGTGCTTTGGCTTCGATTTGACGAATGCGTTCACGGGTAACATCGAATTGTTTGCCGACCTCTTCTAAGGTATGGTCGGTATTCATTTCAATGCCGAAACGCATACGCAGCACTTTGGCTTCACGCGGGGTTAAAGAATCCAGAATATCCTTAGTGACACCGCGCAAGCTTGCGTAAACTGCCGCATCTGCAGGCGCCATCGTGGCTGCATCTTCGATAAAATCACCTAGATGTGAATCTTCATCGTCACCAATCGGGGTCTCCATGGAGATGGGTTCCTTGGAAATCTTAAGAATTTTACGAATTTTCTCTTCGGGCATCTCCATTTTTTGCGCCAAAACCGCCGGTTCAGGTTCTTGTCCGGTTTCCTGCAAAATCTGACGTGAAATACGATTCATTTTATTAATTGTTTCAATCATATGCACCGGAATCCGGATGGTTCTCGCCTGATCCGCAATGGAACGGGTGATCGCCTGGCGTATCCACCATGTTGCATATGTTGAAAATTTGTAACCACGCCGGTATTCGAATTTATCGACTGCTTTCATAAGACCGATATTGCCTTCTTGAATCAGATCGAGAAATTGTAATCCACGGTTGGTGTATTTCTTAGCAATAGAAATTACCAGCCGTAAATTGGCTTCCGTCATCTCGCGTTTGGCCCGGCGCGCTTTAGCCTCGCCCGTTGACATTTTGCGATTAATTTCTTTTAAGTCTTTGATCGGAATGCCAACCTTGTTTTTGAGTTCCAGCAAATTCCGCTGCTCTTCCAAGATTGCAGGTTTATAGTGTTCAAGCGCTTGACTATAAGGCTTTCCAATAGCGATTTCTTGCGCTACCCAATCAAGATCGGTTTCATTTCCAGGAAACGTCTTGATGAAGTGATTCCTGGGCATTTTTGCTTTGGATACGCATAAATCCATTATCCTGCGCTCATAGTTGCGCACATCTCCCACGAGTTCGCGCTGAGTATCACAGAGCTTCTCTACCATTTTCGCCGAGAACCGGATACCCATCAGTTCGGATGAGATTTTATCCTGAAGCTCAATATAACCTTGATGATAAGGGCCTTCTTTCTCAAGCAGGGCTTGCATTTCGGTATATATTTCTCGGATTACCGTGAAACGCTCCAATGCATCTGCTTTAAGTTTCAACAAATCCGCACTGGCAATTGATGCGCCATCACCATCTTCATCTTCGTCATCATCGCCGAGATCGTTGGAAGCTAACTCCTGCTCTAAAGATTCTTCTGAAAACTCTTCGTTCGTGATTTCTTGCGCATTGGCGTCCAACAATCCATCAACCACTTCATCAATGCGCAATACATCCTTCTCAACTTCCGTAGCCAAATCAACAATTTTTGCGATGATCGGAGGACAAGCCGAAATCGCCTGAATCATATGACGCAAACCGCCTTCGATGCGTTTTGCGATTTCAATTTCACTTTCACGCGTCAGCAAACCCACCGAACCCATTTCGCGCATATACATCCGCACGGGATCTGTTGTCCGCCCAAACTCGGAGTCTACCGTAGAGAGCGCTGCTTCCGCTTCTTCCGCCACATCTTCATCAGCCACGGTGGTCGCAGCATCGGACATCAGCAATGTTTCCGCATCCGGCGCTTCATCATGCACGGATATGCCCATATCATTGATCATACTGATGATGCCTTCTATCTGCTCGGCATCCAGCATATCATCGGGTAAATGATCATTGATTTCGGCGTAAGTCAGATAGCCACGCTCTTTGCCTAATCCGATCAGTATTTTCAAGCGCATGCGCCGCGCTTCGATATCTTGCGGTTGCGGGTTACCGCTTTCAATGACGGAAACTGAGTCTATATCATCAATAGAGTCCAGTCCTCCAGCCGCCTTATTCTTTTTGGGTGTTCTGCCTCTGGCTTTCTTGCCTATATTGAACTCAACATCATCGCTGCCAAGCATTGCTTGAGAGAATTCTGCCACACTGCGTGCGGGTTTAACCGGTGCTTCTTTTATTTCAGCAAAATCGGTTGCATCTAAGCCGGTTTTTTTCTCATTTGTTTTTTTGCCGGTTGCTTTAACACTTTTCTCAGTTTTAGCTGTTAATTTTTTAGACTCTTCTTTCTCTACCATTTCATTGTCGGTATCTTTTATTTTCTGAGTTGTTGATTTTTTAATACTTTTATTAT
Source organism: Proteobacteria bacterium ST_bin16 (assembly GCA_002083595.1). Taxonomy (GTDB): domain Bacteria; phylum Pseudomonadota; class Gammaproteobacteria; order Burkholderiales; family Nitrosomonadaceae; genus Nitrosomonas. The sequence continues at coordinate 12,107 of MSXT01000088.1, read as the reverse complement.
CTTTATCTTTTGATTCGACCGCTTTTGTTTTTGGCATATTGGATTCCCAATAATTTGGATGAATTAAAAGCTGAAAGAGCGAGATTATATCAAAATTCGATATTACTGACACCTAATAACTAATTTTGCTGCTTGATCAATTGCTGAAATTCTTGTTTCTCCGCATCGGTTAACATACTCATTGTCATAGATCTATTCTTTAATTCGGTAAAACGCTTTTTGCGGTATGCTTGCTGCAATATTTTTAATGCACCTAAGAATTCTGCTTCTAAATCAAATCCGTCATCCCACTTTAGCGCCTCACTTTTAATACTTTCCAGCAATGTTTTGTGCGGGCTATTTTGCAAATAAGTCAGCAATGAGTGCGCTGACTTATTTTTCGTTATGTGGGGGTGCTTATCAAGAAAATCAACCAATGCTTTTAATGCTACAGCTTCTTCCGTGTTTTCGTTCCATTCTGCAAGCCAGCTTTTATCCAGTTTCTCGATACAGTCTGGATTAAGCAACAACATCAGTATGAGCCAGCGTAAAGGCGAAATGATTTGTTTTGCTGGTTTATTCTCAATTGTACGTATTTTAGATGAGCGTTTTATCTGCAGCAACTCATCCAATTCCCCTTGATCAATCTCGCTAAGCTCCGCTAAGCGCCTGATCAGTATCAGCGACAGAGCCGGGGCCGTGACTTGTTGCAGCAGCGGCTTTGCGTCGCTGATCAATTTTGCGCGGCCTTCGCTGGTTTGAAGATTGGCTTCTGAGCATAATTCTTTGAATAGAAACTCCGATAACGGCAGAGTTTGTTTGAGCTGCTGTTCAAAAGATTCTTTGCCAAATTGATTGATATAGCTATCCGGGTCTGCTCCCTCGGGCAAAAAGAGAAAACTCAGATATTTACCGTCGGATAGCAGGGGCAAGCTATTCTCGAGTGCGCGCCAGGCTGCTTTTCTGCCTGCTTTGTCACCATCGAAGCAGAAAATAATGTTATCTGTCTGACGCAAGAGTTTTTGTATATGAAAACTCGTCGTCGCGGTACCCAAGGCGGCTACCGCATAATCAATCCCGTGTTGCGATAGGGCGATGACATCCATATATCCCTCTACAACAATGACGCAATTCGCTTCACGGATAGCGCGGCGCGCCGAGAACAGGTTATACAGCTCTCGCCCCTTTTCAAATAAAATCGTTTCGGGGGAGTTCAGATACTTAGGTTCTTCTTTTGCAAGCACACGACCGCCAAAGCCAATGATCTGCCCTTTCTGATTAAGGATTGGAAACATGATCCGGTCCCTGAACCGATCATATTGTTTGGTTTCACCGCTGGTAATGACTAATCCCGCTTGCGTCAATAATTTCCGGGTTTTGTCAGAATTATAATCAGAAAAAACCGCTTCGAGGTTTTGCCACTCCGCAGGAGCGTAGCCAATAGCAAATCGTGCCGCCGTTTTACCGGATAGGCCACGCTTTTTAAGATAGGCGATGGCTTTTTCGGAAACCTTTAGCTGCTCGCGGTAATAGCGGGTGGCGATTTGTAGTGCATTTAACAGGTCTTGCGGCGATATTTCAGCGTTGTTATGGTCATAATCGCTCGCGAAATCCTGTTGTGAATCGTCCGAGGCAGAATGATGAGACACATTACTGCTTTGTTGCTCCGGTAATTGCATACCAGTGTAAGCCGCCAGATCTTGCACTGCTTCGACAAAGCTTAAGCCGCTATATTCAATCAAAAAGCTGATCGCATTGCCATGCGCGCCGCAACCAAAGCAATGGTAAAACTGCTTGGTTTGACTGACTGTGAAAGAAGGTGTCTTTTCGCTATGGAACGGACAGCAGGCAACAAAATTAGCACCCGCTTTCTTCAGCGGGACATGCCGATCAATCGCATCGACAATATCCACGCGACTGAGTAAATCATGTATAAAAGATTGCGGAATCATCTACCCGGAGCTGTCAATAACAATCAGCTTCAAGTATAAATAAATTGCAATCGTTGTGGTTTGTTTTGAGAATAATCCGGAACAGTCAATCAGTATCAGGGGGATATCTTGGCTTTAATAAGCGCCGACACTTTACCCATATCAGCACGACCGGCCAATTTCGGTTTCAGCATGGCCATAACTTTACCCATATCCTGCATGCTGGCTGCATTCGTTTCTGAAATGGCTTCGGTGATCAACGCATCGATTTCGGAATCGCTAAATGCTTGCGGCATATAGGCACTGAGAATAGTAACTTCCTCTTTCTCAATATTGGCCAGATCCAACCGCTGCGCGGCTTCATACTGAGCAATAGAATCCTTGCGCTGCTTGAGCATTTTTTCAATAACCGCAATGACAGCCGCATCATCCAGCACTATGCGTTCATCCACTTCACGTTGCTTGATTGCAGCTTGCAGCAAGCGGATAGTATCCCGCTGCTTGGTGTCACCCGTGCGCATCGCTGCTTTCATATCTTCCGTGATTTTCTGTTTTAAGCTCATGATAAATAGATGCAATTAATCGATTATCAACTCATCATTTTGGAAAAACGCTACCGGAAGAAAAACCGGTATTAATATATAACGATTTAATAAAGCTTAGGTGGTAACAACTGGCTGCGCAAGCGCTTGTAATTCCGCTTCACAGCTGCTGCTAGCTTGCGTTTGCGTTCTGCGGTCGGTTTTTCATAAAATTCGCGAGCGCGCAATTCGGTCAGTATTCCTGTTTTCTCGATTGAACGCTTAAAGCGGCGCATAGCAACTTCAAATGGTTCGTTTTCCTTAACTTTAATTGTCGTCATAAATTGGCAAAATCCTCGATAACTTTGATTGAATAACAAGATAAAACAAAAGGCTGGGATTATAACACCAAACGATTTATTCTAAAAGAATTAGTTGTAAAAACTCGCTTGACTGTAACCAAGAAAACCTTAAATCAACCATACGGCACGCCATCGCAGCCCCTGGCACTAAGATATAAAACGCCGGATAAGCCACCTCCGGTCTTTGAATTCGCCCACGCAGGCAGTATAGTAATGCGCCCAATAATATGACTAAGAAATGCAAAAAGCAGATAAAGAGTTAGATGCGCGCGGCTTGAATTGCCCGTTGCCCATTCTACGCACCAAGCAATCGCTGGCTGGGATGGTCAGCGGGCAAATATTGAGAATTGTTGCGACCGATCCGGGTTCCGTGATTGATTTTCAGGTCTTTGCCGAACAAACCGGAAATGAATTGTTATCGTTGTCTGAAGTAGACCAAGAGTTCATTTTTTTGCTGAAAAAGCGATAAGCGGGGAAATCCGGTTAAACTTCCGATCAACGGGCCGCACCCGCAAATTTAACGATTGCTTTGCTCAATACGCCGCAATACCTTCATGCAGCGTTTTTAACCTCCGGCTACCGTCATGCGGTTGATCAACACCGATCCGCACTGTTTCGACCCGCGCACTATGACATCGTCACCGATGGCCGCGATGTTCCGGAACATATCTTTCAAATTACCGGCAATGGTGATTTCTTCGACCGGATAACTGATAGCACCGTTTTCGACCCAGAACCCGGAAGCGCCACGTGAATAATCCCCGGTGACTGCATTGATGCCATGCCCGAGCAGTTCGGTGACTAACAAGCCGTTGCCCATCTGCTTCAGCATCTCGTCAAAACCCATTGCCGCACCGTTCTGCATGATCAGATTATGCGTGCCGCCAGCATTTCCGGTGGTGCGCATGCCGAGTTTGCGCGCGGAATAACTGCCCAGGAAATAACCTTGCACAGTGCCGTTTTCCACGATGTTACGATCAACGGTCGCGACGCCATCGTCGTCGAACGGACCGCTCGCCAGCCCTTTGTGCAGATGGGGGCGCTCCAGAATCTGGATATCCGGCGCGAAAACCTGCTGGCCGATGCTATCCAGCAGAAAGGAAGATTTTCGGTATAGATTGCTGCCGCTCACCGCCGAAGCGAAATGTCCGATTAAGCCGGAAGCAATCGGCGCTTCAAACAATACCGGCACTTCGCAGGTATCGATCTTTCTCGCACCTAAACGCGCCGCGCTGCGCTTGCCCGTTTTTTCACCGATGCTTTGCACCGTCTCCAGATCGGCGGCGTCACGCGCCACACTGTACCAGTAATCGCGTTGTTTGCTGTCGCCTTGCTCTGCGATCATGGCACAACTGATGCTGTGGCGCGACAGCGGATAACCGCCCATGAATCCCAGACTGTTGGCATAAATAAATTGCGATTCACTGACGGAAATGGTCGCACCTTCGGAATTAGTAATGCACTTGTCCGCAGCGTATGCAGCTTGTTCGCAGCTTCTCGCCAGTTCGATAGCTTCTTCAACGCTGATTTGCCACGGGTAATATAAATTTAAACTTGGGTAGTTTTTAGCCAGCAATTCCGCGTCCGCTAATCCGGCGCAATCGTCGTCCGCTGTGTAACGCGCGATCGATAACGCGGCGGCAACCGTGTCGCTGATCGCCTGCGGGGAAAAATCCGAGGTGCTGGCATGGCCGCGTTTTTGCCCGATATAAACCGTCACGGACAAGCCTTTATCACGATTGTATTCAATCGTTTCCACGGCATCCTGACGCACCGTGACGGTTTGTCCAAAACCGTCGGAAACATTCGTCTCGCAAGCGCTGGCGCCGCCTTTTTGCGCGTGTTGCAAAATATCGCGGGCGATTTGTTGCAGTGTGCTGATAGGATAGGAAAATCGGGTATCGGAAACGGGTAAATTATTCATGTCGTACAATAAAGATGAAAATATAAGCGGATTTCAAACGAGGAGGCTATGATAACAGCTTATTCACACCGCATTACACAGGTTACCGTGCAAAAAGAACCGGAATACGACGACAACGAAGAAAGCGCGCCGAGCAAAACGAAGCGCAAAAAAGACATGCATGCCTTGCAGGAAATCGGTGAGCAACTGGTGGAACTGGATCCGAAAAAACTGACAGAGTTTGATTTGCCGGAAACTTTAATCGACGCCATCAGCCAGGCCCGGCCCATGCAAAAACATGGCGCACGGCGGCGTCAGATGCAATACATTGGACGCCTGATGCGCGAAATCGACGCGCTGCCGGTTAAGGAAAAGCTCGACTCCTGGCAGCAAACATCCACACACCAAACCGCCCGCCTGCACCAGCTTGAACGCTGGCGCGAACGACTGCTGAACGATGACAACGCGCTTACCGAATTTGCACAGAAATACCCGCAAGCCGACTTGCAGCGTCTAAGACTGCTGATCCGCAATGCGCAAAAAGAGAAGGCAGCAGAAAAACCACCTAAGAGTTTCCGGCTGCTGTTTCAGGAATTGCAAGAGATTGTTGAATAATAATGCTGCTCCACTACTGGATTTTTACGAGCAATGCTGTCAGATACGGGATTGCCGGTAAAATGGCTCATCCCCGGCAGACTGACATCATAAGACATTGAACAGATGTTGCATTTGAGTACTTTTGTTCCAGATTCATCTCATATCGTTAAATACTTGCACTAAACTCATCGTGTCGCAATAGTTTCTGATAAAAAGCTAAACGCTTAGGATGAATTTTCCCTTGTTGTACTGCCAATAACACAGCACAGCCGGGTTCCCGGGTATGGTGGCAATTATTGAATTTGCATCGTCCGATATAAGGATGAAACTCCATGAAGCCCCATGCCAGATTTTCTTCTTTGATATGATTCAGGCCGAATTCCTGAAAACCGGGCGAATCGATGATGGCGCTATCATCATCGAGACGATAAAGCTGCGAATGGGTGGTGGTGTGGGTGCCGGAATCGAGCGCTAATGAGATTTCCGCAGTAGCGCGCTTGGCTTCGGGTATCAATGCGTTGAGCAATGTGGATTTGCCCATGCCGGATTGCCCGGCTAAAACACTGAGGTGACCTGACAAATAAGGCCGAAGCGCGGAAATATCCTGTGTTGCGCTTAATTGCAATACGGCATAGCCAAGATTTTGATACAGCGAGAGCGTTTCCATCGCCGTTTGAGTCGGTTCGATCAGATCAGCTTTATTCAGCACGATCAATACCTTGATATTCTCGCTTTCTGCCGCAACCAGGCAACGGTTGATCAGCTCCTCGCTGAAACTGGGAGTAGCCGCGACTACAATGATGATTTGCGTGACGTTGGCGGCGATGATTTTTTCCTTAAACGCGTCGCTCCGGTAAAGCAATGAAGTGCGTTGCTGTACGGTTTCAATTACGCCTTGACCAACGGTAGTCAACTGATATTCCACAAGGTCGCCGCAAGCAATCCCGCCTTTTTTGCCGCGCATGACGCAAGAGATGGTTTCTCCCATTGCTGTTTCAACCGAATAGTGTCTGCCGAATGCGGCAACCACTTGTCCAGTCAAACACTTCGTTTGTGGCTTGTTTTTTCCGGAGCGAGCGCTCAAATTGAGAACAACTTATCGATTTTCGCCGCACAGATAAAATCATTCTCGGATAAGCCGCCGATCGCATGCGTGGTATACGTAACCACGCATTGATTGTAGCCCACCAGCATATCGGGATGATGATCTTCGCGATGCGAAATCCATGCTACCGCATTCACAAACGCCATGGTTTGGTAGTAATTCTTGAACGCGTAGGCTTTGCTGATCTGTTTGTCTTGCAACTGCCATCCTCCAATTTGCCGCAAAAAAGCCGAAACTTCCGCATCCGACAGCGGCGGTACGCCGCCTTCGCACGGTTTGCATTGCTTGGAAGCTAAGTCGCATACGCTATTATTCATGCTTGCCCCTGGCTTTGTAAATGCGCCACACGAATAGCCGCAGGCGGGTGTGAATCATAAAATGCGGAATGCAGCGGATCCGGCGTCAATGTGGCCGCATTATCCTGATACAGTTTCACCAGTGCGTGAATCAGATCATCTGCCGAAGCATTTTGCGCGGCATAAGCATCCGCTTCAAACTCGTGTTTACGGGAGTAAATGCTCGATATCGGATGCAGCAGGAAAGTAAACACCGGCATCACCAGGAAAAACAGCAACAACGCCATCGCAGTTGATGGCACGGCTGCAACCGTCACACCCAGTCCCTCATAAAACCAGCTTTGCCCCATCAGAAAGCCCAGTATCCAGAGAAACGCCAGACTCATCGCAAACGAAATTACGATACGCTTGATCACGTGGCGATGTTTGAAATGCCCCAGTTCGTGCGCTAATACCGCTTCAATCTCGCTTGGGTTCAGACGCGCCAGCAAAGTATCGAAAAAGACGATGCGCTTGGTTTTACCGAAACCGGTGAAATACGCGTTGCCATGATTACTGCGGCGCGAACCGTCCATGACAAACAAGCCGCTGGCTTTGAAACCGCATTTGCTCATCAATTGCTCGATGCGCGTTTTCAGCGTGGCATCCTCCAGCGGAGTGAATTTATTAAACAATGGCGCGATCCATGTCGGAAAAATCGCCAGCACGAACAAATTAAAAGCGATCCAGGCAAACCATGCGTACAACCACCAGCTTTCGCCCATTTTCTCCATCAACCACAGTACGCAAAATAACAAAGGCGCGCCCAGCAACAAACCCAATACGGATTGTTTAATCAGATCGGTAAAGAACATTCCTGGCGTCATTTTATTGAAACCATATTGCTCTTCGATCACAAAAGTGCGGTAGTAATTCAACGGAATGTCAGCAACGCTCATCATGAAGAATGTGCTGATAATCAATGCCATGCCGTGCGCCACGGGATCGCTTAACCAGCCCGCCCAGAATTCACTCAAGGCATTTAAGCCGCCGCCCAGGGTAAATACCAGCAACAGCACAACATGCAGCAATATGCCCGGATAACCCGCGCGCGTCTTGGCGCAGGTGTAATCAGCAGCCTTCTGGTGATCGCTTAAACTGATCTGACTGGCAAACTCTTCCGGCACCTTGTCCCTGTGCGTGCGTACATGGCCGGTATGTCTTGCCGCCAGCCAGATTTGGGTCAGCGTTGTCAGTAATAATGCGAATAGAAAAACTAAAGTAAATGTTTGCATAGTGGTTTGTTTTAAGCGCTAAAGTTTGAATTCATTCAATATTCAATGATCACTGCCAAATAAGCTGGGCATTCTCAGTCTGTTTAAAAGTGACGGACTGATGGGGATATGACACAATTAAACGCATTGCATTCAAAAAAAATCGAAACAATTATGGCACAAGATAACAATAACCTCATCTGGGTCGATATGGAAATGACCGGACTCAATCCGGATACCGATCGCATCATTGAAGTCGCTCTGGTGATTACCGATTCCCAACTCAATACTGTCGCCGAAGGTCCGGTTCTGGTCGTACACCAGGCGGATGAAGTGCTGAACGGTATGGATAAATGGAATCAATCGACACATTCCAAATCCGGCCTGATCGGCAAGGTGAAAGCGTCGCGCTTAAACGAAGTGGAAGTGGAAGCGCAACTGATCGAATTCCTGAAACTGCATGTACCCACCGGCGCATCGCCGATGTGCGGCAATTCGATCTGCCAGGACCGGCGCTTCATGGTGCGCTCAATGCCGCAATTGGAAGCTTATTTTCACTACCGTAACCTCGATGTCAGCACGCTCAAAGAACTCGCCAAACGCTGGAAGCCGCAAATTGCGTCAGGTTTCTCCAAAGACAGCAAGCACGAAGCGCTATCGGATATTTATGATTCCATCAACGAATTGAAGTATTACCGCGAGCATTTTATCGTTACCTGACCTCACGCTCTCCGCGGCATCACATGACATAATATTGAAATGGTTTTCCGAACTTTACGGGGAGAACCGTTTCTAAAAAACCGAAAGAAAATTTTGCTCTTTCATTCATTGACTATCTCATTTAGGAGAAACAAGATGCGCCACAAAAGAAATTTGGTTTCTATCGCCGTTGCAGCTGTTTTTTTACTCGCAGGCAATGCAACCACGGTATTGGCCGCTGATGCCACACAAAGCAGCAGCCACCAACATCAAAGCGGACAAGCCGCAGGTCATAGCCATGGCGATGCAAAGTCCGGTGATGAGCACGGCCATCAGTGTGAACATATGGGGCCAGTGGATACGAACAAAGATGGCAAAATCAGCAAGGAAGAGTTTATGAAACACCATGAGACCATGTTTGATAAAAAAGACGCCAACAAAGACGGTGTTATCGATCAATCGGAAATGCACCGCATGATGGATCATATGCATAAACATGGAAGCACGGAGCAATCCAAAGACAGTGCTCATAGTCATTGAGCTGGAAACAAACAGCGCTTAGAAGCTTATCAATATTCCTCAGCGCCTCACCCTGACAGCCGCTCAAATTTTCAGCAATTCAATGCGACTGTCAGCGTTTCAATGGATTCAACTGATTTAATGTCTTAAACCGCTAGGTACTTTCGCGGGCGCTCTTCTTTCCAGCGGTTGCGGATCCAAGACTGCCACGGTTAGGCTATCGTCATTAAAATACTTTTTCGCCACGTCGCGGACTTGCGCAGCCGTAACAGCTTTCAGCTTTTCCAGAATGACATCAATATCGCGGTAGGACAATCCGGTGCTTTCCAACCGCCCCAGTTGCATGGCTTGGGAAAAAATGGAATCACGCTGATACACATGACCGGCAACAACTTGCGCCTTCACGCGCGCCAATTCATCTTCAGTGACGCCATCTTTGGTGATTTTCTCGATTTCTTTGCGCAAAGCCTGTTCCAGCTCGGCAACCGTTTTACCGGCACGCGGCACCGCGCTCAGAAAGAAAATGCTTGGACCGCGCGCCATCGCACTGTAGCCCGCATTGGCCGAATTGGCAATCTGGCTTTCACGCACCAAATTTTTATTCAATCTGGCCGATGCATGGCCATCCAGAACACCTTCCAGTATTTCCAGCGCATACGGCTCCCAATCTTCCACTACGTTTCTAATCGCCGGTGCGTGATACCCCATCATTAGATAAGGAAGTTCCGCCGGTGCCTTGACGATGATGCGCTTGGTGCCTGTTTGCGGCGGCTCAGTCTGGGGTTTGCGGGCATTGAGTGGCAACAAGGAATGCTTAGGAATCGTGCCATAGTTTTTTTGCGCCAGCCGGAATACTTCATTGGCATCGACATCACCGACTACAATCAATATCGCATTATTAGGCGCATACCAACGGTCATACCATTCGCGCGCATCTTCCACGCGCATATTTTCCAGATCGTTCATCCAGCCGATAATCGGGTTTTTGTACGGATGCGCTTGATAAGCAACGGACATCATTTTTTCATACAGCAATGAACGCGCCTGATCCTCCGTACGCAACCGCCGCTCTTCCATCACCACTTTAATTTCTTTGGAAAACTCCTCCTCGGTCAGAATTAAATTGCGCATCCGGTCCGCTTCCAGTTCCATCGCCATGGGCAGGTGATTCTTATGCAATTGCTGATAATAGGCGGTGTAATCGTAACTGGTAAAGGCATTCTCCCGTCCACCCGCAGCGGCGATCTTCTTTGAAAAATTGCCATTCGGCACTTTCTCTGTTCCTTTGAACATCATATGTTCCAACACATGCGCTACACCGGTGACGCCGTTTACTTCATCGATACTACCCGCTTTGTACCAGACTTGCGTGACCACCACCGGTGAGCGATGATCCTGTTTAACAATCAATCTCAGGCCATTATCGAGTAAAAATTCATGCGGATTGGCAGCTGCTGTGGATGAAATCAGCAGGATCGCGATGCATAACCCGGAAAAAGAAAAAAAGCGATGTACAGTAAAACAATAATCAGGTTTCATTTTTACCAACCAAAATGTGAGTAAACAGAATAAAATTAGGCTTTGAGAATTTCCAATGTCTATCAGTAGAAGAGCCTACCAGAATGTTTAGTTTTTTTAAATCCAAAAAAAATCCCGCAGACTCCGCTGAAACACCGGCCTCACCCGATGCCGATGTTCAAACTGAAGCTGAAGCCGAGTCCAAGCCGGAAGAATCGATAAGCTTCGCCGCAAAACTTAAGCAAGGGTTAGCACGCACTCGGCAGAATCTGGGCAAACAGCTATCGAGTTTATTCGGTGGCGGCAAAATCGATGAGGCGCTTTACGAGGAACTGGAAACCATTTTATTAACCTCCGATATTGGCGTCAGCGCAACGCAGCAGTTATTGGAGAATCTGCGCAAACAGGTCAAGCGCGATGCCCTGACGGACTCGGCACAACTCAAAGAAGCACTGAAAGAATTGCTCATTGCCATGCTGGAACCGCTGGCACAATCACTGGATACTACCACACATAAACCATTCGTCATCATGATCACCGGCGTCAACGGTGTAGGCAAAACCACGTCGATTGGCAAACTGGCCAAGTATTTCCAGACCCAGGGAAAATCGGTATTGCTGGCTGCCGGCGATACTTTCCGTGCAGCTGCACGCGAGCAATTGATCGCTTGGGGGGAACGTAACAATGTCACCGTGATCGCGCCGGACAGCGATCCGGATAAAAAAGGCGATCCGGCGGCGGTGATTTTTGACGCGGTCAATTCAGCTAAAGCGCGCGGCATCGATATCGTGCTGGCGGATACCGCCGGACGATTAACCACGCAATTGCATTTGATGGAGGAAATCAAAAAAGTCAAACGCGTTGTCGCCAAAGCGATGCCTGATGCACCGCACGAAGTATTGCTGGTGCTCGATGCCAATACCGGACAAAATGCCATCACGCAAGTCAAGGCGTTTGACGAAGCGCTCGATGTGACCGGCCTGATCCTGACCAAACTGGACGGCACCGCCAAAGGCGGCGTGGTCGCGGCAATTGCCGGACAGTACCCGGACAATCCGCCGGCCTTGCGTTTTATCGGCGTCGGCGAAGGCGTGGATGATTTAAGGCCGTTTGACGCCCGGCAGTTTGTTGATGCACTGTTTGATTAAACACTACGGATAGCATAGGGCATAGGCCGATGATCACTTTCAAAAATGTCTCGAAACGTTATCCCGACGGGTATGTGGCGCTGAATAACGTTGACCTTACGGTTGAGCCCGGTGAAATGGTATTCCTGACCGGTCACTCGGGCGCGGGAAAAAGCACGTTATTAAAACTTATCGCCGCCATCGAACGGCCAACATCCGGCACCATCACGATCAGCGGGCAGAATATCGCCCAGCTTAAACCGGCCGCCATCCCCTATATGCGCCGCAAAATCGGTT
>MSXT01000087.1 GCA_002083595.1 Proteobacteria bacterium ST_bin16 | reverse complement strand
TAACGCTGCTCACGAATTTTTCGGATGCGGCGTAAAATCCGCCCGGTCGATATATCGACAAACATCAGCGCATGGGACGCCAACATTAAGCTCCCCTCCATGATTTCCGCGACCACTTCCGTAGCCCCGGCTTCTTTCAATATATCAATATCGGAGTCATCGCGCGTCCGGACGACAACGGATAATTCCGGGCGCAACTCCTGAACGTGTTTCAGAATTTTTAACGTAGAAACCGTGTCAGCATAACTGACAACTAATACTTTGGCGCGCATCAGTCCCGCGGCAATCAGCACCTCGCGTCGCGCCGCATCGCCGTACACCACCGCCTCCCCCGCGCCGGCTGCCTCGCGGATACGTTGCGGATCGAGATCCAAGGCGATAAACGATATGGATTCCTGTTCCAATATCCGCGCCATGCTCTGACCGCTGCGCCCATAACCGCAGATAATCACATGATTTTGCGACACCATCGTCTGCGCCGCGATAGACGTGATCTGCATAGCGCGGTACATCCAATCCGAGCCGTATAGACGGTGAACCATCGATTCGCTGTGTTCAATGATAAAAGGCGCGATAAACATCGATAGCACCATGGCCGCAAGCACCGGCTGCAGAATTGAGTTTTCGATCAAACCGGATTCACCCGCCTGCGCCAACAAAATAAAGCCAAACTCTCCTGCTTGCGCCAGATTCATTCCCGTCCTGATTGCGACGTTGGCATCCGCGCCAAACAAACGCGACAACCCCGCAATCACGACTATTTTCAGCACAATCAGTGCCGCCAAAATAGCAAATATCCACAGAAAATTCTCAATGACGACCTGCATATCCAGCAGCATACCAATCGTCACAAAAAACAAACCCAGCAAAATATCCCGGAAAGGCTTGATATCGTCTTCCACTTGGTAGCGGTATTCCGTTTCGGAGATCAACATACCCGCCAGAAATGCTCCCAAAGCCATAGACAAACCGGCCAGTTCGGTTAACCACGCGATACCCAGCGTAATCAGCAGCACGTTCAGCACAAACAATTCCGACGATTTCTGTCGAGCGACCAAATGAAACCAGGGTCGCATTAACTTCTGCCCGAAAAATAACAGAAAGGTCAGAACAGCCGCCACTTTTAGCAAAGCGACCGTCAGCATCAAGCTGAAATCGTTCGTTTCACTATCGATCTCAGCCGCCAAAGCGGGCATCACAATCAATAATGGAATAACCGCCAAATCCTGAAAAAGCAGAACGCCGATCACCTGCCTGCCATGCGTGGAATTGAGTTCCGCCCGCTCGGCCAATATTTTGCTCACAATGGCGGTGGAAGACATCGCCAGAGCTCCGCCTAATACCAACCCGGTGCGCCAATCCAGCGCCAGCATCCAAGCTATTGCCATCACTAAAAGAATGCAGATCGCCACTTGCGCCGTGCCAAAACCAAAAACAATGCGTTTCATCGTAATCAGCTTGGGCAAACTGAATTCCAGGCCCACGCTGAACATCAGAAATACCACGCCAAACTCAGCCAAATGGCGAGTCTCATCAGAATCCGCGATCCAACCCAGTGCATACGGACCGATGCTTACGCCCGCCAATAAATAACCCAGCATCGGCGGCAACCGCAATAAACGGAAAACGACCACTGCCAATACCGACACGGCTAACAAGATGAGAACAGGCTGTAATGGATTGAACATACCGGTAAAAAATTGGTTTTGGGCAAAGTATCCTAAGATACTTGAGGATAGCGCGCTTCACAATCGGCGCAAGACATAATGCTATAATCGCTCCGATTTAATACTTCATACGGAAATGCCAGTACCTCATCTCTCTACTGCTCTGCGCGGCCCTATCCTTGATCTTGAAAGCCGTATTATCAATGCCATGCCTACCATTGAGCATTGGCTCAGGAACAAGTGGCGCGAACATGCCGTCCCTTTTTATTGCTCAGTCGACTTGCGCAATAGCGGTTTCAAATTGGCGCCCGTTGATACCAACTTGTTTCCCGGCGGTTTTAACAACCTGAATCCGGAATTCATCCCGCTATGCGTGCAGGCAATGATGAGCGCGATTGAAAAAATATGCCCAGATACACATAGCGTGCTGCTGATTCCGGAAAACCACACGCGCAATACCTTCTACTTGCAAAATATCGCAACCCTGCAAAACATCATCCAGCGCGCCGGTCTGAATGTGCGCCTGGGCACCTTGCTGCCCGAAGTGACCGAAGCCACCCGGATTGATTTGCCGGATGGGCAATTCATTACGCTCGAACCCATTGTCCGTAAAAATAACAGACTCGGCGTCCATAATTTCGATCCCTGCGCGGTGCTTCTGAATAACGATTTATCCAACGGTGTCCCGGATATTTTGCAAAACTTGCAGCAAACGGTCATTCCACCCTTGCATGCCGGCTGGGCGACACGGCGCAAATCGGAGCACTTTGCCGCATATGATCGGGTAGCACAGGAATTCGCCGATTTGATTGGCATCGATCCCTGGCTGATCAACCCGCGTTTTACTTCGTGCGGCGAGATCAATTTCCTGGAAAAACAAGGTGTGGAATGCGTTGCAGCCGCGATTGACCGGATTCTCTCGGTAATCAGAAAAAAATATCAGCAATATGGCGTGAAAGAAGATCCTTTCGTCATCGTCAAGGCCGATTCCGGCACGTATGGCATGGGCATCATGACGGTCAAGAGCGGCGAGGAAATCCATAGCCTCAACCGCAAGCAACGTAACAAGATGGCCGTGGTAAAAGAAGGCTTGCAAGTTTCCCACGTGCTGGTGCAGGAAGGTGTCTACACCTTTGAAACCATCAATCAGGCAGTCGCGGAGCCGGTCGTGTACATGATCGACCGCTATGTCGTCGGCGGTTTTTACCGCGTCCATACCGGACGCGGCATCGACGAAAATCTAAATGCGCCGGGCATGCATTTCGTGCCACTGGCGTTTGAAACCACCTGTCTGGAAGCCAGCGCTACGCAGCCGAACGTCATTCCGAACCGCTTTTATGCCTATGGTGTCGTTGCACGTCTCGCCCTGCTAGCCGCCGCATTGGAGCTGGAGCAAACCGATCTAGATGCGCAACCGCCGCTATCCGCCTGAATACCGCCATGACACTCGCCTTTATCATCGATCAGCTGGATTCAATTAAAACCGGCAAAGATTCCAGTTTTGCGATGATGCGCGAAGCCATTGCCAGAAATCACCAGATTTACGTGCTCTATCAGCACGATATCGCCTTGATTGATCACACGGTGACCGGCTTTTCCCGTTCCTTGACTTTGACGGATACACCGCATCGCGACGGACATTGGCACAACACCGGCGATAGCTTACCGCTACCGCTGAACGAATTTGACGCCGTGCTGATGCGCAAAGACCCGCCGTTTGATCTGGAATATGTGTACAGCACGTATCTGCTGGAATTGGCGGAAAAACAAGGCGCATTCGTCATTAACAGCCCGCGCGCCATCCGCGATCACAACGAGAAACTGGCCATCGCACAATTTCCGCAATGGATCGCCCCTACTCTCGTCACCAGCCAGTCGCATCTAATCCGGGAATTTCTCGCGCAGCATCGGGATATCATCCTGAAACCGCTCGACGGCATGGGCGGCGCCAGCGTGTTCCGCGTGCACAACGCGGATCACAATATCAGCGTGATTCTTGAAACGCTGACTCATTACGGCACACGAACCATCATGGCACAACGGTTTATCCCCGAGATCACGCAGGGAGACAAACGTATTCTGCTCATCGGCGGCAAGCCTGTACCCCATGCGCTGGCGCGTATCCCCAAACCGAGTGAAACACGCGGCAACTTGGCTGCGGGCGGTACCGGCGTGGCTCAACCGCTATCACAGCGAGACCGGGAAATCGCCGAATCGTTGGGGCCTGAACTCGCCAAGCGCGGCTTGATGCTGGTGGGATTGGATGTGATTGGCGATTATCTGACGGAAATCAATGTGACCAGCCCGACCGGCATGCAGGAAATTACCCGGCAAACTGGGTTTAATGTAGCGGGAATGATGCTGGATGCGATTGAAGCAGGCATCCAAACAAAGGCTTAATCAAATGGTAAATTACCGGCGGAAACCGTGTTCCAGCACAAAATACTGCGGATTGTAATGCGCTAACGGTTCGTACAGCTTTTTCAGTTCTTCCTCGGGTCCGTGGATCTCCAAGCGGACGATCTCAGCGATCTCAAGCGCGCGGTGCAGCAGATCACCCACATTGTCCAAATGCGCCAGCAATCCCTCCGCGCCCTCGTACCCTTCGCGGCAATAAGCTTCCTCACCATTAAAGCAAAAACCATAGTAGAGGCACTTTTGCTCGCTGCTTGCTCTGGCAACAAACTGCTCGCAGAGCTGTTTGAACTGATCAATTTGACCCTCGGCAATCTTGAAATATGGCGCTATCGAACAACATTGATCGTGTGTGGACATGGATTCAGGCGATTTGAAGTGGAGAAGATTCTATAACGTAAGATCACGAAAAAACCGGATTCAACATTAACAAAGCCCGGAACAGACACAACTTGCATTGTGATCCGTTCCGGGCTGATCGTAAGCCGGAAGCTTGTTGTTACAAACTTAGTGAACCGTTGCAGCTTGTTTTTCTTCGCAAATCAGATTGCTGCAATAGGTTTCGTGGATACCGTCCAGGAAGCCCCACAGCGCATCGCACGCTTCTTGGGTTGCAGCCAGCACTTCGGCTTGTTTTTCCGGGGTATCGGCAAAGCGTTCGATGATGGCCCATTCGGCTTGAGAATGATAGATGTCGGCTTTTTGATGGACCGAGAAGAATTCATAATCTTCAGGGTTTTTCATGCCATAGAATTTAGCCAGGCCATCGATTTTCACCGCAGCGATGTCGGGCACTTGCGATTCGAATGCGTGCAATGCGGCCAATCCGGCATAGAACGGACGATTCAGGCAAATATCGCGGAAGGTATCAACCAAATTCTCGGTCGAAGGCAATGCCGCTGTATTGGCCAGGATTTTATCGTTCGCGCCCAATGCGAAAGCAAAATTTTTCCATAACGCTGGGTGATTTTTTTCACCGTGTTCTTCGTCGATCAAGTTGCGCAATACTTCTTGACGCACGCTGATGTCGCCGCTGTTGGTTTCGGAATGGATGTGCGGTGTATTGAAGTGTACCGCGCTTAAATAGGTCGGTTCGGCCAATACGTTATAGAAATATTGTTCCGCGTAATGACGCAGTTGTTCCTTGGTCAGTTTACCTTCCGTCCAAGCGATATAAAATGGATGTTTCAGCAGATGTTTCTCGCTGATAATGGCACTGATTTTTTGTTTCAGAATGGTATTGGTGGTCATGATCACTCCTTTTAAACCGTGATGGATAAAGATGCTGCATATCATCGCTAAATAACACCAGCAAGTCAAATTTAGCTGGCCTGCGCGATGCTCAATTGATTGGCTAAATAACGGCTGGCGGCAATCATATTGCGCAGTGCCGGTTTTACTTCTTCCCAATTGCGTGTTTTTAATCCGCAATCCGGATTCACCCACAAGCGCTCGACGGGAATGCGCTGCGCGGCCTTTTTCATCAAATCGATAATCGAATCGACCGATGGGATGTTGGGCGAGTGGATATCATACACACCCGGACCGATCTCGTTCGGATACTGAAACCGGTCAAAGGCATCGAGCAATTCCATATTTGAGCGGGAAGTCTCGATGGTAATGACATCGGCGTCCATACGGGCGATCGCCTCCATAATGTCATTAAATTCCGAATAGCACATATGCGTATGAATCTGCGTTTCGTCTCTGACGCCATTGGCGGTGATGCGAAAGGCGCGAATGGCCCAGTCGAGGTAATTGTTCCACTGCGATTTTCTCAGCGGCAGCCCTTCTCTCAACGCGGCTTCGTCAATTTGTATCATGCGAATACCTGCTTTTTCCAACGCCAATACTTCGTCGCGTATCGCCAGTGCCAATTGCAGACAAGTCTCCGCACGAGGTTGATCATCGCGCACGAACGACCAATTCAGCATCGTCACCGGCCCCGTCAACATGCCTTTCAGCGGTTTGCTGGTGAGCGATTGGGCGTATTGAATCCATTCCGTGGTCATCGCCTTGACATGCGAAACATCGCCATAAATCACCGGTGGCTTGACGCACCGAGACCCATACGATTGTACCCAGCCAAACTGGGTGAAAGCGTAGCCTTCCAATTGCTCGCCGAAATACTCCACCATGTCGTTACGTTCCGGCTCGCCATGCACCAACACATCCAAGCCTAGCGCTTCCTGCTCGCGCACGCACAGTTCGATTTCGCTTCGCATGGCCTGACGGTACTGCGGCTCGGCCAACTTGCCTTCGCGAAAATCACGGCGCGTCTGCCTGATTTGCTGCGTCTGCGGAAACGACCCGATGGTGGTGGTCGGAAAAAGCGGCAGCTGAAATTTCTTCCGCTGCACAAGCGCACGCTGCTGATAAGGCGATTGACGGCTGCCCATCGCATCCGTGATTTCAAGCACACGCGCTTTCACCGCAGCTTGATGCACACGTTTGGATTGCTTACGGCTGTTGATCGCGGCGCTATTTTCCCTCAATACTTCAGCCACGCTTGCCCGGCCATGATTCAACGCTTGCGCCAGAATATCGACCTCATTCAGTTTCTGCACGGCAAAAGCCAGCCAGGAGCGGGTATCCGCATCGAGTTTTTGTTCGCTTTCCAGATCTGCGGGCACATGCAGCAACGAGCAAGAAGGCGCAAGCCAGAGCCGCTCTTTCAGCCGGGCATGCACGGGTTCCAGCCAATCCAGTGCTGCGGTTAAATCGGTTTTCCAGATATTCCGGCCATTAATCACCCCGAGCGAAAGAATTTTGTGTATGGGCAACCAGTCGATCACTTTGGCGATTTCATCGTGCGCCGCGACCGCGTCCAGATGCAATCCGGCGACCGGCAATTCGCACGCCAATTGCAGATTGTCTTGCAGCTGCCCGAAGTAAGTGGTTAACAACAACTTGACCGGCGTAGCCTGCAATTGATAGTACGTTTTACGCAGCGCATGTTTCCATACCTGATCGAGCTCCATCACCAACACCGGCTCGTCGACTTGCACCCATTCAACACCAGCGTTTTTAAGTTCCTGTAGCAAATGCGCATACACATCGAGTAGATCATCGAGCAGATCAAGTTTATCGCTGCTGTCCTTGGATTTTCCCAGCCATAAATACGTCACCGGGCCGAGAATGACCGGTTTGACGCGTGGATGAATTTGCTGCGCTTGCCGGATTTGTTCCAGTAAGCGGCTGGCATCTAATGAAAAACGCGTATCCCGCGCAAATTCCGGCACAATGTAATGGTAGTTGGTATCGAACCATTTCGTCATTTCCCCCGCATGAACACAAGCGCAATCCGCATGATCGCTGACCGAACGGCCGCGCGCCACGCGGAAATATTTGTCCAGCACGCCACCCGGCAGTGCACTGACACGCGCGGGAACATTCCCGAATAGGAAACTCGTATCCAGTACATGATCGTACAATGAGAAATCGCCCGCCGGAATCCAATCGAGTTGGGATTGATCTTGCCAATGCTGCGCTTGCAGATTCTGTGCACTATCCAATAAAGCAGCTTCGGAAATGGTGCCTTGCCAGTATTTCTCCAAAGCAAATTTCAATTCCCGGTTTCTGCCGATACGCGGGAATCCAAGATTATGTGTCGTTACCATCGTTCAATCACCACTTATTAATAATCGTGGCGCTATTGTATGAACAATGAGTAATGAATAATAATGATCAATTTTCACATTCCTATTAGGTTACCTTATAAATGATCGAACACAGCCACCTGAAAATCATTCAAGCGTTGCACACCAACGGCACGCTGACCGAAGCCGCCAATGCGCTCTGCCTGAGTCAACCCGCGCTATCGCATCAAATCAGTTATCTGGAAAAGAAATTGGGCGTCGCGCTATGGGAACGCGAAGGCCGCAGCCTGCGCCTGACGCAGGCGGGCCTGCTGTTATTGGAAACCGCCCAGCAAGTGCTGCCGGTTCTAGCGCAAGCGGAGAAAACACTGACAGCCTACGGCGAGGGTCGGCAAGGCATTCTGCGCATCGGCGTGGAATGTTACCCCTGCTTCGAATGGCTCACCGGCATGATCGGCCAATACATGCGGCAAATGCCCGGCATCGACGTCGACATCGTGCAGAAATTTCAATTTTCGGGCTTGGAAGGATTGCTGAATCATCACATCGACGTGTTGATCACCCCCGACCTGGTTAAAAAAGACAATATCGCGTATGAAACCCTGGCGGAATATCAACTGGTACTGTTGGCAGCACCCAATCATCCATTGGCGGATTTGCAGAAAATCACACCGGAGCTTTTAAGCAAAGAAACGCTGCTGACCTTCCCGGTACCACTGGAACGGCTCGACATCCTCACCCACTTCCTCACCCCCGCGCACCTCGAACCCAACAAACTGAAACAAATCGAATCGCTCGAAATCATGCTGCAAATGACCGCCCTAAACCGCGGCGTCTGCGTGCTGCCGGAATGGCTGGCCGATATCAAAAACAAAGACTTGAATCTCAAAAAAATCCAAATCGGCGAGCAAGGGCTTTTTCAGAAATTGTATTTGGCGATGCGGGAGGCGGATAAGGCTGTGCCGTATATCCGGCAGTTTATTGAGGTGGGGCAAAAGACAGTTCAGAACTCATTCACGTAAAGACCAGTAGTAAAGCTACAATCCGATTTGCTTGCATCAGATAGAATATTTCTCAAAAATACCGGTCAATTATATAAAAAAATTCATCGAATGATACTTAAAACTATTCGCTTATCGAATTTCCAATGCTTTGGTCCTAAACCAACAGAAATCGAGTTAGACAACCTGACTTTTCTAATCGGTCCTAATGGCTCTGGTAAAACAGCAGTTCTCCAAGCATTATGCCGATTGTTCGCTTTCGATCCGGCTCTTAAAAGAATCCAGAAAACCGATTTCCATGTACCCCATGCAGAAACGGACACGCAAGACGAGCGCCATTTTTGGATTGAAGCAGATTTTCTATTCCCAGAATTACAGGACGATATTAGCGAGCACCCGACGATACCAACACATTTTGCCCATATGCGTCTTGACGATGCTGACAGTATTCCTCGAGTTCGATTTCGCCTCGAAGCTAGTATGGGATTGGATGGCGACATCGATGACAAATTATTGTATGTGTATGACCTTGATATTGATGGCTCGCCCCTTAGTAAAGCACTGGTATCACGTGCCGAACGCAGCAACATTCAGGTCCACTATCTTCCTGCAAGACGTGATCCTGCGGACCACATCGCATTCAGCGCAAATGCCTTACTTGGTTGCTTGCTACGTGCAGTTAACTGGGATGTCGAGCGGACAACAATCAAGGATTTAACCGACCGGATCAGTAATAGTTTAGGCGGTAACGTATCAGTCGCTTCGTTGAGTGCTAGGTTGACTGAAACTTGGAAAGGATTACACAAGGGCAGCTATTTCGCCGATCCGTCAATTACTTTCGTAGCGAGTGAAATTGAAGCGCTACTCCGGCATCTGTCGGTATCGTTTTCTCCTGGACACAACGAGCAATTGGTGAATTTCTCTCGGTTGAGCGATGGCCAAAAATCCTTACTTTATCTGTCATTGGTTCTTTCCTCTCAAGCAATCGGACGTTCAGTAATCAATGGGAATGATGCCACTTTCGATCCAGCCAAACTTAAGCCCGCCGTGTTCACGCTTGTTGCTGTAGAAGAACCCGAAAATAGCCTATCCCCTCACTATCTAGGCCGTATTGTTTCAGCGTTGACTGATTTGGTTAATAAAGATGACGCACAAGCACTGATTGCCACCCATGCTCCTTCCATGTTGTACCGGGTAGAGCCTGAAAATATTCGCTATTTACGTCTCTCGAAAGCACGGCAAACGCAGGTAACTCGGATTGAGATGCCGCTATCTACGGACGAAGCACATAAATTTGTCAGAGAGGCCATAAAGGCGTATCCGGAATTATATTTCTCGCGTTTAGTGGTACTTGGCGAAGGCGATAGCGAAGAATTAGTACTGCCTCGCCTGCTCGAAGCAAAAGGCGCTCCAGTGGATGAGTTCGCAATTTCTGTGGTTCCACTTGGTGGGCGCCACGTCAATCATTTTTGGCGTCTGCTAAGCGCGCTTGACATCCCATTTTTAACGCTCCTGGATCTGGACTTGGCACGGCATCAAGGTGGATGGGGCAGAGTCCGCTATGTTGCTAACCAACTGAAAATCTATTCTCCAACAGTAATATTTCCTTCTGCAGGAAAGATAGATGAGATTCCAAAATGGGATGATGACGAATGGAAACTCTTTGATGTTGAGAACAACCCTAGATATATCAGTTACTTGAATGAACTTGAGATTTTGGGCGTTTTCTTTTCATCTCCGCTAGACATTGATTTTTCAATGCTCAAGAGTTTTCCAGCGGCCTACGAATTAGATGAAGCAAATAAAGTCCTTCCAGTGGACGCTAAAATCAAAGCAGTACTGGGTGACAGTAACCATGGCGTTGATCAGTACACCGAGGATGAGCAGAAATTATTCATCACCTATCACAAGCGTTTCAAGCTCGGCAGTAAACCCGCCGCACACATCAATGCACTTTCCAAATTGACGGACGCCGAAATACTGGCGGACATGCCCGATTCACTCGGACGACTTGCCGATGCTGTCATTGCCAAGCTCGCGGAACTACCTGAATGATCAAGCCTGAAGAATGGCGCCCATCAGAAGGGCTAACGTTAGAGCCGAATGCTTTAAAAGCAGCGACCGAGCAGGACCGTTGCCTTGCTTTAACCGCAGGTCCAGGCGCAGGAAAAACCGAAATGCTAGCCCAACGTGCTGATTTCCTGTTGCGCACGGGCGCTTGTCGCTATCCGAATCGTATTTTAGCTATTTCTTTCAAAGTGGATGCCAGTCGAAATTTGAAGAATCGAGTTCGCAATCGATGTGGTTCAGATTTTTCTGGGCGCTTGGATAGTTATACGTTTCATGCTTTTGCTAAACGTATCATCGATCGCTTTAGACCTGTTTTGACTGGCGATGACGCACTCGATCCTGATTATAAAATCGGCCTCCGCAAAGTTACCCGTCGTCAGATTGAATTCAGCGATCTAGTTCCTCTGGCAATCGAGATTCTTAACTCGTCACAAGTAGCCCGAAACGCCATCCGCAAAACCTACAGTGATGTTTTTCTCGACGAATTTCAGGACTGTACAGACAAACAATACCAACTGGTCAAATTGGCTTTCCAAGGTACTTCGATACGCCTGACAGCGGTTGGCGATACCAAACAAAAGATCATGGCATGGGCGGGTGCCTTGGAGGGGATTTTTTCAACTTTCGCGGTCGACTTTAACGCATTGCCCTTAAATATGTATCGAAACTTTCGTTCAAAGCCCAGGCTCTTGCGCATGCAGAACGAGATAATTCGCGTCCTGGACCCAGCATCCATGATGCCTGACGAGCAAATTACGGGTGATGAAGGAGAGATTTTCGCCTGGGTGTTTGAAACCAGCCACAAGGAAGCCGAATATTTGGCGAATTTGATCGCAAGCTGGATACAGAACGAAGGCATACCCCACGCTGAAATCGCCATTTTGGTTTCCAAACAACCCGATCTCTATGTCGACTTGTTGATGATGGAACTTGAAAAACGCGGCATTCCCTATCGCAATGAGCAACAACTACAGGACCTTTCCGTTGAGCCGACAGCGAGGTTAATTGTTGATTACCTCTTATCACTGTACGGCTCACGCGAACCAGGAGCATGGTTGCGCTTGATGGATCAATTAATTCCTTTTGCAGATGAAGTGGAACAAGCTGACATTCGTCAAGATTGGCAGCGATTTATAAAAGCAGAGCGGAAACAAGCAGAAATAATGGATCTTATTGATGATAGATGGCCAAGTGCGTGGTCATTCGTCGAGACTTTTTTGAACAAAGTTGGTAGCAGCGGCTTAACAGCCTTGTCGCCCGATTACGAATCAACAAGTCGCCTAGGTGAAGTCATTCAGGAGACAAAAGCACGGATAGAAGAGCTGCTAAATATCGAACCTAACTTAATTAACGCATTGGTTAGGTTTTCAGATGATCAAGCTGTACGAATCCTGACTATACACAAAAGCAAAGGTTTGGAGTTCGACTCTGTGATTATCCTGGGAGCAGAGAATGAGACATTTTGGGGTAAGGAGGCGGAGGAGCGATGTGCGTTCTTTGTTGGTGTCTCTCGAGCGAAGCAGCGTTTGGTTCTGACTGTTTGCCAAACTCGAATCACCCCCCCGAGCAATCCTAACAGGTGGCGCGAGCAACGCAATCCGCATCAAGAGTTTATTGGTTATGCGAGGCCGTTTTTGGTCAGAGAAGCTTGATCCTCATCACCTTACAAAATATCCAGTTAAACTATCGTCCTTTCTAAATTCAAATAATTCACATGGACGAACAATCAAGCCTAATCGCGTTATTTACCAGCAGTTTTTTAGCTGCCACCCTGCTCCCCGGCGGATCGGAGGCGGTACTTGTAGGGGTGTTATTGGCGTATCCCGATTTGCACTGGCAGGCACTGATTTTGGCGACCATTGGCAATACGTTGGGCGGGATGAGTTCGTATTGGATTGGCCGGTTGCTGCCGGATGAAAAAGCCGTGCTCAAGAAAGCGGGAGGCAGTGCACGAGGGTTGGAGTGGGTACGGCGGCATGGCGCGCCGATTTTGTTGTTATCCTGGGCGCCGTTGATTGGCGATTTGTTGTGTGTGGCCGCAGGGTGGTTGCGCGCTAATTGGTTGTGGGCTTTGCTATTTATTGCTGTGGGAAAGTTCGCCCGCTATTGGGTGATTGCGGTTGCGGTGAATTGAGTGGATTTACGATTACGACTCAATTTATTCATCGGTGCGAATAAACTGAATCGTAATGAATCGATTAAACCACTATCAATTTTCAAACAGTTTCTGTAGTTCACCGCTTTGGTACATTTCGGTGACGATATCCGAGCCGCCGATAAACTCGCCGTTCACGTACAACTGTGGAATGGTAGGCCAGTTTGAATAATCCTTGATACCTTGCCTGATTTCCGGATCCGCCAGTACATCGACAGCGTAAATATTATCAACACCACAAGCCTTCAGAATATTCACAGCATTGGCTGAGAAACCACATTGCGGCTGGTCCGGGGTGCCTTTCATATAGAGTACGACCGGGTGTGTGGTCACTTGTTGTTCAATTAAATCTTCAACATTCATAGTGTTAATTTCTCCAAAAAATCATTCCAAAAGTTTTATACAGAAACAAAGAACCGCATTCTAAATTACTACACGAGCGCCCTGCTTATAGCTTACAGCAAAAAATTCAATTGACCGCCGCTTACCCGCATTATGCCAGCCAAATCCGGGTGGGAACAAATATTACTAAAATCCTTTTCCTGCAACAATTGTCCGCACGCGGCAGCTTGATCGTAACCATGTTCCAGCAGCAACCAGCCGCTGTTAACCAAGTGATCCGGCGCTTTATTGATGATCTGGTGAATGCACGACAAACCGTTGTCACCAGCGGATAGCGCCATTGCCGGTTCAAAACGCAGATCGCCTTGTTGCAGATGCGGGTCGTTGTCCGCCACATAAGGCGGATTGGATACGATCAGATCAAATTTTTCCCCGGAAAGTTCATCGAACCAGCTGCCGGTGACGAGTTGCAGATTTTGAATGTGCAAGTTCTGCGCGTTCGATTGGCAAACGGCAATTGCAGCGGGTGATAAATCAACCGCAGTAACTTCGCATTTTGGACGGTGTTTGGCGATGGTAATCGCAATCGCACCGCTGCCCGTACCCAAATCGAGGATCCGGCGGGACTGATCAGGGGGGATCAACTGCAATGCCAGTTCAACCAGTAATTCCGTTTCCGGACGCGGAATCAGAACCGCCTCGTTGACTTTGAGTGTCAAATCATAAAAATCCCGCTCGCCGGTCAAATACGCAACCGGTACACCTTCCATCCGCCGTTGCATCAAATTTGAGAATTCGTCCGATTGCTGCGCGGTCAGTATCCGATCTGGATGTGTCAGCAAGAATGCATGATCAGCATCAAGCACATGCTGCAACAACAAACGCGCGTCGATCCGGTCGATATCGCGAAAAGCTGTTGCTAACGCTTGGGAAATGGTGAGGGGGTGCATAGTGATGCAGTCAGAATAATCAACCTCGCGGCTGATTATTCTTGCACGGAAGCGGCTAAGAGTTCTGCCTGATGCTCCGCCATTAATGCCGAACACAATTCGTCGATATCGCCATCCATAATCTGATCCATTTTATAGAGCGTCAGATTGATGCGATGATCGGTTATGCGTCCCTGGGGAAAATTGTAGGTACGAATCCGTTCCGAGCGTTCGCCGCTGCCTACCAGTGATTTCCGTGTGGCAGCTTGTTCCGCATGCTGTTCGCGCATCTGTTTGGCATGGATACGCGCTGCCAGTACGCTCAGCGCTTGCGCTTTGTTTTTGTGTTGCGAGCGTCCATCTTGGCATTCCACCACAATGCCGGTTGGCAAGTGTGTGACGCGCACGGCTGAGTCGGTTTTATTGATATGCTGACCGCCAGCGCCAGAAGCACGGAATGTATCGATGCGCAACTCGGAGGGATTCAACACCACTTCGCTGACTTCATCCGCCTCGGGCATCACAGCCACAGTGCAGGTCGAAGTGTGCACCCGTCCTTGCGTTTCAGTGACGGGTACGCGTTGCACACGATGCCCGCCGGATTCAAATTTTAGACGGGAATAAGCGCCCTGGCCGATAATTTTGGCGATGATCTCTTTATAACCGCCAATATCCGACAGACTTTGCGAAATGATCTCAACTTGCCAGCCGCGCCTTTCCGCAAAGCGCGAATACATGCGAAACAAGTTTCCGGCAAAAAGCGCGGATTCATCGCCGCCGGTTCCGGCGCGGATTTCCAGGAAAATATTGCGTTCGTCGTTGGGATCTTTCGGCAGCAGCTGTTTTTGTATTTCCGATTCCAGTTTTACCAGTTTTTCTTTGCCTGTCTGTATCTCGGCTTCGGCAAAAGCGCGCATGTCGAGATCGGCATGCATTTCCCGCGCGGTTTGAATATCTCGTTCGCTTTGCTGGTAAGCGCGGTAGAGTTCTACGATGGGGACGATGTCTGAATGTTCACGCGTCAATTTGCGGTAACTGTCCAGGTCGGCGGTGGCGGATTCGCTGCTGAGCAAATGATTTAATTCCTCCAACCGCACACTCAAGCGAGTGAGCCTGTCCGTGATGTTCTTGTTCATTGCGGGCGATGCAGCTGGTATAACCGGTTAATCAGCTCGACTAATTCTTCACGTTCATCCGCTGCTGCATGATTCAGAATACTGGACGGTACATGCAGGAATTTGTTGGTTAAGCCATTACTGAGCGCTTCGATGACTTTTTTCGGATCTTCGCCTTTCTCCAGCAGCTTGTGCGCCCGTTCCAGCTCATGGCGGCGGTAACGCTCACCTTGGTCACGCAACGCGCGGATGGTCGGCACCATTTCCCGGGTCGCCAGCCAGCGCATGAAATCAACGACGTTGGAATCAATGATGGTTTCGGCCTGTGCCACCGCGTTCTGGCGCGAATCTAATCCTTCCTTCACGATTTCTGCCAAATCATCGACGTAATAGAGAAACACATCATCCAGTTCCGCCACTTCCGATTCCACGTCGCGCGGCACGGCCAGATCGACGATAAAAATGGGGCGATGCTTGCGGATTTTGATCGCACGTTCGACCATGCCTTTGCCCAGTATCGGCAACGGGCTTGCGGTACACGTCACGACAATATCGTGTAACGCCAACTGTTCCGGTAATTCGCTGAGTGTGATTGCTTGTGCATTGAAACGTTCGGCCAGCGCTTCGGCGCGCTCGACGGTACGGTTCGCCACGGTTATTTTCTTGGGATTACGCGCGGCGAAGTGATTAGCGCACAGCTCGATCATTTCTCCGGCGCCGATAAACAACACACGCTGTTCACCGATATCGCCGAAAATACGTTCGGCCAAGCGCGCGGCGGCGGCGGCCATCGATACCGAGCTGGTACCGATCTCTGTCGAGGTGCGCACTTCCTTGGCGACATAGAAGGTGCGCTGAAACAGCTTATGCAGCAATAGACCCAGGGTCCCGGCATGTTCAGCCGATTTCACTGCGCTCTTCAGCTGTCCGAGTATTTGCGGTTCGCCCAGCACCATCGAATCCAAGCCGCTGGCAACCCGGAAAGCATGTTTTACGGCGTGTTCGCGGGGAAATTTGTATAAATACGGATCCAGTTCACGCGTCGGCAAATGATGAAAATCTGCCAGCCACGCCATGGCATCTTCCGGTTTATCGGTGCAGCAATAGACTTCCGTGCGGTTACAAGTGGAAACAATAGCGGCTTCTTTAATCGGATTACGCCCGACCAGATCCCTCAGCGCCAATTCCATCGTATTTTCAGGAAAAGTGACCTGCTCACGCACATCTAACGGCGCAGTATTGTGATTAATACCGAAGGCGAATAACTGCATGAGAAATAATGTTAGCCAATGAAAGCAACGGGTAAGAAATAACTCGCGATTATAATATTACGAGCTCTTAAATACCATCAATCAAAATAATTTATTTTACACGTCACTACTGACCGTAAAATCACCCCTTCAGTGCCACGGTGTAATCGGAATGATTGAAATGCTGTTTTTGGGCGATCCTTCAATAATCCGGTCGCTATAAGTCAAATAAACCAGCACATTCCGCTTTGCATCATAAAACCGCACCACCTGTAACGTTTTGAACAACAGCGATGTATTTTTTTTGAAAACCTCTTTGCCATCTTCATGCCCGTTCTTTATTTTTTCCGGCAATATAATCGGCCCGATCTGACGGCACGCGATCGAAGCATCCGATGTATCTTCGGCAACACCGACCGCGCCGCCGACTCCACCGGTTTTTGCGCGGCTTAAATAACAGGTCGCGCCGGGAATCTCGGGATCATCAAATGCTTCAATAACGATTTTGTCATTTGCGCCCAATAATTTGAACTTGGTTGAAACACTGCCGATTTGTTCCGCCACAGCAATACCGGCGGCAAATGAAAACAAGCTCAGCATCCCGATAAAATGTACCGCAATTTTCTTTTTACTATTGATCTGAAACTGCATTATCTTCTCCCTGCAACCTTAGTGTCACCCGTTTTTAGTTTATAAACATGCATTCTTAATACACATTCCATAAAATTTGCTTCTGCTGCCATTTGCATTAATTATTAGCCATTGAGTCTCAGGTTACAAGTTAGTTTCATTCCTGCGTTCGATTGTTGCGATCATTGGATAAAACTGGTGAGATTTCACATTACACCGGAAAGAACCCGGTATTGCGATGTGTTTATTGTGTTGGTTAAATTGACAATCATGTCCAAACACAATTGGAGAGATAGTGGAAGAAAATTACCAGATTTTTTCTGGTAGGCGCGATTGGACTCGAACCAACGACCCCCACCATGTCAAGGTGGTGCTCTAACCAGCTGAGCTACGCGCCTGGGAAAAGCGGATTCTAACTGAAACCTTTAAACGCCACAAATGTAATTGTTTTAATCACATGGTTAGTTTATCAGCGAAACCAAACATCAATAATGTTCAAAACCTGATTTTCAAGTATACTGCCCCGCTGCAAGAACGATCCAGAGAAGAAAAATTGATCTGGAAGCAATGCGTTAAAACGAGATTAAGATTTTATTAGTAAATAATGGACTGGCATTCGCCAAGGAGAATTTATGCATAAACTGTTACCAAGCGTTTTTTTGTTTTTGATACTTGCTTTACCTTTCAGCGTTTTTGCTCATGAGGGCGAAGACCACAGTCATGACGAGTCGGCATCGGAATTGGATGGTGGAAACGGATGGCGTCTGGTCCGGAAAGTCGAACTGGGCACTTCGGGAAAATTTGTTAATCTGGTACTCATCGATCACGCTGTCTACACCGACAAGACCATCTACAGCGCCGTCATCAACCGGCTTTGCAGCCCTTCCGATCAGTTCTGTAGAATCAGATTCTGGAGTGAAGAACGCTTTGTGCCCGAAACTGCTGCGCTAACCGTGGAACAAAATAAACAACTCCGCGCCGACTATCTCGTGAATAAAACAGCTGGGATGCATCATTTACGCTGGTCTTGCACGGTTGACCCGGACAAGACCCATTGCTTCTAATAGTTGATTCCGCTACAGATCGCAACAATCCTGGATAAGAGTGCCGTAATACTAGAATTACAGACCGTAATTCTAAATATGCAACGCACGCTTATCCACGCCAAGTGCAGCTTCATGGAATACTTCAGATAACGACGGATGCGCATGAACTATGCAGGCGATATCCTCACTGCTGGCGGAAAATTTCATCGCCATTACCGCTTCCGAAATGAGTTCCGACACGTGCGGGCCGATCATATGAACGCCCAATACGCGATCGGTTTTCTCGTCCGCCAGCACTTTGATAAAGCCACTTGTTTCACCCATGGCCCTTGCACGTCCGTTGGCAATAAACGGAAATTGACCTGCTTTATAGGCAATACCTGCCGCTCTTAATTCCTGTTCGTTTTTCCCCACCCAGGCAATTTCCGGCGCTGTATAAATGACCCATGGCACCGTATTGAAATCCACGGTTTCAAGCTCGTCGGCTTGTCCTTTTTCCACATGCTGAATCATTTCGGCAACGGCCACTCCTTCTTCCGAAGCTTTGTGCGCCAGCATCGGTCCGCGCACCACGTCGCCCACGGCATACACATTAGCTAGATTGGTACGGCAGTATTGATCGACCACAACAAATCCGCGCTCATCCACCTGCAAACCGTTTTCCTGAACACCCAATCCCGCAGTGTTCGGAATGCGGCCGATGGCCACGATCAACTTATCGACTTCCAGAATCTGCTCCTGATTATTTGAATCGCTATAACCGACCGTGACAGTATCGCCAGTTACTTTGACCGATTTGATATTAACGCCGGTATTGATTTGCAAACCTGTTTCTTTGGCAAAAATACTTTTCGCTTCCTTGGCGATTTGCTCATCCGCTGCCATCAAGAAACCCGGCATTGCTTCGAGAATCGTGACTTCCGCACCCAGCCTGCGCCACACGCTGCCCATTTCAAGACCGATCACCCCCGCACCGATGACACCCAACCGCTTGGGTACTTTCGTTAATGCCAAGGCACCGGCATTATCCAGGATCATGACATTATCCACTTCGGCAAAAGGCAATGGGCGCGGAACCGATCCGGTTGCGACGATGACGTGTTTGGCCTGAATTGTCTCGGCGATACCGTTATCGTCCACTTTAATCTGCCAGGTATTGGCGGATGCATCCCGTTTAAGCAAGATTCCCCGGCCATGCATCGATTTCACTTTGTTTTTCTTGAACAACGAAGCAATACCGGTGGTAAACATAGTCACAATCTTGTCCTTGCGCGCAATCATGACCGGAACATCGACAGATACATTCTCCGCCGTGATACCGTGCGCGGACACCTTGTGTTGAATCTGGAAATAATTCTCCGAGGATTCCAATAACGCCTTGGATGGAATACAACCGACATTTAAACAGGTACCGCCAAGACTGGCTTTGCCTTTGGGATTTTTCCATTCGTCGATACACACGGTATTCAAACCCAGTTGCGCACAGCGGATTGCCGCCACATAACCGCCGGGACCCGCACCAATTACTGCTACATCAAATGTTTCTGACATGATTAAACCTTATGGGAAGATCGTAATGAGGGAGTAATTTTAAAGTAAAACAAAATGACTGTTGATGATTTGTTTTGACTGACAGGCTTAGTTCTACAGCGGCAGCTCTCCGCTTTCGCAGCCAATACGGCTGATTTCACGCACTGCTTGGACGTAATCGCCATTTTCGCGCAGTTTTGTCAGTGAACCGGAATGATTTCTGGCATGCATACGCGCCAAGCGGGAGAGGCTGGTCGCCGTCATCTCCCACTGCAAGCCATTTAAAATCTCATCCGCACCGGCGGAATTATTGCACACCAGTATCATGTCGCAACCTGCGGCCAGTGCCGCTTGCGCCCGTGACAACATCGATTCGAGAAATTCTCCGGCGCCGCGCATCGTCAAGTCGTCACTGAAAATACAACCTTCAAATTGCAGTTGCTCGCGCAAAATTTTCTGCAGCCAAAGTGTGGAAAAACCAGCCGGTCTTACATCCACTGCCGGGTACATGACATGCGCCGGCATTATCCCGGCCAAGCCAAAATCAATCATCTGCCGGAAAGGAATCAGATCGTTCATTTCGATATCGATGTAACTGCGTTGATCGATGGATTTTTGCAGATGGGAATCGGCTTTGATATAGCCGTGACCCGGAAAATGCTTGCCGACCGCGAGCATGCCGCCTTTTTTCAGACCGAGCATCAATTGATGCGCCAGATCGGCAACGACATGCGGATCTTGATGAAAAGCACGATCGCCGATTACACCGCTTTGTCCGTGATCGATATCTAGCACCGGCGTAAAACTGAAATCGACATCACAAGCATTTAACTCCGCCGCCAGCACATAGCCGGTCTGTCGGGCGAGATGACGCGCGCGCGCGGGTTGCTTATCCCAGATTTTTCCCAGCTCACGCATCGCGGGTATGCGCGTAAAATCTTCCCGGAAACGTTGCACGCGGCCGCCTTCATGATCGACGGCAATCAATAGGTGCGGGCTGCGTAACGCATGAATTTGCTGCGTCAATTCAGTCAATTGACGGTGATTGTCATAATTGCGTGTAAAAAGAATCACACCGCCGGTGAGCGGATGCAGCAGCCTGCGCTTATCGTCCTCGGTCAGCTGCGTACCGGCGATATCGAGCATCACGGGACCCAGCGGCACGATTATCTTTCCAGCACGACAAAGGCGCACACCATATTGATCTCATCGCTGATGGAAAGATGGTGCTGCGTAATACCTTTATCGTTAATAAGTTGATCTAGCTCGGGATGAAACTGAAAAAAAGGCTTACCCAGATCGTCATGGGTAATCGTGATATACGTGAAACTCACCGGATGGCGCAATCCCGTACCCATCGCTTTAGACAATGCTTCCTTGGCGGCAAAACGTCCGGCCAGATACAGAACCGGCTTGCTGCTCGAATGGTATTCCTGCCATTCGCTGCCGGTTAAGATGCGCCGTGCAAAGCGCTCGCCATAGCGGTCCAGCGATTGCGCGATGCGCGCCGATTCGACAATATCGGTGCCAATACCGTAAATCATCCACGCGCCTCAAGCATCAATTGTTTCATTTCCCGCACGGCCTGCTTAAAACCAACAAAAATCGCCCGCGCGACAATCGCGTGACCGATATTCAATTCGGAAATCTCGGGAATAGCGGCGATGGTTTGCACATTGTCATAATGCAAACCGTGTCCGGCATTGACTTTCAGACCCAGGTCGATACCCAGCGCAACGGCTTTCTGGATGGCGGCAAATTGTTCTGCTTGCGCTTCCGCTGTATGCGCATCGGCGAAACCGCCGGTATGAATTTCGATTACCGGTGCACCTGCGCGCGCAGCCGCATCGATTTGCAACGGGTCGGCATTGATGAACAACGAAACCCGTATCCCTGCTTGCGCCAGTTTCTGGCATGCGCGCTGAACTTGATCGAAATGCTTGACCACATCGAGCCCGCCTTCGGTCGTCAATTCTTCACGCCGCTCCGGCACCAGGCAAATGTCATGCGGCTTAATGCGCAATGCGATCCCGATCATCTCATCGGTCACCGCGCTTTCCAGATTCATCCGGGTTGTCAACCGGTCACGTAAGATTTCAACATCGCGATCCTGTATGTGACGTCGATCTTCGCGTAAATGCAGTGTAATCGCATCCGCTTCGGCGGATTCCGCGATCAATGCCGCTTCGATCGGATCCGGATAGTTTGTGCCGCGCGCCTGCCGTAATGTCGCCACATGATCAATATTGACGCCGAGTTCAATCATCATTGCAATTTCCCAAGAAGCCCATTAGAGAAAACTTCTAACACATTATTCGTAACCAAGATTTCTTAACACACTTTCGTTATCAGCCCAACCGCTCTTCACTTTCACCCACACTTCCAAATAGACCTTTTCACCCAGCAGCAATTCCATATCTTTACGCGCCTGAGTGGCTATTTGCTTCAGCTTTTCACCTTTCTTGCCAATAATAATCGCTTTCTGGTTCGGTTTCTCAACCAAAATGGTGGCATAAATCTTGTGCACTCCATCTTCCTGCTTAAATTGATCAACTACGACACTGGTCGAATAGGGGATTTCGTCACCGACCAAGCGGAATAGTTTTTCCCGGATAAATTCTCCCGCAATAAAACGCTCACTGCGATCCGTCACCTCATCCTCCCCGTATAAAGGCGGATTCTCGGGTAAATACTGACGGATAGTGGTCAGGAGCTCCGGTAATTGGATTTTATGCATGGCGCTGACCGGTATGACGTCGGCGAATTTAAAAGTATTACCCACTTCCTTTAAAAACGGGAGCAACCGGTTCTTGTCAGCCAGCCTATCAATTTTATTGATCACCAAAATAACCGGAACCTGCTCAGGCAGAATTTTAAGCGCTGCAAGATCGCGCTGATCAAACCGTAGCGCTTCGATGACAAACAAAATAACGTCCACATCCTGCACGCTTTGCGTAACCACCCGGTTCATCGCCGTGTTTAAACGGTTGATAAATTGCGTCTGGAAACCGGGTGTATCCACGAAAACGTATTGCGTTTGCTGATCCGTCAAAATACCGTTGATGCGGAAACGGGTCGTTTGGGCTTTTCGGGAAGTAATACTGATTTTTTGTTGCAACAGCTTATTCAGTAAGGTTGATTTACCCACATTGGGACGGCCGATAATGGCGACGTAGCCAGTGCGGAAATGAGCTGCAACAGTCATACTGAGAAATCTTGGGTTGTCATATCGTGTTATCTGGAATAACTGTCACATTAAGGATATACATGATGCAAGCAAATTTCGTCATAAGCCAGCTTCGCCGCTGCCTGCTCCGCGCCGCGCCGGCTGGTGCCTTCGCCCGAAGTGCGAATATCGAATGCCGGTATCACGCACTCCACTTGAAATTTCTGCTTATGCGCTTTACCGCTGGTGGTAACCACCACATACTCCGGCAGCGCCAGTTTCTGGCTTTGTAAAAATTCCTGCAATAAAGTTTTCGGATCCTTGCCTTGCGTTTTAAAATCGATATCCTGCATCAAGGGCAAATAGAGCGTTCTAATGACTTCTTCTGCCTGTGCGTAATTACTGTCCACATAGATGGCGCCCAATACTGCTTCCAGAGCATCCGCCAGAATCGACGGGCGGTGGCAACCGCCGCTCCTGAGCTCACCCTCACCCAATCTTATCAACTGGTCGATCTGCAAGTTCAGCGCCATGCCGGAGAGCGCTTTCTGATTGACAAAATTGGCGCGCAAGCGCGATAAATGGCCCTCTGGAAGATCCGGAAAGTGTGTATAAATCAGTCCGGCGATCGCACAATTCAGTACCGCATCGCCAAGAAATTCAAGCCGCTCATTATGCGCTGCGCTATGGCTTCGATGCGTCAATGCTTCCTGTAACAACTGAGGTTGTGTAAATGTATACCCCAGGCGTTTACAGAACTGATCGAACAACAAGGGATGATTATTGGGTAGCGACATTGGACACGATATTTCCGCTATCACTCGCTGGATGCTTGAAAGTCAATTTGCAGGGAAATATTGGAAACCACAGGTATTTGGACTACGTAGCTCGCACTGAGCACAATGCGGCCATTTTCCTTATTGATTTTAATATCTTGTCCATTGATAGATTTGATGCTATCGATTTGGGCGCGCTTATCAAACATTATTTTTATTTGACTCGGGCTTGTGGTCTGCATATCAATGTCTTTCACCATGGCTGCCAGATTTCTTTTGATCGTTGAGAATTCAATATAAGCAGGTGCAACTTTCAGACTGGAAATTGAAACCAGAATTAAAATCACCGCCCAGACGAGCAAACCGGATAAGCTAATACCCCTTTGTTTTTGCCGCAGCGTGTGATATCTCATGCTTTCTTCCACATTTAAAAAAGCTTATCGATTATTTAATGGATAACCCGATACGATCAAAGCTTCCAAAGTTCCACCAAATCATGAAGGCTTTACCGACAATATTTTCCTCCGGAACAAATCCCCAGTAACGGCTATCGCTGCTACTGTCGCGATTATCCCCGAGGGCGAAATAATTTCCCGGCGGCACTTCGCAAGTAAATCCCGTGCGGTGATACTTACAGTTATCGCGAAACGGAAAGTCCCTGACATTCGAGAGTTGCAGTCCTTTAACATCTTGATTAATCAGAATAGAATGACCTTCTTCCTTGTTGAGGTATTCCGAATAACGATCGGAATAAATATAGCCGTGGCCGGACTCGACATACTTGTAATCGCCGTCATAGTCCATTTTGATCACTTCGCCATTAATGATGAGCTGCTTATTATGATAAGTGATCACGTCACCGGGCAATCCGACCACGCGCTTAATATAGTCAATCGAAGGATCCTCAGGATAGCGAAATACCAGCACATCGCCACGCTTCGGTTCATTCATATCGATAACTTTCTTGTTGATAACCGGCAGCCGGATTCCATAGGTATATTTGTTGACCAAAATGAAATCACCGACCAGCAGCGTCGGTATCATCGACCCGGAAGGAATTTTGAATGGCTCGATCACAAAAGAGCGTAAGCTGAAAACGATCAGAATAATTGGAAAAAAGCTCTTCGGATATTCGATCCACCAAGGCTCGCTTTCTCCTTCGGCGCGCTTATTTTTCCAAAAGAGAAAATCCAATAAATAAATGCAACCGGTAATCACCAGCAGCACGAACAAAATCAAAGGAAAATTCATTGCGATTCCTTCGATGACACATGAAATATCTTATAAAAACAATCCGGCTTCAATTCAAAACCGGACAACAAAACTGTATTTTTATGCTTCATTATTTATTATCAACCTGCAAAATTGCTAGAAATGCTTCTTGTGGAATTTCTACATTACCCACCCGTTTCATTCTCTTTTTACCTGCTTTTTGCTTCTCCAGCAACTTTCGTTTACGGGATATATCGCCACCGTAACATTTTGCCAACACATTCTTGCG
>MSXT01000008.1:47276-49357 GCA_002083595.1 Proteobacteria bacterium ST_bin16 | reverse complement strand
TCGGCGCGGGGAAAGGTTGCATATGCCGCTTAAAGAAATCGTAAAACGGCGAATTTTCCGGAAGACCCTGTATTTCAGGAATAACCTGACTGTTCACCGTATTTGCGTTCTGCACTGCGCTGATATTGACTACCGCAGCGCCATGTTTTTCAACAAGCCCGGTAAAGTCTGGTAACTGATTGGTTTGTCCGAATGCTGATGAGGTATACAAAAACAATAATACTAATATCAATCGAAGCATGATTTTTATCCTTATTTTACGTTTGGCAAGCAATCAACGTGGGTATACATCACTTTTTTAACCGTCGAACCGGAAAGTATGTTCAATTTTTCTTGTGGATATCGATGGGAAGCGGAAGAATTTTACAGGTTCGGTATGCTTTGACTTGCGGAAATTAATCTTTTTTAACAACAGAATCGCCTATTAGTTTAATGGTTTCCAGTGGAACCTCACCGACTGTTGTTATTTTATTATCATTGAGTGTGCGAACATAGATATTTAT
This sequence comes from Proteobacteria bacterium ST_bin16, assembly GCA_002083595.1. Lineage (GTDB taxonomy): Bacteria > Pseudomonadota > Gammaproteobacteria > Burkholderiales > Nitrosomonadaceae > Nitrosomonas. The sequence continues at coordinate 48,854 of MSXT01000008.1, read as the reverse complement.
CGCACCACGGCTGGTAAAAAAACCAGGAACCGGTGACGGCGCATCCTTACTAATTGGTTCGATAAACACCGAAACCGTCGCGAGTCCGTCTGATACAGCAATATGGTCGACCAGAGCAGGCTTTTCGGTTAAATTGCGCTTCATTTCAACCAATTTCCGGAAGCCTGCGGGAAGACTCTTGACCTGCCACGGTAATTCACCTTCAGCTAAAATTGAGGTCAGTAATTTTGTTGTTTCCCATTCGCCCGAAATCAGCGATTGATTCGGTTTCAATTGACTGGAAGGAATGTCTCCATCGATCTCTAGTTGCGCAAAAGCAAATTGCTCAATGATTTGATTGCCATCGATTACAGCCACTTTCACTGGCACTCCGGTTGCAGTGTCAATCCAGAATTTATGACCATATCGTAATGAATCCCTCGGAGTCAGAGACAAGACCTGACACTCATGATCCGCAATCCGTTCGCGGCCAATTTCCTTGACGGAGTAATTCTCGTCAACGTTATCTAATGGTAAGGGGAGAATATCAGGAAAGAATTTACGAAACCAACGTTTCTCAGTATATATTTTTTTACTTTCAGGAAGATAACACTGCATCTCATCGTTATTTCGAAAAACAATGCGCGGCAGTCCATCCAGCACTTCAATTTTTTCATGTTCACCAGTTGGTCCAGCTTTGTGCACAATGCGAGAGGTCTCGATATGGCCATCGGCATAATAAACGAACGTTCCGGAGTAATTATGGCGGCGTGGCGCGTCAGCCATTTTCTTTAACCAACCCAGCGCACTCTGCGTTGAACGAGATAACTCTTGCGCAACCGCTGTTTGAAGGCTTACTACTAGCAGTAAAAATAGCGAAAACAGCGCGAATATTTTACGGCTAATCATCTACCATATCTTTCGTGGTATTCAGTCACGTTATTGACATTGGTAACCTGCCCATTCATCGTGATACCTGGAGAGAATTCCCGGTGCACGAACAGGTAATCATTCATTTCAACCGGGGGATGCGAGTAATTATGAATTAAAGGAGGAGAAGAAACTGTGACGGGTGTGGCAGTTAAGTTATTATCGCGTTTTGATTGCTCAGCTATCATAACCTGCTGCGGCTTATAGAGATTGTTCATTATAACCCACCCCGAAACCATCGCTATCACCGAGGCAGCCATTGAAAAGGCCAGAACTTTATGTGTTTGTTTCTTTTCAATGTCACGAGAACTATTATTAGGAGAGAGTATGGTTGGTTCGGCTTTTAACTTTTGGCTGACACTAGCGGATATATTCATCGATAATCGAGATGATTGCCGTAACGCATCACCAATCACGTGATACGCCTTCCACTCATCCCGCAGATCATCATCTTTTTTTATCGCTTCAATAATATTTGAAACATCTTGCTGATCAAGCTCGCCATCCATCAATGCAGATACTTTACTTTTCACATTACCACCTCTTGTCTTTACTTGTCCCTAGCAAAGGACGCAACTGTTCAGATATCGCTTCACGTGCGCGAAATATGCGCGAACGTACAGTCCCAATGGGACAACTCATAATATTGGCAATTTCTTCATAACTTAA
>MSXT01000008.1:0-47134 GCA_002083595.1 Proteobacteria bacterium ST_bin16 | reverse complement strand
CTATCTTCGAAATCTTCGGCATCTTCATTGTCAAATCCTTGCAATGTCGGCAGCTTACGCCCCTGAGATACCAGAAAATTCTTTGCTGTATTGATACCAATCCGGTACAGCCACGTATAAAAAGCACTATCTCCACGAAATGAAGGTAATGCTCTATATGCTTTGATAAAAGCTTCTTGCGTAACATCCTCAACCTCAGCTGAGTCACGAATGAACTGTGACAATAAACGAGCCAGCTTACGTTGATATTTAATGACTAGTAGATCAAATGCATGCTTATCTCCGCCTTGAACTCGTTCTACTAACTGTTGATCGATCTCCCGATCACCCATACAACCTGATCCCTGAGCATTTTAAATGAATTTATAGTTTCTTCTTGTTCCATTAAATGTAGCATAATGACACAACAGAACAAGTATACATATCCAAATGAATCTCGGGAACTACGTAATTGCATCATCATTGTTTCAGAGACAATTAATCCTATCGATTAGTTCACAATTCAGTTTTATAGCATCAGTAAAAGCAAATCCATGTATACAGATTGAAGCACTCCGAGTCTGTTATTATTCAGCCCATCAATTACAAAAATAGATGGCCAAGTTTGATGCCTAACAACAATTTCGATACGCTGATCATCGGCAGTGGATTAGCTGGGTTCACGCTGGCATTACATTTAGCACAGCATAAAAAAATCTGTATCGTGACTAAACTAAGTGCTGATTCGGGTGCCAGCTCATGGGCGCAAGGGGGAATTGCAGCGGCATTATCCGATAACGATTCTCCATCACAACATGTACAAGACACATTGATCGCCGGAGCCGGCTTATGTGATAAGGACATCACGCAATACATCACCGAAAATGCAGCCAATGCAATTCATTGGCTGATAGATCAAGGTGTTATTTTCACCAGCGACAAAACAAGCGAAACCGGATATCACCTGACAAAAGAAGGTGGTCATAGCATACGGCGCATTATTCATAGCGGTGATGCGACAGGTAAAGCTGTACAGCAAGCCTTAATCCGGAAAATACAAACGCATCCGAATATTTTAGTACTGGAACATCATATCGCCATCGATCTGATTACCAGCGACAAGTTATCCGATTATGCTCAAACGCAGCATAAGCGATGCTTTGGCGCTTATATCCTCGATAAAAAACAAGATAAAGTGCTTACTTTTACAGCACAAAACACTGTATTAGCAACAGGCGGAGCCAGCAAGGTCTATCTCTATACGACCAATCCGGATACCGCCACGGGCGACGGTATTGCAATGGGCTGGCGCGCGGGTTGCCGGATTGCCAATATGGAATTCATCCAGTTTCATCCGACTTGCCTCTATCATCCGCATGCAAAATCGTTCTTGATCAGTGAAGCTGTTCGCGGCGAAGGCGGTTTATTAAAACTGCCGAATGGCGACCGCTTCATGCAGCGGCACGATCAACGCGCTGAACTCGCGCCACGCGACATCGTGGCTCGCGCTATTGACTTTGAAATGAAAAAAAGAGGACTGGATTGCGTCTATCTGGATATATCCCACAAACCTGCCGACTTTCTCAAAGAACATTTCCCGACCATTTACGCCCGCTGCCTAGAATTGGGAATCGATATCACCCGGGAACCGATTCCGGTTGTTCCGGCAGCACACTATACATGCGGTGGCGTAGTAACTGACAAGCACGGCAAAACCGATTTGGATAACCTATATGCCATCGGAGAAACAGCCCATACCGGACTGCACGGCGCCAATCGTTTAGCTAGTAACTCTCTGCTGGAATGTTTGGTATTGGCTCAGGCTGCGGGAATCGATATCGCCAATCAGCCGATGAATGGACTGCCCAAGCTGCCCGATTGGGATGAAAGCCGGGTTACGGATGCGGATGAAGAAATTGTCATCGCGCACAACTGGGATGAACTGCGCCGCTTTATGTGGAACTATGTCGGCATTGTGCGGACAACCAAACGATTGCAACGCGCGCAGCATCGCATTGCGTTATTACGCGAAGAAATCGAGGAATACTATACAAACTTCCGTGTTACCAGTGACTTGCTAGAGCTGCGCAATCTCGTTGATAGCGCCGATCTCATTGTGCGATGCGCCATGCTGCGTCATGAAAGCCGGGGATTGCACTATAGCAAAGATTACCCGGATACCTTGCAGGTAGCGCAAGATACGATACTGCAGAGAGAAATTTAAGAGCAACAGAAAACTGTACTTTACTTTTCAACACCTAAGCCGGTGTAACCGGCTTAGGTTAATAACAGAACAACCCTATTTTTAAATAGATTAATTTAAAAGACTAACTGCATTTTCCTGTTTCGGAACCATCACTGTTGGTCTCTGTACCATCATCTTTCACACAAGAATTTTGGCAGACGCCTGATTTTTTACAGGACTTTCCCGCTGGCAGGCTTTTCTTATCAATACAAGTGCCATCTACCAGATAACACACTTGGTTTGCTCCGCAAGCTGATTTTCCATCTTTCTCGGTATCCAGGCTACAAGCGGCAAAAGCCTGGCTGGTAGCAAACACCATTGCAATAACTAATACCAATGTATGAACAGTTTTTTTAAACATATTTTCTCCATTTTTAATTTACAAACAAAGAACTCCCTCTTTGCACAATTAGGATAACAGAAAAATTTTCCATTGCGTGCAAATTGTTTTTATCGCTCATGTGGAAAAATACTTCAGAATAAACAGCCTACTTACATTCCCCAAGGTGCACACCACCATCAAAACGCTAGACACCATGCACGTATTCTGTTGAGCGCAGTTTGACATGAAATACACCCACCATCGTTGACCGGGCGCCAAGATCATTTACCGGTTTCTTGATCCTGCTTCCATTTCCATCGCAACCAAACCCGCAACCGCCTGAATTCATCCACTTTGATGCTATCGGGCAATATCACGACGCTACGCATAAAAAATTTCCCAGCCGGTTGCAGACTCATCACGGTAAGATAAGGAGCGACAAAAGTGCTGCCCAATATGCGGCAAGTGATCGATTGTCCGGATCGCGTTGTTACAATACAGCCCATATCCTCCTTCAGCTGCAAAGCAATTACCGCATCATTTGCACTGAGCAACGCATCTTTACGCAGATAATAGAGCAGACTGATAATCAGCAAAACAACGATGATAGCCTTTATTTCCAAGGGTAACGCCAGCGGCCATAAAAAGCTGGCAGCAATCAGATGCGCCAGACTCAATATCGCCACAAGCCGGTAGGAAGATTGGAGATGAATAAACAAATCAGGCATATTTAAAATCGCTTTTCCAGCCTTGACACTCACAGAAAATAAAATCACCCGGCGCAAAGCGCAATCTCCCGTAGCGCACGCTTGCTTTCACCCGGATTGAGTATCGTATAATCAGTGCCCGTTTATTCATCCGTAGCTTTTGTATGAACCCAGCATGGCAAACCTTTTTACGTGATCGCCACGCCGTCATTGAAAATGATAGCGTGGTACATTTTGGCAACATCACAACCGAGCTTCAAGAGACACCAACAGCCACCGTCATGGCTGATCTATCCCATCACAGCCTAATTCGTTTTTCCGGCGAAGACGCAAAAACTTTTTTGCAAAACCAACTCAGTTGCGATATCCGGGAAATCAATCCAAATCAGGCGCAATATGGCAGCTACTGCACTCCTAAAGGCCGGATTCTGGCAACTTTCCTGCTCTGGCAGCACCATGACGATCTTCTCATGCAATTGCCCGCCGGTTTATCCGCTGCCATACAAAAGCGGTTAACCATGTTTGTGCTGCGCGCCAAAGTGCGGTTGACTGATGTCAGTAATGACTTGGTCCGAATCGGTGTCGCAGGTACCGATGCCGCCATGCTGATTAAAGATGTAACTGGTTTAGCATGCCATTTTGATCATCCGTTGCAAGTCGCGCATGATGGCGCACTGAGCGCTCTTTGTCTGTCTCCGCAACGTATCGAATTAATCACCTCAGTTGAAAATGCACCCGCACTCTGGCAGCGTCTTGATCAACAAGCCAAACCGGTTGGCGTGGATTGCTGGAATTGGTTAAATATCGAATCGGGAATTCCGGTTATATTGCCCGAAACTCAGGAAATGTTTCTGCCGCAGATGGTCAATTTGGACGCCATTGGCGGTGTCAGTTTCAAAAAAGGCTGCTATCCGGGGCAAGAAATTGTGGCACGCACGCAATACCTCGGGAAACTCAAACGGCGCATGTTCTTGGCGCATATTGGCTCGACACAAACCATTAAAGCGGGTGATGCGCTCTACAGCAACGACATGGAAGATCAATCCAGCGGCAACATTGTCAATGCGACACCGTCACCGCAAGGCGGTTTTGATGTTTTGGCCGTCATTCAGCAAAGTAGTATTGACACCGGTGAGATTCATTGGCAATCGCTGCAAGGGTCAACGCTGGAAATTAAGCCGCTGCCCTATTCATTGCCAGCGTAAAAACACAGCGGCTCATCACCGCTTGTTGCGTCACTTTATTATTTCTCAGCAGCCTGCGCTTGCGGCTTAGACTGATTGGAAAAATTCAAGTTATCGGGTGCATTGGTCCCTCCCGTCACAACAAACGTCATTGCTTCTTCAGTCGTCCAGTCCGTCAGAACGACATCGTCCATCGGCACAATTTCGATATAACCGGAAGTTGGGTTGGGCGCGGTTGGTACATAAACCGCAGCAAGCTTTTTCCCGCTGTTTTTATCCATTATGACTTTCGTGATAAACCCGACTGCTTTCATTTCTGACGATGGGAAACTGATCAGCACAACACGCTGCCCGGTAACCGGCGGCTGACTGACCGTGTGCAAGAAACGTTTGGTGGCGCCATAAATTGTTTGCACCAAAGGTAGCCTTGCCAGAATATTTTCATAAATGCCGATGACTTTCTTGCCAATCACAAAAGATGCCAGCAAGCCGATGCCATAAAGACTCACAATCGTTAGCAATGCAGCCACTGCATGCTGAAAATTGGAATCGAGCAACCAACTGGCCGTGGTATCCGAAAATGGCCGGACAGCGCGCGCCATCCCTTTTAACAAAGGATCTCCGATCTGCGCCAATAAATTCAATAAAAAATCAAATACCAGCCACGTCACCCACAGCGGCGCCACGGTGAGGAAACCAATGAGTATATAGCGAGCCAGATGGGCGGAACGTGCTGCAGGCTGCTCCTGATTACTTTCTGTTGACATGCTTTAAAATTTTCTCCCGCCAAGTGTGTACGATCCAAGGCTTATTTTCTTCCGATCAAAAGGTACAAGCCACCGGAAACCGGCCGTGCATAAAATTGGCTATGATAATATTATTTTGCGTGAAACCGATGCAAATATTAGTAATATCATATACTGGCAAGCCTGCAGCGTTCTTGGTAGAATCGCCGGACACGCTGCAATAATTTCTGACATAGATCGACTGGCATTGAACATGCGTTATCCGTAAGATCTGTTTTCATTTGCAGTAAAAAATTCTGGCCAGCACGCATTCCAAAAAACCAGAGTAACTGACTGAAAACAGCACCATCTCATGCAGAAAAATGAATTTTTAAACTAAAAAATCACCTTCACGCAATTCAGGGTGTACTCTCATAGGAATGAAAAGGGATCGTTATGTCACATAGCTCAACACAAATTAATAAGTATCTTAAGAGTTTACAAAAGCACTTAGCTGATGAGCATCCGGATAACCCGACACTGGCCAATGCAGTAAAAAGCTTCAGAAAAATGGATTATGTCGGCCACAGCATGGGGTTACTCAACAAAGATGAATCCTATGCGACCTGTGTGACCTGGTGGCCTATGATCGCCGTATTAGGTACCTTCTCCGCCGGAAAATCGACCTATATCAATTCCTATCTGGATATGAAGCTGCAACGCACCGGCAATCAGGCCGTCGATGACAAATTCACGGTCATTTGCTACAGCCGTCATAATGAAGCAAAGACACTGCCGGGCATTGCACTCGATGCCGACCCGCGTTTCCCGTTCTTCCAAATCAGCCGTAGTATTGATGAGATTTCCGAAGCCGGTCAAGAGCGCATTGATGCTTACTTGCAGTTGAAAACCTGTCCGTCCGAAAATATACGCGGAAAAATCCTGATCGATTCTCCGGGCTTTGACGCCGACAATCAGCGTGCATCGACATTGCGCTTAACACAACACATCATTAACTTATCCGATCTTGTGCTGGTATTTTTTGACGCGCGCCACCCCGAACCGAAGGCCATGCAGGATACATTGGCTTATTTGGTATCGGCCAGCGTTAACCGTGCTGATGCAAACAAATTCCTGTACATTCTGAATCAGATTGATGTCACCGCACAGGAAGACAATCCGGAAGAAGTTGTTTCGGCTTGGCAACGCTCGCTCGCTGAAGTAGGCTTAGTCACCGGAAGGTTCTATCGCATCTATAATCCCGCCGCTGCCGTTCCGATCGCCAATCCGCACATCAAGGAACGCTTCGAGAAAAAACGCGAAGAAGACATGGCTGACATCAATGCAAGAATGCATCAGATCGAAGTCGAACGTTCATACCGCATTGTCGGAAAACTGGAACAAACAGCCAAAGGTATTAAAAATCAGATTGTTAATAAACTATCTGACATGCTAAAAAAATGGAAAAGCAAAGTCATATTATTTGATGGCTTAGCTTATGGCACATTGGCGGTGCTGGCAGGAATAGCTTTGACGATGAATGAATCGTGGGGGATTGTCAAAACATTCCCGGAAGAGCTCATGCAAGGAGATACCACAGCAATCGCCATCGCTTCGTTTTTAGCGCTCAGTATTATTTTCATCCATTTTTCCATCCGCCGTGCAGTTGCCAATAAGCTACTGAAGAATCTGGCAAATGAAATCGGTAACGATCATGAGGTCTACAAACAGTATGTACAGGCATTTAATAAGAGTACCGCCACGTACCGTCCAATGTTGCTCAGCGGACCGGCTGGCTGGAATGATGTTGCACAACAGACTATTGATGAAATCATTAACGAAGCTAACGATTATATTCAAGCATTGAACGATCAATTCACGAATCCATCGGGAAATGAGGGTGAAAATTCGCAAGTTTAAGATTTTGCAATGCGAAATCGTTTTCCCGCGCTGCTATATGCGTACTTTGCGGCACAAACGATCTTAATCAACCACTAGGGATAACAAATAGAATTGATAGAAGAATCCAATTCACAATATCAATTCTTTTGTTCTCCATAGATTACTGAGTTTCTTTTTTATCAACTTCAACTCGTGCCCATTCCGGTTTGCCCAGAATTACACTTCCCCATCACTCAGCTTTTGAGCTGTAACGAGCTTTAAGGTCTCTGTTGCCGGTTCGATTTAGTTTCATAACTTGTTCTGGTTTGGACAAGAACGATATAAAAGAGTAAAATTCCGGCTCTTTATACCCAAGGGTAGTTTAATAACCGGAGAATTTTATGTCAGTCACAATCGACCAAAAAGCACAGGTAGTGCGCGACTATCAAAGAGCCGAAGGGGATACTGGCTCTCCTGAAGTCCAAGTTGCACTCTTAACAACCAGAATCAATGACTTAATCGGTCATTTCAAAACGCATGTCAAGGATCATCATTCCCGCCGCGGTCTATTACGCATGGTTGGACGCCGCCGCAAACTGCTTGACTATCTAAAAAACCGCAATGCCGATTCTTATCAAACGCTGATTGAACGCCTTGGTTTACGTAAATAGATGTTCTCCTCAAGCTTGGCTGGTGCCAATCGAGCAGACCATTTTTCAGTCGTGCAATCGATATTCTTGTCTGCAGGCAAATCAAAATTCGGAAAGATTCATCAAATAGGAAAAAGGGATTGTTAATTGAAACCTATTAAGAAGAGTATTACCTATGGACGCCATCAACTCACACTGGAAACAGGTGAGATAGCAAGACAGTCACATGGCGCCGTAATGGTTACAATGGACGATACAGTAGTACTTGTCACCGTAGTTGGCGCAAAAAATATAAAACAAGGACAGGATTTCTTTCCGCTGACAGTGGATTACCAGGAAAGATCTTATGCGGCAGGCAGAATACCCGGCAGTTTCTTTAAACGAGAGGGGCGTCCATCAGAAAAGGAAATATTAACTTCCCGATTGATCGACCGTCCTATTCGACCGCTCTTCCCCGAAGGTTTCTATAACGAAGTGCAGATAGTAGCCACGGTAATGTCGGCCGACAATGAAGTGGATCCGGATATACCTTCGATTATTGGCACCTCCGCTGCATTAATCCTTTCCGGCATTCCGTTCGATGGCCCGCTTGGCGCAGCCCGGGTCGGTTATATCAACAATGAATATGTTCTAAATCCAACCACTTCCGAATTGGAAGATACGCAATTGAATCTGGTTGTTGCAGGTACACAAAACGCTGTTTTGATGGTTGAATCAGAGGCACTGGAACTCTCTGAAGAAGTGATGCTAGGAGCCGTGACGTTTGGTCATGAGCAAATGCAGGTCGTTATCAATGCGATCAACGAGCTTGCTGATGAAGCAGGTGTTACCGCTTGGGATTGGACACCACCGGCAAAAGATGTCGCTTTTGAAGAAAAGATTAACGGCTTGGCGGAAGCTGATTTGCGGCAAGCATACAAAATCAAACAAAAACAAGCGCGCAGCGAAGCGATTGAAGCCATCAGTCAACGCATCTCCGCCGAACTCGGTGTTGATACCGAGGGTGGCCCCGATCTCCATTCATTCAAGGAAGCTTTTTTTGCACTGGAATCGAAAATTGTACGCAACCAAATCCTGGATGGTGACCCCCGGATCGATGGCCGCGGCACGCGGACTGTCCGACCCATTACAATTCGTAACGGTGTGTTGCCGCGCACGCACGGTTCAGCGCTATTTACCCGTGGAGAAACGCAAGCATTGGCGATTGCAACTTTAGGTACCGCGCGCGATGAGCAAAAAATCGATTCGCTGCAAGGCGACTATAACGACCGGTTCATGCTGCATTACAACATGCCGCCCTATGCAACAGGAGAAATTGGCCGTGTCGGCACTCCAAAACGCCGTGAAATCGGTCACGGACGGCTTGCTAAACGCGCCCTTGCCGCGGTACTACCAACTCCCGAAGAATTCGGTTATTCACTCCGTGTAGTATCCGAAATTACCGAATCCAATGGTTCCAGCTCAATGGCGTCGGTCTGTGGCGGTTGCCTTGCACTGATGGATGCAGGTGTTCCATTAAAAGCTCATGTCGCGGGTATCGCCATGGGTTTGATTAAGGATGGCAACCGTTTCGCTGTACTGACGGACATTCTTGGTGATGAAGATCACCTCGGCGATATGGATTTCAAGGTAGCAGGTACCGAGAAAGGTATCACCGCCTTGCAAATGGATATCAAAATTCAAGGTATCACCAAAGAAATCATGCACGCGGCATTGATACAAGCACATGAAGGGCGGGTGCATATCCTGCAAATCATGAAACAAGCGCTGCCATCGACCCGGGAAGATATTTCAGTGCATGCACCACGCATCATCAAACTGAAAATCAATCCAGAAAAGATTCGCGATGTTATCGGTAAAGGCGGCGCTGTAATACGCACGCTCACGGAAGAAACCGGCACCACCATTGATATCACCGATGACGGTCAAGTTACGATCGCTTGTGTTAATGCGGAAGGCGGTGAGCTCGCCAAGAAACGTATTGAAGACATTACGGCGGAAGTCGAAGTTGGTAAAATTTATGACGGCATAGTTCTGAAATTACTGGATTTTGGTGCTATCGTCAGCGTTCTTCCTGGAAAAGACGGTTTGTTGCACATTTCGCAAATCGCCAATGAGCGTGTCAACAACGTTTCCGATCATTTGAACGAGGGCCAGCAGGTTCGTGTCAAGGTGCTTGAAGCGGATGACAAGGGTAGACTGCGCCTCAGCATGAAAGCGCTAGCCGCTGATGAAGGAAATGCGGATCCTGCTACAGAAGAATCTTAAACCGTTTCAGATTTACGCATTAATTTAAACAAAAGCCCTGCTTCACAAGCAGGGCTTTTCATTTTTACCGGCTACAAACCCCTTCAGCTCATTGCGTTCAAAACTATTTAGCTATTTGTCTCTCACGCATTTCATCCAGTGTCTTGCAATCGATGCAAAGTGTCGCCGTTGGCCGTGCTTCTAATCGTTTTAATCCGATTTCCACACCGCAGCTTTCGCAATAACCATAATCACCGGAATCGATCTTGCCGATAATCTCATCAATCTTCTTGATCAGTTTGCGCTCCCGGTCACGGTTACGTAATTCAAGCGTCATATCAGATTCCTGACTGGCTCGGTCATTAGGGTCGGCGAAAACCGTCGCTTCATCCTGCATGGTATGAACGGCACGGTCAATATCCTGACCCAATTCCACTTTCATATCTTCTAGTATCTTACGAAAATGCGTCAGCTGATCAGGCCCCATATATTCTTCACCTGCTTTGGGTTCATAGGGAGTCACTTGTTTACTTTGCAGCTCTTTTGGCATCTGTCAGGCTCCTCTTTAATTCCGCTAGCGTACAAAAATCGCATAGTATTATCAGAAAACATGTTCGATAACAAGTTATTTATCCATAGTTGATGTTTGTCATCAGTCGAGTTCTACAATAACACACCACTATAAATTCGATTTGTGACATGACGCATGCAAAATGTAAACATTTCTGGTTTTCAATCGCGCCCAAACAAAATCAGCAAAACTCTCAACTTGAAGCACGAAGAAATTGACGTTTCACCGCTAAGAAGGTATAGTATCGCCTTTTCCGGGGTGTAGCGTAGCCTGGTAGCGCGCCTGGTTTGGGACCAGGATGTCGGGAGTTCAAATCTCTCCACCCCGACCAATTTCAGCCCTAATATTTAGAGCAGCCCGATTTGGTGCCCGTAGCTCAATCGGATAGAGCACCAGCCTTCTAAGCTGGGGGTTACAGGTTCGATTCCTGTCGGGCACGCCACAAATATTATATTTTCCTCATGGATGGACTGAATTGATCAACCCGGTTTTTGTGTGCAAAACCGTATCACTTTTCTTCATATGGTGGCTGTAGCTCAGTTGGTAGAGTCCCGGATTGTGATTCCGGTTGTCGTGGGTTCGAGTCCCATCAGCCACCCCACCTGATACATCCATAGCCCCCTCCATTCTGTTTCTTTATTGTCATTTATGCTCGCAATCCGAAGCGTGACTTTGTTTGCCTAAAAATATATATTAGCGGCAGAATACTTTATTTACCCGCTAACCCGCACTATTCAGGAACATTACCGATGAGCCACAATTTATTCAACTGCCTGCATGAGCTATCCATAGCCCCCGGAAACACTGCGAAATACTATTCACTCCCGGCGCTGGAGAAAAGTGGCATTGGAAAAATTTCCCGGCTGCCGGTATCGATCCGTATCGTATTGGAATCGGTATTGCGGAATTTTGACAATAAAAAGATCACGGAAGCGCATATCCGGCAACTGGCCAGCTGGAAACCCGAAGCTGCCAGAGTGGATGAAATACCGTTTGTCGTTTCCCGCATTGTGCTGCAAGACTTTACCGGCGTACCGTTGCTGGTCGATCTCGCTGCTATGCGCAGCACGGCGGTAAAGCTGGAAAAAAATCCGAAACTGATCGAACCGTTGGTTCCCGTCGATCTGGTCGTGGATCATTCGATACAGGTTGACCACTACGGTACGAAAGATGCGATCGATCGCAATATGGAAATAGAATTTTTCCGTAATAACGAACGTTACCAGTTCATCAAGTGGGGCATGCAAGCGTTTGACACATTCAAGGTGATTCCCCCCGGGATTGGCATTGTGCATCAGGTCAACCTCGAATATCTCGCGCGCGGTGTGCACCGGAAAGACGGACTTATTTTTCCTGATACGCTGGTCGGTACCGATTCGCATACCACCATGATCAACGGTATCGGTGTCGTCGGCTGGGGTGTCGGTGGAATCGAAGCGGAAGCCGGGATGCTGGGTCAACCGGTTTATTTCCTCACTCCCGATGTGGTGGGTGTCAATTTAACAGGCCAGTTGCGTGAAGGTGTTACCGCAACTGATCTGGTACTAACAATCACGGAAATGCTGCGTAAGGCTAATGTGGTCGGTAAATTCGTCGAGTTCTTCGGTGAAGGAACCGCTTCACTGACGCTGCCCGATCGCGCCACGATCGCCAATATGGCACCGGAATACGGCGCAACCATGGGATTCTTTCCGGTCGACGACGCCACTATTGATTATTTCAGAGGCACGGGACGCAGCCAGGAAGAAATCGCCGCATTCCAGGCTTATTTCCAGGCACAGCAAATGTATGGCATACCCAGAAAAGGAGACATCGACTATACCAGCGAGCTGGCGCTCGATCTGAGTTCAGTATCGCCTGCACTGGCGGGTCCCAAACGCCCTCAGGACCGCATTGAACTGACGGCCATAAAATCCCGTTTCACCGAACTCTTTAATAAACCCGTCAAAGAAAGCGGTTACGGCAAACAAAACGACGATATCAATCAGCGTTACTCAGTGCGCAATGCTCATAGCCAGGATCTCGAAGTTTGCACACATATCGACTCCGGCAATGTCGATGAAAACAGATTGTCGGCACCCAGTGCCGGCAGCACGCCGGTACCGCAAAGCGCTGCATCCACTGAGCGGCGGATGGTTTCCCGCAATATTACCGAAATGACCAGTAACCGCCCCGCGCCCAATGCAGCCGATTTATGTCAGGTCGAATTGAATGGTTCAAGCGTTGATCTGGGTCACGGCGATGTATTGATTGCCGCCATCACATCCTGTACCAACACATCCAATCCAAGCGTGCTGCTCGCCGCAGGTTTGCTGGCTAAAAAAGCGGTCGAGAAAGGACTATCGGTCAAGCATCACATCAAAACATCGCTGGCACCCGGCTCGCGCGTTGTCACCGATTATTTAAACATCACTGGACTGTCGCCTTATCTCGAACAGTTGGGTTTTAATCTAGTCGGTTACGGCTGCACCACGTGCATCGGCAACGCAGGGCCATTAGCCGAGCCGATCGAAGAAGCCATTGTCAAGAATGATCTGGTCTGCGCTGCGGTATTATCCGGTAACCGCAATTTTGAAGCGCGCATCCATTCAAACATTCGCGCCAACTTTCTAGCATCGCCGCCATTAGTCGTAGCCTACGCAATCGCCGGTACTGTGCTGAAAGACCTCACGGCTGAACCGCTGGGTATCGGCAAAAACAATCAACCGGTGTGGCTCAAAGATATCTGGCCCAGCAGCGCGGAAATTCATGCATTATTGAAATACGCCGCCAACGCGGATACCTTCCGGAAACTCTATGGCAATCTCACCAAAGATCACGCGTTGTGGAATAGCGTCACTTCCGTTACCGGACAAACCTACAATTGGCCGGAGTCGACTTATATTGCCGAACCGCCCTTTTTCCAGAATTTCTCCCTGGAACCTGCACTATCGAGTGGCACGGGTGACATTAAAAATGCCTACGCACTAGGGATATTTGGCGATTCCGTGACAACGGATCATATCAGTCCGGCGGGATCGATCAAGGACACTTCACCCGCAGGACGTTATCTGCTCGATCATCATGTCGGCAAAGCCGATTTTAATAGCTATGGCGCCCGGCGCGGCCACCATGAAGTGATGATGCGCGGTACCTTTGCCAATGTGCGCATCAAAAACCTGATGATTCCCGGCAGCGAAGGCGGCATTACCCTTTATCAGGGCGCCGCAGGCGCTGCACCGGAGCAAATGAGCATTTACGATGCCGCAATGAAATATCAATCCCAGAATATTCCCACCGTTGTTTTCGGTGGCAAGGAATACGGTACTGGCTCAAGCCGCGACTGGGCCGCTAAAGGCACTCAGCTGTTGGGTGTTAAAGCGGTGATCGCCAGCAGCTTTGAACGCATCCACCGCAGCAATCTGATTGGCATGGGTGTTCTGCCATTGCAATTCAAAAACAATGACAACGCCGATACGTTGGGTATCAAAGGCGACGAGCAATTCGATATCCTAGGGCTGGATAACATCCAGCCACAACAGGATGTCACACTGAGTATTCGGCGAAAAGACGGCAGCAACCAGACCGTGCAACTGTTATGCCGTATCGATACCACCATCGAGGTGGATTACTTCAAACACGGCGGAATCTTGCCTTATGTTCTGCGGGAATTGATGGCGTAGGCAATTATTTTTTGCATCGGGGCAAATAATAATATTTTCAGATTGTTATAACTTTACAACTATCTCTGTTTATATAACGCTAGATGTCATATAGTACATCTACGATAAAAAAAGCGGAGGCAGTCCGATGATGTACGATCTGGTTGATAAAGTTTTTAAAGCGCTTTTGTCTTTAAATGAGGAAGATGAAAGAAAGTTTGCCGATGTGAGAAAAGACATCAATCACATCAATCATATCCTGCACGATATGGTCATTATCGATACCAAAAGTTCCGCACTGCTAACGCACGTTTCCGTCATGCTGGCGGTTGTCATCGGTATGCTGTTCACGTTGATCGGCCCCAAGGAAAGCGGCAGTATTTTGGCTTATATGCTGAAAATTGAAATGGTGTCTTACGCCATCGTCGCCATGGTGCTGCTTCGATGCCTCGATATCATGGGGCCGCCATTCCGGAAACTTAGAAACGAAATGCACGAAATCGATGCTCAATACCATCAAGAAATAGTCACCAGAAGAGCAATCTATCAGTTGATGTCTCGAGTCGTTTTCATTTTGACGGTGGTACTGATCTTAATTACATTCTTAAAGATTTTTGGCTTTCAATGAAGCACAAAGCCAAACGGCACCGCTGCTCTCAACACATTCTCAATACGAAAGCCGTGGGATAACACGGCTCCCATCTGATCAAAGATAATGCGTAATTTACTCGTTCTTTGCCTGTAGCGTAAATACATCCACTAAACGGAATTTAGGCACCTGTGTCTTGAGGTCTGTCATGGGAGTATCAATGCCGATGACATAACCGGTCAATGTATTTTCGGTCAACTTAAAGCGAATAATGTGGCGATAGCGTTCAGACCTCGCTCCTCCTCCGGCCTCGCCGTTATGGCAATTGAACGCTAGCGATACCGCGAAATACCAGCCTAGCCAAATACAGCTGAAAATCGCGCCCGATAGCAAAGCCATCAGCAAACGCCAACCATCCACAGGAACAGGCTCACCCCGCGTCGCCGCAAAAAATACGGCCATTCCGATGACAACCCATGCCATCAACATGCCATTACCGATTTTTTTCTGAATTTCCGGTGAAAAATTTTTGGTCAAACACTCATGGGTAAACAAGAAACCGGCGGCCAAGGTAATCGCGATTGTCACCGTGCAAATTATTAACCACTGAATATAATCATCAGCATACAGCGCCAAACAAACCGGTATCGAAATTTGCAGTAGCGCATGCCAGAAACCTATCGCCAGAAACTTAGCTCTATTGGTTTTAGCGATACCGAGCTTATCCGTATCAAAAAATGGAAATAAGGTAAAACCGGCTATGACTAAGGACCAGAGAATAATTGCCAGCAAATCAAAACTCATCACGGATGCCTTGTAAACACCGTAATGCAAAAAACCAAATGCGATACAAACAATCCCCATCACATTCAATACCCATAAAGGAAAAGAATCCCACCCAGTTTGATGCCGGATTTTGGACCGATCCGATAAAACATCGCTGTAGCTACGACCCAGATCAAATAGCAGCAGCGCTGCTAATACAAACAAACCGATCAACCATGAAGCTTGGAAAGAAGCGGGAGATAATTCTCTAGGCCAAAGCACCAGAAATAGTAACGGAATTATCCATAAAGAAACGGGTACGAGGAATGCCATACGGAACCGCTCCCATTCATCCTGCGAGTCACTGTATTTGACTTTTGATAACCCCGGTACGCTCATCCTCTTCCATGCAATCAAGAAAACAATGAATAGAACGATGTAAACCAGATCGAGTACATATGAGAATTCAAAATGTGGATTTGTATGAGAAATAAAAAGCGCTTGCTGGATACGTTCCAGAAAATACTGATCTGCATCGAGTGCAGGTAAATTATCCAAGAAATACCTGAATAAGGACGAAGTGCTTTGCGGAATAGTTACTGCAAAATAAGTCACTAAAGCCACGATGGCACCGATTAATCCAACACTACCACGCCAAAGAATATTCCATGGATTCAGAATTCTCCGTGTGATTTCGCGATGCGAGTCCAACTCAGCCGGATAAGTCTGTTGTTTCTTGATTTCACCAACATCGGTATGACTCGGGTGCAGAAATGCGCCACCGCCGCCAGCAACCACGGAAGCGTAATTGCCAGATTCGCCATTCTCATTTTTGTTACCCCAGTAACGCGCGTAATGATGCGTATCACCCGAAATATCCAAGCGGCATTTGTTGCTGCTCAGTTTACCGTCATACAGAAAACCAGGTTCCAATCCCAAATGCTTAAACGATTTCGTCATCGGCGCATCATCAGCGGCACGCTTGCCAAAGACCGTACTGGGTTCGGGCGTTGCGACAATTAATTTACCGGGTATTGCAGCTTGCAAAGCTTTTTGCACATCCGTTTGCTTTTGTTCATCAAATAATTCACCACTGATTACCAGATCTTCGCAAAAGGTCGATACAAAAAAAGCCTGCTGCCGCTTATCCATTTTGCCATTTTGTGCATCAAATCCCCATAATTTCCAGCCAAAAGGCAATTCCAGCGCGACATAACTGCTTTTTTGCATCCGCGTGAATCCGTACAGACCCAACTGAGGATCTTGCAGATCTTCTTGCTCGCGCACATTCGCCTGAAGATTTTTGCTGATCGGTTCACAGAACTGCCGGTTAAAACCATCCAACGCATCATAATAATCATGATTGGCCGGTATACCGAAAATCGGACGTTGCTCAACCTTTTTCCCTGTAGCAGCACTGATGTCCAGGTAGGCCCAATTAAAAGGCGTCTGGAACCGCTCTTTGAGCGAAGCGACATCGGCCACATGGTAAGCCGTATCGCCGCCGACAAATAAAAACTCACCGCGCGGTAATTGAAGAACATAGCCTTCGACTGGGGATAACGAGATTTGATCTTTACCCGGCACTTCACTGTTAAGCCAGAGATCGCTCATGCACAGATACGCGACGTTATAGACCGCGCTCATGCCGTCCCCGGTATCCGCAATGTAATCAAACCAGTATGACTCTTGTTTCTTACTATCGCAGCGTGTTACCGGAATGGTTTCGGCAAACATCCAATCTCTGGAATCTTGCTTCTCGCCATTCACTGTAGAAGAAATAATGCTTTTGAGACTGGTCAGAAGATCCCTGCCCCCGAGCCAGCTAACCGGCTTCTTGAATTCCCGTTCCATTCCCATCCTATTGTCAGTTGAGCATTAAATACTATGATTGCTGGTCATCATAGCGCACGACATCGCATTAAGAGAAATTTAACTTTATTTAACTGTCCGGAAATTCTGAACCGTATGCAGCCTCTTCATTTTTCGAATTAGGACTGAAAGAAAATCTATCCGCCTATTTTTACATCTTTTATTCTGATCGCTTCCAAGGCGTCAAACTTTTTTGGGTCCATCATTTCTTCCAGTAATTTCTTAATGTCTGCAATACTGGTTTTATGCAGACTTATCTCGAGTTCAACCGTCACTTCAACTTTCATAAGTTACCCCAATTTATTTACATTTGATCAATAGATTACGAGTGACTATTGCGCCGGAAGTTGTCGAATATCCAACCGATGACGATTGTGTGTTTGCGCCCAATTCACGGATTGCCCGAGAGAAAGGAACAACTTCACCCTGCTGATTCAACAAGTGATACCCGCGCGTGCCACAGACCTCGCCCGCTTTCTCAAGGCAGCTGCTATAGTTCATTCCAGAACCGCCGCAGTTGATGTTATGCCCTTTGGTACCATCGGCCAGAAACACCTCTTTGGAGGTAACACAACCTTGCAGCAGCGCAACAACGACAATAAGCATAGAAAGTGGTTGAGACATGTTGATTCCTTCTAATGATTAGATCACAAAGCCACTGAATGAAAATAAGCAGCTTCCCGGCTTGATTTTATACCACATCGCAAGGCGCCGTTAGGTTTGAATGCTTTAAGAATCAGGCAATCTTTCTGTAACCAGTCCCGAGATTCCTTACAACTTACGCAATACCAAGCAGAAATAACAAAAAACCCGCATTTAAGCGGGTTCTGTGGCCGTTTTTACAAATCATCGTCAGGCAATGCAGGACATTTAATCATTCCCATTCGATGGTAGCCGGTGGCTTACCGGATATATCGTAGACGACGCGGTTGATGCCGCGAATTTCGTTGATGATACGGTTGGAAACCTTGCTGAGTAACGAATACGGCAGTTCCGCCCAGTTGGCGGTCATGAAATCCTGGGTTTGCACGGCTCTGAGCGCAATAACATATTCGTAGGTACGTCCGTCTCCCATCACGCCGACGGATTTAACCGGCAGAAACACCGCGAACGCTTGCGAGGTTTTTTCGTACCAGCCGGAATGCTGCAATTCTTCGATAAAAATGTGATCGGCCTGTCTTAATAATTCGGCGTATTCGTATTTCACTTCGCCCAGAATGCGCACGCCCAAACCGGGACCAGGAAACGGGTGGCGGAAAACCATATCGCGCGGCAAACCGAGCACTAAACCCAATTCGCGCACTTCATCCTTGAACAGTTCACGCAACGGTTCGAGCAATTTCAGGTGCATCGTCTCCGGCAACCCGCCGACATTGTGATGTGACTTGATGGTATGCGCTTTCTTGGTTTTTCCGCCCGCGGATTCGATCACGTCGGGATAAATCGTGCCTTGTGCCAGCCACTTGGCGTCGCTGATTTTGGCCGATTCACACTGAAATACTTCGACAAATTCCCGGCCGATAATTTTCCGCTTGGCTTCCGGATCGGTGATACCGGTAAGACTGCGATAGAAATCACGGCTGGCATCGACATGAGTCACTTTAACCGCGAGACTTTTAGCAAAAGTCTCCATTACCTGCTTGGCTTCATTGGCGCGCAGCAAGCCATTATCGACAAACACGCAAGTCAGCTGATCGCCGATGGCACGATGGATCAATGCCGCCGCCACCGAGGAATCCACTCCGCCGGATAAACCCAGAATAACCTGATCGTTACCCACCGTCGCACGAATTTTACCGATCGCTTCCTCGACATAATCCGGCATATTCCAGTCGTGCCCGATGCCGCAGATACCATGCACAAACCGCTCGATGATCGCTTTGCCTTGCAGCGTATGCGTCACCTCGGGGTGGAACTGGATGCCGTAAAAACGGCGTTTGTCATCCGCCATCGCCGCAATCGGCGTGGCTGCATTACACGCCATCACCTTAAATCCGGTTGGTAATGCGATCACCGCATCACCATGACTCATCCAGACATCCAACACGTTGCTTCCGTCCGCACTGGCACGATCTTTAATGTCTTGGAATAACGCGCCGTGTTGCGTCGTCTGTATTTCGGCATAACCGAATTCGCGCACCGCGGCATTTTCAACCGTACCGCCCAACTGCGCCGCCATCGTTTGCATACCGTAGCAGATACCCAACACCGGCACGCCCAGCTCAAATACGACTTGCGGCGCACGCGGTGTTTCGTCTTCAGTTACTGAGGCAGGACCGCCGGAAAGAATAATTCCGCTGGGTGCAAAAGCTTTGATAAATTCCGGATCGGCATCATACGGATGCAATTCGCAATAGACGTTCGTTTCACGCACACGCCGCGCAATCAGTTGCGTGTACTGCGAACCAAAGTCCAAGATGAGGATTTTCTGATGCATGGAGGAGAATTCTTATTTGACGTGATAGTTAGGCGCTTCTTTGGTGATCTGCACATCGTGCACATGCGATTCACGGATACCGGCTGAGGTGATTTCGACAAACTCCGCTTTTTCGTGCATCGCGGCGATGGTTTCACAACCCAGATAACCCATGCTCGAACGCACGCCCCCCATCAACTGATGGATCACGGCAGAAATGCTGCCCTTGAATGGAACCCGGCCTTCCACGCCTTCGGGAACCAGTTTGTCGTTGTTTTTCTGTTCTTTGTCTTGGAAATAGCGGTCGCTCGATCCCTGCTGCATGGCGGAAAGCGACCCCATGCCCCGGTAGCTTTTGTACGAACGCCCCTGAAACAATTCAATCTCGCCCGGCGCTTCAGTCGTGCCGGCGAACAATCCGCCGAGCATCACGGTATTCGCACCCGCCGCCAGCGCTTTCGCGATATCGCCGGAATAGCGGATACCGCCATCGGCAATCATCGGCACACCGCTCCCTTTTAACGCTTCGGAAACATTATGAATGGCGGTGACCTGCGGAATGCCGACACCCGCGACGATACGCGTGGTGCAAATAGAACCCGGACCGATACCCACTTTCACCGCATCCGCGCCATGATCGACCAGCGCTCTGGCCGCGGCTGCCGTCGCCACATTTCCGCCAATGACTTGCACCGACGGTAAATTCTTTTTGACCCATGCGATACGGTCCAGCACGCTTTGCGAATGACCATGCGCGGTATCGACGACAATCACATCGGCACCGGCTTCCGCCAATGCAATGGCACGTTCCTCACTGCCCTCCCCGACGCCGATCGCCGCCCCGACCCGCAACCGTTCCTGTTCATCCTTGCACGCCAGCGGATATTCCGAAGTTTTAATGATGTCCTTCACGGTAATCAATCCACACAACTCGAACTGTTCGTTGACCACCAGAACGCGTTCCAGCCGGTGTTTATGCAACAACGCCAGCACCGCCTCACGCGACGTATCTTCCTTGACTGTCACTAACCGGCTTTTCGGCGTCATGATATGTTTGATCGTCTGATCGAGATTGGTCTCAAAACGCAAGTCCCGGTTGGTGACGATACCGACGACTTTTTTACCGTTCACAACCGGCAAACCGGATATTTTGTGCTGGCGTATCAGTTCCAGCACCTCCCGCACGGTCATATTCTGATGAATGGTCACCGGATCCTTGACCACACCGCTCTCGAAACGTTTGACTTGCGCGACGTGCGCGGCTTGCGCTTCGATCGACATATTTTTATGGACGATGCCAATGCCGCCTTCCTGCGCCAGGGCAATCGCCAGCGGCGCTTCGGTTACGGTATCCATTGCCGCCGACAGTACGGGGAGATTGAGGGTGATGGTACGCGTCAATTGCGTTGCCAGGCTGACATCACGCGGCAAAACCGTCGAGTGGGCTGGGATTAACAGAACATCATCAAAGGTCAGTGCTTTTTGAATCAATTGCATGATAACAATCCTTGGCAAAGCGACATTATAGCCAAATTCAGCTATGAATTTCGCGCCAAATCAACTAAGAACACAGCATATTTGCAGTAGATATGATTTAATGCGAAAAATCTTTAAGTTGCATAAATACGAAACCGATGTATTTCAGATTATTCATGTTCTGGAGCACGCTATGAGAATTTTTGTATTTACAGTGATCATTATGTTAGTGAGCATCAGCGCCAACGCGCAGATTTATAAGTGGGTCGATAAAAACGGCAAAACACAATACACCGATCAACCACCTCCGCCGGATGCCGCCCAGGGTGAGCAGCGATTAAATATCAAATCCGCACCGGTCGCAGGAAATCAAAACAATCCCAGGAATTTATCCGAAGACAGGGAAGAATTCGACAAACGGCGGCAACTCAGAAGAGAAGAAGAAACTAAACAGCAAGCCAAATCGGAAGAAAGCAAAAAAAAATGTATAGACGCCCAAACTCAGCTTAAAATGTACACCGATTCGCCGCGCCTGACCATTCCCGATGGCGCCGGAGGTATGCTTTATGTAGACGATGATTTGCGGCAAAGAAAAATAGCCGATGCCAACAAGACGATTGCAACTTACTGTAAATAGAAAACCTTCTTGAACTAGATGATTGTATCCCGCGGCAAACTATTCATTGTCATTCTTCTTTTTTTGACAGGTACTTCGGTTTCGGCTGAAGTACCTGTTTCACATTCAGAACGCGATCCCATCGCTCAGCAGAAAACTGGAAATCCTGCCGGTAACGCAGCCAAACCGGGAATGCAGTGGCAAATCCTGCCAGGGGAAGATATTCCGCAGATCGGTCATTTGATGTTTCCGCACGATGCGGTTGCACGCGACGCATTCGTTCGCGCGGTTATCCGCACAAATCCCGAGCACTTTCCCGATGGGACCTATCGCCCCATACCGGCTGGCACCGTGATTCACATCCCGGATCTAAGAACCATCGGCAAGTATGCAAAACCGGCAACCAAAGCGCATTCATCCAACGCAAACAGCGGCGCGAATAAGCATCCACCGCAAGCATCGGCTCAGGAGAGCGCAACATCCGGCTTGAACGAAGCATTGCAACTGATCACGCAATTGGAACAAATTGCTGAAAATGAAACCAACGAACTCAATATTCTGTTAAAGCGCATCGAGTCCATTGAAAAGCAGATCATCGCGATGCAAGCCATACTCATGACTCATGCTCCAGCAAGCAGCAATGAGCGCCACAGCGAGAGTGCATCGCCTATCCCCCCGGAAGAAATGACGCAACCTTCCCAGGAAGTAGCTGCAACACCGCCTGCTGATAGTAGTAGTGTGCAGCCTGCGGAGAATATCGCCACAGCGCCGCAGCCACCCACCGGCACGCAACAACCGCCCAATCCAATTGTGCCGGTTGAAACCAATGCAGCTGCGCCGGAATCCGACCTGTTCTTGGATAATGCCTTTCTTCTCGGAATTTTGCTGACGCTACTGATTATTTTCCTGATCTCGCGCAACTATCAAAGAATCAAGGAAAGACTCGCGAAATCCAGCGACGCAGCGCTACCGTTCGATCCATCCGAGCGGCATCAGTACGAAGCGCTGCTGCTGCGCCGCAGTGACGATAAAAAAACCGGATCACCGCCGCAGAATCCGCCCGAACCGCCAGGACAATTGGTATCCGAGGCACGCACGCTGATCGAGCAGGAAAACCCGGAAGGCGCCATTCAATTGCTGCAAAAACAGCTCGCCAAAAACAAACAGGACATTCCGGGCTGGCTGCTGCTATTCGAATTGTTGTACAAAACCAACAACAAAAGAGACTTCAAGAAGAATGCCCGCCGCTTCAAGCGGCTGGGTGAATTTCCCGACATCTGGCAGCAAATCCAGAAACTGGGCAATCAACTTGAACCGAATGAGTCGCTCTACTTCGACGAGCAAAAACGCAAGGAAAAGTTCTTTTCCGATCCCACAGAAGCCGATAAATAAAAAGCGCTGGCTTTTCTGTCATTCACCAGCGCTTCTCTGTCCTGCAGAAAATTGACTTACTTCAGCTACTTCAGCGATAAACTTTCCAACGCTTTTTGATGATCCCATTTGCCGTGGAATAACAATCCCTTCTTGCCGGGTGTCCGGTCGCTGGTCCAGGTGATGTAATTGCCATCCGGCGTAAATACCGGCAAACCGTCAAAACCTTCCTTATCGGTCACGCGCACCGGCGCTTTCTGACCATCGGTGTCGACGATGTACAGCTCAAAATTGCGGTGGCCGTGCAAATTGGTCGCGAAAATGACGTATTTTCCGGAAGGATGGTAAAAAGGCGCCCACGACATCGCATTCAGGCGCGTGATTTGTTTTTGATCGGTACCGTCGATATTCATCGTGAATATTTCAGCTTCCCGGCCATTATCCGAGAAACGCCGCCACACGATCCGCTTGCCATCCGGGCTGAAAAACGGCCCGCCGTCGTAGCTTTTGGTTTGCGTAAGGCGTTTGACGTTGGAACCATCCGCATCCATGATGTAAATATCGATCATCGATGCCGGATTGGCTTTGAACAAAGCGGCTTCCTCTTCGGTTAACTCACCGCTGTAGGCGCGGCGGTTGGAAGCAAACGCGATCAACTTGCCGTCCGGCGACCACGACGCTTCGGCATCGTAACCCAAAGTTTTGGTCAGATTCTTGATATTTCCGCCGGTGAAATCGGTTTCGTAAATATCGTAGTACTCATCGTAATCCCACGCGTAAGACTTCTGCTCACCCGCATTGCGGCGCTCGATCTCGGCGGCCATTTTAGCTTTGGCTTCCTTGTCGTCATGCGTTGACGAAAACAATACCTTTTCCTGTGCCGGATGCACCCACGCGCACGTGGTTTTGCCGGTACCCGGCGACACCTGCGTGACTGCTCCGCTGCCGATATTTTTCAGGAAAATCTGATAGAACGGATTGTCATCCGCAACTTCCGCCTGATAAATCATCCATTTTGAATCCGCCCGGTAATAAGCTTCACCGGCGCGTTTTTCCTTGACGGAGTGCTGCTGTTCATCGGTGATAAAACCGGCAGCATTAGCATTCAACGCTGCCAAGAAAAATAAAACCGGGGAAAACTTGATCGCGGATTGTAAATAATCCGGTTTGCCAGCACACATTTTCATTTAATATCAAAACCCTTAAAAATAATTCAAATATCTTGTGCTCTACAAGATCCGGTCTCAATTGTACAAGTATTCGATGATGCTTGTTAAGCCGATACCGCCACTAGGCAATAGCACCGCAAGTAATGACGGACGTTGAAGGAAACGAGCAAAAGTTTGCTGCTTTTTATTGCGAATTTCTGCTACCACTTGGTCCATAGTATTCGCATTGCCAAATGCCAAAGAAATTCTTCCAACTCGGTATTCTTCATAATATTGGAGTATATCTTCGCATTGTTTCTCTGCGGATTTTCGCAACATAATCAGTGTAGCAACCAAATAAGCTGATGCACCGATAAAAACCATTATCAGAGCAGGTGAAAATCCCAAATTATCAAATACATTGCTTCGGCCAATCGCTATCAGCAACA
Source organism: Proteobacteria bacterium ST_bin16 (assembly GCA_002083595.1). GTDB lineage: Bacteria > Pseudomonadota > Gammaproteobacteria > Burkholderiales > Nitrosomonadaceae > Nitrosomonas. Next base: position 22,280 of record MSXT01000008.1, on the reverse strand, counting down.
TTAAAATAAAGGGAATATAGATGATACTATTAATTCGCTTGATCAGCCTTGTAATTAATAAGAATCGAAAATAGGGTATTAATTTTTTGCGTGAAATACCTGTTCTCTTTTCATGTTTTTCCATGAATGCCAGAGGCCAATCAGGTTGCTCAGAGAAAGATTCCTTTGGTTCAAGTTGATCAATAAATCGCCTACAAACCGTAGCCTCGTAACCAACCCAATAAACTAATCCCCATAAGATGAGAAATTGTAAGAATGCAAGGCAATAGTGCCAATATTGTGTCGTTCCGCCACGGAATGGAAAATTTAAATAACCTAATGAAAGTAATATATAAGCAGTCATAAAAAGAGAAACCAGTGCGGCGCAAATAATCCAGAGATATCCTCTAGATTTTGAATAATCGCTGATGGTCAAATATTCGAGCAAAACGTCTCTGATATTTTTATTCTCAGATGCGAAGTTAAGAAATGGGCCTTCCCTTAAAGCTTCCCACCAATAACGATTAATTTCTCCTACTTCTATATCTTCCTTGGTTTCTATGAAATCTTTTTTGACTTCTTCAGCATTTTTGAATTTATTGTAATAATAAAAAAAGGTAATAAGAATAACGATAATGCCAAAAAACCTTACAACAAGGTTAGGCCATACGCTAATTCCTTCGAACCAATAAAATGGTTCACCAAAATGATGTGTGGGATAAATATCGGAACAGATAGAAAAAAGAAAAACCAGAAACAAAATCCATAATATGTAAATAGCTATAGAATGCTTGTATTCTTTATTACTGAAAAACGCTATAACTCCATCCGTCACAGGTTTAGCAAAAATTATGAATAGAGCCAAAGAAAATACAATTACTATTCCAAGTTTTGCATCACCATCAAAACTTTTGATTCGACTCTGCTCAATACTCAAGCAAGATAAAATTTTATTAAAATCACATTCACTTGATGTCAGAACTCGATCATTACTTAAATCAACATGTGTATTGAACGTCGCAAGATGTACAGCTTGAGTTCTTCCAATCTCAAAAATCTGAGGTATCAATAGCTTATTTAATGCCTCTTGCTCTACCTGAATTTGTTTTTTTGGTTCTTTTGGTTCTTTTTGTATTTCTTGCTTTTTATCAATCGCAGGTTTTATTTCTGGTACAGCTACTTCTACCATTTGAGAATTAAGAGCCATCAATGTAGCCAAATACATTGATGTTTGATAGCTATCACGAAATGCCATTATTGATCCCTGCAATTCCGATCGGAGAGTAAGATCAAAATTGCTAGCAACTACCAAATTGCGTGCCCATTTTGTTTGATCTGCATGCAGATAGCGTGCATCCAATTCAGTAGTAAAAAAGATTTTATGTTTAAACCGATCACGCAAGGCTTGCAATATCAGCAATTTATCGTATACATCATTACCAAAAATTCCGATTGCTTTGATCCGGTTAGTTCCTAGCCCTTCACGACGATCAAGCTCTTCAATTCTATCGATAAGCCGCTGCAGATAATCGAATTGGTTGCGTCCTTCGGCGTGCTCAGGTGAAGCATCATCTAATTGAGCGATTAAATTTTTCTTTTCTTTTTTATCTTGGGTATCTTGTGATTTTTTGTTTGATTCATCGAGATCAGGTAATTTGCCATCCAATCCACGTAAATAAGTAAAATTTGTTACTAGCGATTTTCCGGTTTGTTCCTTTTCACACTGAGTACCTACTGCATCAATGAAGTGTTGAGTTAATGCTCTGGCATATAATGAATCCTGCTCACTAATAATTATCAAACCATCTTCACATTTATCCTTGATGAATGGAATCTCACGATTCACTCCGCGTTGTCCCAATTCCCAAATCAATGCCTTAGCAAGATTCTCATCTTGTCCGATTGTGCGAATAATCGATTTTTTGGTTAACCTACCGGCTATTTCTTTTTTGATGCAATCTCGCTTTTTATCTTCATTACTTTGATTACACTGATTTTCCTTTTTATAAGCATTTAATAAATCGTTGTCTGAAATAGTTGCACTGGATGATATTATTTTAAATGAAGCAGGTAGCTCATCTATAGCCGTAGACTTCATCAATTCGACAAGCTTTGATGTGTTTGTCGGCCCAATTAATGTAAAGCTAGATTTATTGGACTGAACTTCACTGAATCGGTCAAATAGATTCTTAATAAAATTCCCATATTGAGTGGAAATTATTTTCTCTTCATTTAACCAGAGAATAAGTAATCGTTCTTTATTACCGGAGCTCGATTCTTGATCTCTTTCAAACCATTCATAAGGTACATAAATCTCACAATTATTAGCAAGATTTGTATTAAATAAGAAGAAACCAAGATGTTCATTATCTTGCGGAAAATAACTTCGGAATCCGAGAGCAGAGACTACCGCATAACGATAACGCTGCCGGAACTCAACCAATTCCGGATAGGAGCTACCAAAAACACTAATAGCAACAACCCTAAAATCAGTATCTCCATCGACTCTATTAGGGATTTTTTCTATAAAACTATCAAAAGAATTTGTTTTTCTTAACTGATCCGTATCTGACTCTTTCATCTGAGAGACATGCTTTGCGACACTGGCAATTGGATCTTGCCACAGCCGCGCATCCACTTTATGAGCTTCGGGTGATATCAATTTAGAACTTTGTGAATCATATGGACGCGAACTGGTTAATGGGTTATTGATCGCAGTACCTGTAATCAGCATGATCAATAACAGTATCGAAATCAGGCCATTCTTGGAATCTTGATTATTGTCGTTTCCCATCATTCTTCGCTCGCTATCGATTATTTAGCTTAATGTCACATCCGTTGCATTTTTCCGGTGTTTTGTGACTTACCTCAATGTACCAATGATGTTTGATATGATGCTAAACATGCAGTGAGCAAAATCACATTGCAATGTAAATCGTTTGAAATTCCCGATAATCCTCAGAATCCGTTCAATACCCTTACAAAATGCAAAAATCATTAAACCTCAGCGTGGCCTTTTTTGTGCTTGTCTTCGTCCTCTGTATCAGCCCGGTTGCCACGGCAAATAACGAAACCTTCCATCATCATATGGAAATTCAACTATCGCCAAACACTTCTGAAATCCGCGTCAAAGATCAAATCCGGATTCCGGATTGGGCACGGAGTGCAAAGGATTCCGTACAACTCGAATTCTTTTTGCATGCTGGTTTATCGATCACGGATGTTCAAGGGGCTGCAATTCAGGCGGAAGAAAACGAAGTTGCGTTAAAATCCCGGCCGATTTCGATCCGGCATTACACGGTGACCGTACCGCCCGGGCAGGATACCTTCACGCTGCAATATGGCGGCCAGATCCATCACGCGGTGCAAGGGCCGGGGCAGGAATATTCGCGTAGTTTCGGTTCGACGCCGGGGGTGATTTCGCCGGAAGGGGTGTTTCTGGCCAGTGCCAGCGCGTGGTATCCGCAGTTAGGCGATGCGCTGGTGTCGTTTCAGTTGGACATTCAAACGCCCCCCGATTGGGATGTGGTCAGTCAAGGGACTTTGCTACGCGAGAACAAAACCAGTGCGGCACAAAACGTGGTTTGGGAGGAAAAACAACCGCAGGACGATATTTATCTGATCGCCGCGAAATTCCAGCGCTACACCCAATCCGCCGGTGCGGTCAACGCAATGGTGTATCTGCGCAGCGCCGATCAGCCGCTGGCACAGAAATATTTGGATGCGACGGCGCAATACATCGCTATGTACAACAAGCTGATCGGCCCCTACCCTTACACGAAATTCGCGCTGGTCGAGAATTTCTGGGAGAGCGGTTACGGCATGCCGTCGTTCACGCTGCTCGGCTCCAAAGTGATCCGCTTGCCGTTCATTCTGCACTCCTCGTACCCGCATGAAATTCTGCATAACTACTGGGGCAATGGCGTGTTTGTCGATTACGCCAAAGGCAACTGGGCGGAAGGCTTGACCGCTTATCTGGCCGATCATCTGGTCAACGAGCAACGCGGCAAAGGTGAGGAATACCGCCGTGATGTGTTGCAGAAATACGCCGATTTCGTCGGCAAGGAAAAGGATTTTCCGGTCATCCGCTTTGTGTCGCGTCACAGCGCTAGCTCTGAAGCGGTGGGCTACGGCAAAACCATGATGTTTTTCCACATGCTGCGGCAAGAGCTCGGTGATGATGCGTTCACCAAGGCACTGCGGCGCTTTTACCAGCAATTCAAATTCCAGCAGGCGACGTTCGCCGATTTGCTCGCGACGTTCAACGCCAGCACTGGCAAGGATCTGGCGCAGCGCTTCGAGCAATGGGTGCACGGCACCGGCGCGCCGGATCTAGTGCTGCGCAGCGCGGAAACCGAACGCACCACAGAAGGATTCAAACTCACGTTAACAGTCGAGCAAACCCAGCCGGGCCAACCGTACCACTTAAAGGTGCCGGTAGCCGTCACGCTGGAAGGCGAGGACATGGCGGTGGAATCGCATATCGTCGTCGAGCAAGCCAAACAAACGGTCGAGATGACGTTCGCCAACCGCCCGGCGCGCATCGACCTCGATCCACATTTCGACGTGTTCCGCCGCTTGGATAGCCGCGAGATTCCATCGGCCTTGTCGCAGGGTTTCGGCGCGGAAAAACCGTTGCTGGTTCTGCCTGCGCGTGCGGATAAATCCGTTTTGGAAGCGTATCGCGCGTTGGCGGCGAATTGGCAAAAAACCCAATCGAACCCGCTGGAAATCCTCACCGACGATCAATTGAAAACGTTACCCGGGGATCGCACCGTCTGGATCATGGGGTGGCAGAACAAATTTGCCGATACGGCTTTAAAAACCTTGGCGGATCGCGGTGTTGCGTATCAATCCAAGCAACTGAAATTGGATCATAAAACGTACCCGCAAGATGGCCATGCGGTGGTGTTAACGACTCGGCAACCGTCCAATCCGGACAAAACGCTGTTGTGGGTTGCCGCCGACCATCCCAAAGCGATTGCCGAGCTCGCCAACAAATTGCCACACTACCGCAAATACAGCTATCTGGTATTCAAAGGCAATGACTTGGCCAATATCGACAAAGGACAATGGCCAATCACCCAATCGCCGCTCACGCAATGGGTCAAGCAGCAAGACGGCCACGTCATACACACGGTGCATACCGGCATCACCAAGCCGCGCCGCGCGTTGGCGGAACTGCCGCCGGTTTTCTCCGAGAGCCGCATGATGGCGGATATCACGCACTTGTCGCATGAATCGTATAAAGGGCGCGAGCTCGGCACGCCGGAGCTAGACGATGCGGCTACGTATATCGCCAAGCAGTTTCAGCAAATCGGCCTGCTGCCCGGTGGTGACGACAACAGTTATTTCCAGACCTGGCAGCAGGATGTCGGTCTGCCGAAAGGCAATATCACGCTGCGCAATGTCGTCGGCATCCTGCCCGGCACCAACCCGCAACTGGCCGGGCAAAGCCTGGTGATCGGCGCGCATTACGACCACCTCGGCACCGGCTGGCCGGACGTGCGCGCCGCGCATCAGGGTAAAATCCACCACGGAGCGGACGACAACGCCAGCGGCATCGCCGTGATGCTCGAACTCGCGCGGCAGATCGTGCCGAAATGGCAGCCGGAACGCACCGTCATTTTCACCGCATTCACCGGCGAAGAAGCCAATCTGCTGGGCTCCAAGCATTATGTCCGCAACAACGATCAATTCCCGGTTGGAAAAGTCATCGCGATGTTGAATCTGGACACCGTCGGGCGGTTGGAGAACAACCCGGTCACCGTGTTCGGCACCGGCACCGCACGTGAACTGGTACACATCTTCCGCGGCGCGAGCTTCGTCACCGGCATTCCAGTCAACGCCGTGCAAGACGACTTCGGCTCCAGCGACCAAGCCGCGTTCATCCAAGCTGGCGTGCCCGCCATCCAACTGTTCGCCAGCGCGCACGAGGACTACCACGCTCCCGGCGACACCGCCGACAAAATCGACACCGCCGGATTGGTCAAAGTCGCCGCGATCCTGAAGGAAGCCACCGAATACCTTGCCAACCGCATCGAGCCGCTGACGGTCACGCTATCGTCAACCCCCGCTCCCGCCGAATCCGCCGCACCGAAGGAAAAACGCACAGCCAGCCTCGGTACCGTCCCGGATTTCTCTTATAAAGGCGAAGGCGTGCGCATCGACAACACCCTCCCCGGCTCCCCGGCACAACAAGCCGGACTGCAACCGGGCGACATTCTGATTCAACTGGCCGGGCAACCGGTTAGCGACTTGGCATCGTATGCGGCGATTTTGCGCGCACTGAAAGCGGGAGAGAAAGTGGAATTACGATTCGAAAGGGATGATGAGGTTAAAGTTGTTGAAGTGGTTTTGGTGGAACGGTAGCAGTCTAATTGCTGATTTCGGATCAATTTAATTGCTGAAGCAGCAACCGAGTCGCCGGATGAAGTTCGGCAGCAAAAATAATAGAGTGTTACCTTATAGAAAGATTAGTCTTTTCATGTTTAAACAAACGTGCTTGCAATTTTTTAGCCGATCGCATTGAACCATGTTTTCTGATATCAGCTGCTTTAGTAAATTTATTAATTCACTAAAAATACATGCTGATAGATGATTTTCTCCGTGTTTATAAGACATTATCGACAAGATCATTGGACAGAGTGTTTTATATATTACGTTAGGCGAAGCAAATACCAAGCTCGAGGGAGACGCAGTCCATGATTGAATCCATCACCATTTCCAGTGTTGCAACCTATGCCAAAACGCCCGAGCAGCTCAACGGGCTTTCTAAATTCAATTTCTTTTTCGGCTCAAATGGCACAGGGAAAACAACAATCAGCCGAGTGATTGCGGATGAAATGAAGTTCCCAACCTGCAACGTCACATGGAAAGCGGGGACGAAACTCCAGCCGCTGGTTTACAACCATGATTTCGTCGAGGCGAATTTCAACCAATCGGTAGAGTTAAAAGGGGTGTTCACCTTGGATGAAAAGCAAGTCGATACGCTCGCAAAAATTTCAGTAGCAAAAGGCGAACTCGACGCGCTGGCAACTAAAATTGAAAATTTAACTCAGAGATTGCAGAGCGCAGATGGAAATGGTGGAAAGAAAGGAGAATTAGCGACGCTAGAGGCGGGTTTTAAGGATAAGTGTTGGGCGCAAAAACAGAAGCATGACGCGAGACTGCAAGGCGGATTCAAGGGATATCGCAGCAGCTTGGAAAAATTCAAAAGCAAAGTGCTTCAGGAGTACGCGTCCAATACCTCGATCCTCCTCACCTTGGCAGAGTTGGAGAAGAAAGCGGAAAGTGTTTTCGGGGCAATACCCACGACAGAGGCATCAATTCCCGTTATTGATATCACCAAACTTCTTGCACATGAATCGGACCCAATTCTGAAGAAGCGGGTTATTGGCAAGGAAGACGTCGATATCGCTGCAATGATTAAGAGGCTCGGGAACAGCGACTGGGTTCGAGAAGGCCGGGGATTCTACGATGTAAATGATGGCGCGTGTCCGTTCTGTCAACAAGAGACGACTGATGCTTTTGCGCAAAGCTTGAGCGAGTATTTTGACGAGACTTTTGTGAAGGATAGCAAGGCGATTGATGACCTAACAACGAACTACGTCACTGAAGCGGTCCGGATTCAGCAACAACTTGCCGGAATCATTGCATTACCTTCTAAGTTCCTTGATGTCGAGAAACTGAAAGCAGAGAAGGAATTACTTGACGCAAAAATCACACTGAACAATCAGCGCCTTGCCGGAAAGAAGAAGGAAGCAAGTCAGGTGATTGAGTTAGAGTCACTGAGCGGCATCTGCACGACAATTGAGGGGCTGATTGACGCGGCCAACACTCAAATTGCTGCACACAACATAATGATCTCGAACCTTGAGACCGAGCAAACAACGCTGACTGCACAGATATGGAAATTCGTTCTTGAGGAACTAAAAACCGATCTCGCTGCGTTCAAGAAAGCGAAAGATGGCTTGGAAAAAGCCATCACGGCAATGATGACAGAGATTACAACGGCAATAACGGATAAGGAGAAAAAGGCATCTGAGATTCGTGAGCTGGAAAAACAAACCACAAGTGTCCAGCCGACGATTGATGGTATAAACATTCTGCTATCGTCGTTTGGCTTCCAAGGCTTCAAACTCGCAAAAGCGACAGGTGGAACATCTTACAAGTTGGTACGCTCAGATGGTTCAGATGCCAAGGCGACTTTGAGCGAGGGTGAGAAGACCTTTGTCACCTTCCTGTACTTTTACCACCGGCTCAAGGGTAGCGAGTCAGAGGTCGGGATGTCCACGGACCGAATCGTAGTCTTCGACGACCCCGTTTCGAGCCTCGACAGTGACATCCTCTTTATCGTCAGCAGTCTCATAAAAGGACTATTCGATGAGGTGCGGGCTGGAACCGGACACATCAAACAGATCTTCGTGCTCACGCATAACGTCTACTTCCACAAGGAAGTGACTTACTCCCCAAAGCAAAAGGGCGTATCACCAAAAGAAAGGACGTATTGGATCGTGCGAAAGCCCGGACTGGTGTCGAAGCTCGACAAGCACCCGACCAATCCAATCAAAACATCTTACGAGTTGCTGTGGGCCGAGGTTCGTAAACCTGAACGTTCCAATCTTGCCATTCAAAACACGCTGCGACGCATTTTGGAAAACTACTTCAAAATTCTAGGTGGCATTGAATTCGACCAGCTCTGTGCGATGTTTGAAGGTAAAGAGAGGATCATTTGCAAATCGCTCTGCTCATGGGTGCACGACGGATCGCATTACGCACACGACGATTTGTATGTCTCAATTGATAACACAATGGTGGAATCCTATCTGAAGGTCTTCAGAGCGATTTTCGACAAATCAGGACATAGTGCGCATTACAAAATGATGATGAGCGATGCCTTTGTGGAGGATGCATCTATAGCTGCGACGGCATGAGACAAACTATTAATCATCGCTTAACAACCGGAAGCAGCGAAAAGCCCGTCGCTGAATCGGGATGCTAACCTCATGCGATTCCTTTACTATTTTCTCTTGATTCTTCTAATCCAGCCAATTCCCGCCTTCCCAGCATCCAGCACATGCCTGGAAGTTTCAGATTATGAATGCCTAGTAAAAAATTCACAGCAGGTGTATCAAGAAGATTCTGAGCAATGGTGGAAAATTTACCATCACACCGCAGCCAAGGCCAAGAAGTGCGAAAATTTCAACGATGTCACGCTTTTCTTGCGCCTGTGGTCCGGCAGCACCGACGGAGAAATGGCCGAGGGTCTTGTCTCCGATACCGAGGAAATTCTGATCAAGAACAGTCCGTGTTTTTTTGAAGGATTGTTGGGACTATCAAAGCAAGAAATAGCTGTGCTCATTACGCACTATTGTCCGCTGACAGAACCGGAACCCATTGTCAAAGCGCTCAAGCAAGCCATGGAAAATGCACGTTACGGGCACATAGCAGAACAATTGCTGCATCAAGTTGAAGGGGAGCAATGTAAGTAATTGCTAATAAGCTCGACGCTCTACTCGGACGCGTCTGTTTGTATTATTTCACTTCTTCAAAAGCTTCAAGGAATAAGGATCACTCTGAAAACAACACTTTCCAAAGAAGATCAGATAATCCTGGATTCGCTACAAAAAGCCGTAACTGATGCGCTTGAAAAGAAACTCCGCCTGGGCCAGTACACAGTGATGTGGCGGGACGGCAAACCGGCGATGATCGGTGAGGATGCGCCGAAGGTACCGAAAAATCGGGTCAGCTAGGACAGTAGAAATAATCGGATAACAAAAACCCTATAACTGGCTGATAGCACTGGCAATCTATCTATCTTCCCTGAGCTTCAATTTAAACTTAGGTGCTCGTTTCTTTTCCAAAGACGACGACCGGTTGAGCCCCAACACGGTGATGCGGTGCGCGCTGTTGAAACTGGGCGCGCCGTCCTGGTCGCGCAGGATGGAGGATACTTTGTATTCCAGGTAGCCTGCTCGCGGATCGAAGCGGATGTCGTGAATCCAGATGCCTACCCGTTGTACCCGTTGATGTTCGCATTCGTTGACAAGCTCCCAGCCGGTCAACATCGGGATGGCATAGTCGTAAGGCAGCTCATTGATACGAACCGTCTGGGTGCGCACCACACCGTCGACGCTTTTGCGGCAGGTGTCCGCTTTTCCGCTACGGGGATTCAGCGCCAGGAAATCTCCGTGCAGTTTGACGCTACGGCCGCGGATCTGGGCGGCACGGGTTTTGATGCGGTGCGTGTGCGTGTTGTTATCCTTGAAAAGGGTCTGCGTCACCCAGTGCGGGGTACCGCCGAGACTGGGTGCTGCACTGGCTTGCGATAAATTGTAAGCCACTTGCAACAGGCGATAATCCACGCGATCCGACCATTGGCACGGCCACAGCCGCCATTCGCATTCAAAGGTATCGGCATATTGGAAATCAAATCCGCGCGGGATGATGGCAACCGCATCGTATTTTCTTAACATGCCTTTTTGGCCGGTATTTTCCAATGTGGCTACCGCACCTTGATTTGCAAGCTGCACGACCGAAGATTCGATACCGTTGTGATCTTCTTCTATCGTGGCGTCAATTGCCGTGGAATGGTAACCCAATGCAGCATAAAACACGCAAAATTCAAAAGCGTCCTTGCGACTCTGATCTTCCAGCGTGCCTTTTGCCTCAAATACCAGAACTGTGGAACCGGTGTTTTTAACCAGTTTGCTGTGCGTAATATCGGCCCGCATCGAGTTGACTTCGCGATCCTGGTTCAGATAGCGCAAATCCCAGCCATTTAACACGACCGTGCCGCTATCGACGTAATCCGGCATTTCAATCCACTGTAGCAGGGTTACCGGTTCCGCCCCGTTATCACGCTGCATGCATTTTTTCCCTTCAAGCAGAATGAATTTGCCCTGATCTTCAAATACCGTTTTTGCGTCGGACTTGAGCGACAGTTGCTCAAAGGGTGTTAGGATTTTTGTGCGGTCTTCCGCATCAGGCGTTTTCTTTTCCGGTTTTTTGGTCGCGCAAGCGGAAAGGGAAAGTAGCAGGCACGTTGCAAGCAGTATTAATACAGCGCGGATCATTTTTACTCCCTTGAAATTGAGCTAGGGAAAGTCAGCGGTTATTTTTCTTGGCGCGTAATCTTCTCGCTTCTTTCGGATCGATGATCAAAGGCCGGTAAATTTCAATTCTGTCATGCAGCTCCAGCACGGCTTGCAATTGGGTCAATTTACCGAAAATACCCAGTTTGCTTTTTGCCAGATCGATTTCCGGAAATTGATCCAAAATGCCGGAACACCGTATCGCTTGCTCAACCGTGCAATCCACCGGCACATCGAGTTTCTTCAGCACTTGAACATGCGGGAGTGCGTAGACGACTTCAATTTGCATCGGCGGCGTCACCGCTTGCCGTAAATCACTTCCGCCCGCTCGATGAAATGTTCCACGAAACTGTTGGCAATCATATGAAATACCGGTCCGACCAGTTTTTCAAGAATCCTGTGCGAGAAGGTGTAATGCAAGCGGAATTTGATTTTGCACGCGCTATCCGATAACGGGATAAATTGCCAGTAACCGTCCAAGTGTTCAAATGGACCATCGAGCAAACTCATCTCGATCAAATCCGGCGGAAAGCGTTTGTTCTTGGTAGTAAAACTGTGCTGAATATGGTGATAGTCGATCTTGACGGTGGCATGCGTCGTCACTTCGTCTTGCGGATCGACGGAGGTACCGCCGCACCATGGGAGAAATTCAGGATATTTCGCCACATCATCGACCAATGCGAACATTTGACTTGCCGAGTATTCAACCAAAACTGATTTTTCTATTTCTGCCATAAAAGTAAATCACCCCGCATCATGAGGTAATACTGAAAAACTGATAAAATACACGAAATCTAGTGATTTCCACCCATTTCATACCTGCATGAGTATAGTACAAAATAAAAAAGCCTTTCACGATTATTTTATCGAAGAAAAGTACGAGACGGGCATGGTGCTGGAGGGATGGGAAGTCAAAGCCATTCGCGATGGCCGGGTTCAGTTGAAAGAAGCTTATGTTATTGTCAGCAACGGCGCACTGTACTTAATTGGCAGTCATATCAGTCCGCTCAAGACAGCTTCAACGCACATCAATCCCGATCCGGTCAGAACCCGCAAATTGTTATTGCACGCGGAAGAAATCAAACGGCTCATCGGCAAAGTCGAACGCGCCGGATACACGCTGGTTCCCCTCGATATGCACTATAAAGCAGGCAGGATCAAACTGGAAATCGGCTTGGCCAAAGGCAAGAAACAACACGACAAGCGCGAATCCGAGAAACAAAAGGAATGGGAACGTACCAAGCAACGCTTGATGCGCGACAAATAAAGCAAGCAATACCGAGTATCCATTCAATTTCAAAAATAATTTAAATTTTTACGATTATGCAAAAACCTATTGCGATCTGGTTATTAATTTGTTGTGCCCTGGTATTCGCCATGATAGTGGTCGGCGGTGTTACGCGCTTGACCGACTCAGGGCTTTCCATTGTCGAATGGCAGCCGATTGTCGGCACCATGCCGCCCATCACGCAGCAAGACTGGGATGTGTTGCTGGAAAAATACCGCGCCACGCCGCAGTATCAGCAAGTCAATAAAGGCATGAGCGTCGATGAATTCAAAAGTATTTTCTGGTGGGAATACTTCCACCGCGTACTCGGCCGGTTGATCGGCCTGGTATTTTTTGTGCCGTTTGTTTACTTTCTGCTGAGAAAGCAAATTGACCGGCCGCTGGGTATCAAACTCGCGGGGATATTCGTATTGGGTGGCCTGCAAGGATTCATGGGCTGGTATATGGTCATGAGCGGTTTGGTCAATGACCCGCATGTCAGCCAATACCGCCTGACTGCGCACTTGGGATTGGCTTTTGTCATTTTCGCCGCGATGTTCTGGGTCGCGTTGGGATTGCTGTCGCCGCACCGCGAATATTCCCCGGCCAATGAAAAATTGCAAGGCCTGCGGCGTTTTTCCTTCAGTCTCTCTTCATTGATTTTTATCATGGTGTTATCCGGCGGTTTCGTGGCCGGTATTCGCGCAGGCTTGGCCTACAACACTTTCCCGCTGATGAACGGGCATGTGATTCCACCCGATCTTTTTATCCTCGAACCGTGGTACCGCAATTTTTTCGATAACATCACCACGGTGCAATTCGATCATCGCTTGATCGCTTGGATACTGGCCTTCTCCGTGCCGATTTTCTGGCTCAAATCACGCACCGTAGAACTGCAAGGCACCACACGCCTGGCATGCAACCTTTTCCTGCTGATGCTGGCGATACAAATCAGCTTAGGCATCGCAACGCTGCTCCATGCGGTGCCGATTCCATTAGGCGCATCGCACCAAGGCGGAGCAGTGCTGCTGTTTGCCGCATCCCTATGGGTGAGCCACCGGTTACGGTAGTCATTCGCGGAAGCTGCATCGTCCCGCTCCTGTAACGGGGCGATGCCATCAGTAACCCAATTCATCCCAGCCATTGCCCCATGCGGTGCATTTCGTTCAGCCCCCATTCCAATGGATAAAACTACCCGCACCAACAACCCCGGGCCCGCTAACGCAAAACCCAGACCGAAGCGCAGACGCACCGCCGCTGCGCGTAATAGCAATGACCCTGGCAAACCGCCCAGAAAGCGCCCCCAAAGAAACCAACCTGGTAAATTCCAGCAGACATTACTACTGACCGGTATCGAAATCCTCGGTTTAAGCAGCGCCGCAGTTTGCGCCATCATCCTGCTGCTCGGCTACTCCGCGGGCCAGTTCTCGGGCACCAGTTTTTTCGGTCATTTGCTGCCGTTCACCGCTGGTGTGTTGGTGTTGATATTGGCCGCCAGTGTTTTTCTGCTCGGCTGGTGGAAGCTGCGACAGTGGTTGCGGCGCTATTCGGAATTTTTCATGCCTGTATTGTCTTTGTCGCTCGCTCTGCTGACCGGCTGGCTCGTTACACACGACCAGTTCTCACTGGCTTACGGTAATTTCCGCACCTTGGTCGGCGGCAAGGAAGAAGCGGGACGCGGGACGATTTCGCATCAGGTTTACGCGGCTTACCGCCGCCACGATTCCGCGCAATTGCATAAAATGGTTAACCGCGCGCAAGAATACCGGCAAGCAATCGATGACGCAGCCCGGTCTTTCGATATCGACGCAGATCTGCTGCACGGCATCGCCGCAACCGAATCGTCTTTTATTCCGCGCGACAGCCACGACGGCGGACGCGGATTGTTTCAGATCACCCGCGTCCCGGAAGCCGTCATTGCGCAAGCACGGCGGCGGCTCAATGTGGAAAAAATTGTGCTGGACAATCCCCGCCACAACGCCTTTGTCGCCGCCGCCACCTTCAAGCATTACCTGGCGGAAATGAAAAATGATCTTTTTCTCGGATTGCTGGCCTACAACATCGGCCCCGCAAACGGCGGCTTGCGCTTTATCATGCAACAATACGGCGCGACCGATTTCACCACGATCCAACCGTATCTGCAAACGCTGCCACGCGACTACCCGATCCGGGTGCTCGCCTATTCGCTGGCGTTCCGCCTGTGGCAGCAGGAAGGCCGCTTGCTCGCGTACGAAGAAGGCAACAACGCCATCCGCATCCAGCGCATCGGCATCCCGGGACTGCACGCCGGTTTGTGATCCTTCGGCACCGCTCGCCATTTCTCGGTCGCGATTCAAAAAACTCTCATCGAAATAAAGAATAAAACGAGGTTGCCGCTTAATAGGCCTTGCTTCAAGACAATTTCCCATCGGAATTTCTATCAGGCGGCTCTTTTGAAAACAAATTATATTTTGATCGACTATGAGAACGTTCAAGCGAAGTCACTTGCATTGCTAAAAGGCGAGCAATTTCAGGTGCGAATCTTCTTAGGTCCGAATAACACAAAACTTCCGGTTGAACTTGTTCTGGCGATGCATAAACTCGGAGGACGAGCGAACTACATCGTGTTAGAAACTCCCGGGGCTAATGCACTTGATTTCCACATCGCCTACTATCTTGGCATTTTAGCTGCAAACGATCCTACTGGTTTTTTCCATATTGTCTCAAAGGATACTGGCTTCGATCCATTGATCAGGCATATGAAAATGAATAAGATTCTTGCCGTACGATCAGAATCCATCGAACAATTGCCTTGTTTTACTCCAGCAACAACAAATGGCAATAGCATCAATAGCAATACACTCGCGGTTGATCAAAAAGTCTCTTCCAACAAAACATCTGTCGCAAAATTAATTAGCATAACAGTGGAAGACCTGATCAAGCGCAAAGCATCAAAACCACGCACACCAAAAACTTTGTTAAGCACCATTCATGCTAAATGCGGTAAAGATACTTTAGCTACTGACATTGAAGCGGTATATAAAGGCTTAGTAGCACGCGGATATGTCAAAGTCGACGGCGCAAAAGTATCCTATGATTTACCTGCCTTGTAAGCCTGACAAAGCTACCCAACCCCCATTCCCCTTCTGCTACTTAATCCAAATCGTTTTGATATTCACGAACTCGCGGATGCCGTGGTACGACAGTTCGCGGCCGTAGCCGGATTCTTTCACGCCGCCGAACGGCAGACGCGGGTCGCTTTTGACGATGCCGTTGACGAACGTGCAACCGGCATGGATTTGCCGCGCCAGCGCTTCGCCGCGTGCAGAGTCGCGCGTCCATACGCTGCCGCCGAGGCCGAAATGCGTCCGGTTGGCTAAGCGAATTGCTTCTTCGTCATTATTTACCCGCACGATCGCTGCCACCGGTCCGAACAGTTCTTCGTCGAATGCCGCCATGCCGGGCCGCACATGATCCAGAATTGTCGGCGCGTAATATGCACCCTGCGTGCCGATGAAAGCACCGCCGGTAACCCGCTGAGCGCCTGCTGCCAGACTCCGCTCGACCTGCGCATGCAGCTCGGCGCGCAAGTCTTCGCGCGCCATCGGCGCAATCCCGGTGGCATCGTCTTTCGGGTCGCCGCTTTGCAATTGCTCGATCAATGTTTTCAATTGTCCGACAAATGAATCGGCAATTGCATCGCTGAGAATGAAACGCTTCGCGGCGATGCAGCTTTGCCCCATGTTTTGCAGCCGTGCTGCAAGCGCTTGTTTTGCTGTCGCCTCGATGTCGGCGTCGTCGAGCACGATGAACGGATCCGATCCACCGAGTTCGAGCACGCATTTTTTCAGATGTTGCCCGGCAATCGCCGCGACTTTGCGTCCCGCCGCACTGCTACCGGTCAGCGTCACGGCGGCAATGCGCCGGTCGGCGATCACCGTTTCCACCTGCGCGGCGCTGATCATCAGTGTGCGAAAGGTGTTGGCAGGAAATCCGGCCTGTTGGAATGCCTCTTCCAGCGCCAGCGCACAACGCGGAACATTGGATGCGTGCTTCAACACCACCGTGTTGCCCGCCATCATCGCCGGTGCCGCCGCGCGGATCAATTGCCAGAATGGAAAATTCCACGGCATGATGCACAATACCGTGCCCAAAGGCTGATAAACCACCAGACTGCGGCTGGCATCGGAAGCGATCACTTCGTCGCGCAAATACGCTTGCGCGTGATCCGCATAATATTCACAGCCAAACGCGCATTTTTCCACCTCCGCGCGCGCCTCTCTGAGCAATTTGCCCATTTCTTCGGTGATCAGATGAGCGTACTCTTCGCTGCGCTGTCGGAAAATCTGCGCGAGATTACGCATAAACCCGGCACGCTGTTCAAAACCGAACGCCGCCCAGTCGGTTTGCGCGGACTCCACTTGGCTCAGCGCCGTATCGATTTCGCTGGCTGGCCAGGTTGGAAAAGTATGCAGAGTTTGGCCTGTGGCCGGGTTGATCGATAGCATCGGCATAGCGGTCATTCTCCTGTTAGTCATTTACTGCCAGCGCATTTGCGCTATTCACTTTGTCACGCAAATCAGCTCGTTCCAGTTCGTTGTGTATCTGGGGCTGCGGTTTCCTTGTTTCATTTTCCACTGCTGCCGGAAGCCTTCGGATGCGAGCCTCAACGTGCTGCTGCCCATTTTGGCATTGATTTGATCCATAACTGCCATTAATTTACCGGATTTATTTTCTGCCGCTGCCAAACCAAACAGATCGGATTGCCGGTTACCGGCGGAAACCAATTCGGACAGCATCACCCGCGCTTTCTGATAGCGATAGCCACCACGATAAATTTTGCGCAACCCCCATAACGCGGCTTTGGTCAACCGCACGGTATCATCGGTTGGCACGGGAAGCGGAATAGCCAAGCCATTGGCATAATAGCGTTCTTTTTCGTTGAACGGACTGGTGCGGATCGCAACGTAAATCGCCCCGGCACACAATTGCTGGCGGCGCAATTTTTCCGTTGCGCGGCGAACATACAACGAAACCGCCTCTTCCAGACTGAATAGATCCGCAACGGCAACGCCAAACGAACGCGAGCTGACAATTTGCTTTCTCGGTGGCGCGATTTCTTCCAGCTCGATACAAGGCACACCATTGAGTTCGCGGATAACTTTTTCCATCACGACGGAAAAACGCGAACGCATTCCGGCCGGGGAAGACCGCTTCAGATCAAGCACGGTTCTGATGCCGCTATCATACAGCTTGGGAACAAGCCGCCGGCCGATGCCCCAGACTTCACCTGCGGCAGTCCGGCTGAACCAATCATTTTTCTGGTCGGATGGCATGCTGTTCAGGTCGCATACGCCGTCTAATTCCGGGTATTTTTTGGCGATGTGATTGGCCAATTTGGCCAGCGTCTTGGTCGATCCGATACCAACGCAAACTGGCAGACCGGTCCACTGTTTCACGCAACGGCGGATACGCTGACCGTAGAATGTCAGATCTTGTGTTCCGAATCCGGACAAATCGAGAAAGCATTCGTCAATCGAATAAATTTCCTGCTGCGGACTGAACATGGCCAGAATGCTCATCACGCGGTTACTCATATCGGCGTACAACGCACAATTGGAGGATTGCGCGATAATTCCTTGTTTTCTTGCTAAATATTTTAACTCAAACCACGGCTGCCCCATCTTCACACCCAGCGCTTTCACCTCGTTGCTCCTCGCCACCGCGCAACCGTCGTTGTTGGATAGCACCACAACCGGCTTGCCTTCCAGGCGCGGATTGAACACCCGCTCGCAACTCACGTAGAAGTTATTGCAATCGATCAAGGCAATCGCGCGCGTCATTTGCGTTCACGCATAGAACCGGTCACCACGTTCCATGCCTCGAATGATTGTGTGAAAATTGTGACGGTGAATTCCCCTACCCGCATTTTCCATCGTGATAAGTTGTGCTTTTATGATATCGGAACGATATTCAAACATGCATGGAAAAGCATGTCAAATGGCCATTCATGACCCCTGACAGCACTATATTTGTAGAATCTTCAGCCGGAATCCGAATGCGTCGAATTCATTTCCCGTTAAAATGGAAAAATATTGCATAAAATATCATTACCCAATGATATTTCCCGTACGATACCCCGATGAAAAATTATTTCTCCCCGTTGCATCTGCTGTTTTTCATTTTCCTGCTTAGCCTCATGATGGTGCTGTTTCAGGTGGAATTACTGTCATTTGCTTTTGTAAAACTGGGGTTGCCGCCAGAATCGGGGCTAATGGTGCTATTGCTTTCCTTGCTCGGCAGTGCCATCAACTTGCCGGTGGCACGGATCAAAAGCGATGTGCCGGTACAGGAGCCCACCTTGCCTGCTTACTGGGGATTACTCAGGATACCGCCACAACCATTTCATAATGAAACACAAATTTTAATCAATCTCGGCGGCTGCCTGATACCGGCAACGCTCTCGCTGTATTTGTTTTCCCACAGCACACTCAGCCTATCCTCCACGCTGCTGGGAATCGCGATCATCAGTGCGATCAGTTACTACTTCAGCCGCCCGATTCAGGGGCTCGGCATCGGCATGCCAATATTGGTAGCGCCCATCAGCGCCGCGTTGACCGGTTTGATCATCAGCCCGGAACAAAGCGCCGCGCTCGCGTACATCAGCGGCACACTGGGTGTATTGATCGGCGCCGATCTGCTGAACATGAAAGACATCTCCCGGCTCGGCACGCCGTATGCTTCGATTGGCGGCGCGGGCACGTTTGATGGGATTTTTATCACCGGCATTGTGGCCGCATTGCTGGCTTAAAGGATTAAACGTTCACAAAAAACCCCGCCGAAGCGGGGTCAGTTGCGGTCTTACTTAGAATTCAGCTGCTGATTACTGTTTTCTACGGCGTGCGGCAAATCCTATTAAACCCAGACCGGCCAGCAACATCGCGTAGGTTTCGGGTTCGGGAATGGCCGCGATGGCATCGATTTCACCTTCTAAAGGAGAAAATCCAGGAACACCGCCACCTACCAGACGATCGCCCGATACAACTGCAAAGTAATTATAGGAACCGGTGAAAGACCATTGTGACGACCAGTCGTCGGCATTCTTCAAAGCACTGGTATCATCCACGCCTCTTGCCCATACGCTGGTGATACGCCCCTCTTCGAGCAATGCGCCGGTAGAATCGGAACCAAAAATCCGGAATTCAAAAGCTTCGTAGAATTCTGAGCCCGTGTTGTCAGCAGTCCAGCCATGATCGATGGCCGGAATCGCCAGCACGGAACTCAATGCGGCAGGACTATAGACCAGAATAGCCGGGTCGTACTGCAACCAATGGTGATCGGCCGAACTCATCGCAGCAGCAGCCGTGAAGCCATCGCTACCGTAAGTCGATCCGTCCGCCCAGCCGGTATTACCATTACCACCGCTGACATAGCTCAGGTAACTGGTTGGTGTTACCGTGCCGCTATTCACCGTCGCGGTATCGGTCAGCGTTGCGCCGCCAATCGTAGTTGTAGCAAATGCCGTGGAAATGGATACCGACAGCACTACCGCAGTCAAAAGAATCTGTTTAAACATAAAATCTCTCCTATTTATAAATTGAGCCCTTCTCGTTCTCACGCCAATCAATCTTAACGTTGCATGTTTTTAGTCAGCGCTTTTTACTTATTTTTATCACTCATAACCTTCTCCTGTTGAGAAAAAGGTTATTAATTATAATATGAATCTCGTTCCATTTTTTATAAAAATCAGCAATATTTCATAGAACTAACCCTAACCATCTCTGCATTCCGGTCTTAACCCCGGTATACTTTTACGCATGGATATTTCACGCCCGCACAATTCCGCTGCACCGCACCCGCATATCCTGCATCGGCTGCATGCGGTACAACAGCAATTCCGGTATATTTCACTGCACGCCATGCAACAAGCTGCCGCTGAGTTCAATATGCCGCTCAGTCAGGTGGCTGCGGTGGTGGCGTTTTATTCGTTTTTCTCCACGCAACCGCGCGGCCGTTTCGATATTTTATTCAGTAATTGCACCAGTTGCGGCTATCTGTCCGGAGAACAAGACCTGATGCGGATACTGTGCCAGTTGCTACAAGTCACGCCAGGCAAAACGCGCGCGGACGGATTGATCAGTATCGACGAAACCTCGTGCATCGGCATGTGCGATCAGGGCGCGTCACTGCTGGTCAATGGGCTGCCGGTCACCGGGCTGAATGCGGAAAAACTGGCACAGATCGCGCAGCGGATCACAACGGAATCCCCGCTCACCGATTGGCCAACGGAATGGTTTTCCGTACATGACACGATATATCAACGCGATCTGCTGCTAATGGAACAACACGCTCCCGGCAACGCGCTGCAAACCGCACTGGCGCAAGGCGCTGATCAAACGCTGGCGGTCATCCAGCAATCCGGCTTACGCGGCCGTGGTGGCGCGGGGTTCGATACTGGCAAGAAATGGCAATTGTGCCGCACGGCACCCGGCAAAGCACGCTATGTCGTCTGCAACGCCGACGAGGGCGAACCCGGCACATTCAAAGACCGGTTGCTGTTATGCGATCATGCCGATGCGATGATTGAAGGCATGACACTGTGCGCGTTAGTCATTGGTGCAAAACAAGGATTTATCTATTTACGCGGCGAATACCGCTATTTATTACCGCATCTGCACGCCGTGCTCGATCAGCGCCGCAGCCAAGGATTACTGGGCCAACATATTCTCGGATATAGAAATTTTGAATTCGATATCGACATCGTCGTTGGCGCCGGTGCATATATTTGCGGCGAGGAGTCGGCGTTGATCGAGTCGCTCGAAGGAAAACCCGGTATTCCGCGCATCCGTCCGCCGTTTCCGGTTACACATGGTTATTTGGGTCAGCCAACCGTGGTCAATAACGTCGAAACGTTCATTGCGGCAGCGCATATCGCCGCAAACGGCAGCGCTTGGTTTAATTCCATCGGCACGGAGCAATCGCGCGGCACCAAAATCCTCAGTATCAGCGGCGATTGCGAGAAACCCGGCATTTACGAATATCCGTTCGGTGTGCGCATTCAGCAGGTTCTCGACGATTGCGGCGCGAAAAACGTGCAAGCGGTGCAAATCGGCGGTCCTGCCGGAACATTGCTCAGTCCGGTAGAATTTAATCGTACCATCGGTTTTGAAGATATTTCCACCGGCGGATCGTTCCTGGTATTCGGCCAGCAACGCGATTTACTCGCGATCCACCGCAATTTTGCACATTTCTTCGCGCACGAAAGCTGCGGTTTTTGCGCACCCTGCCGCGTCGGCACGCAGTTATTGAAAAACAATCTGGATAAAATCGCCGAGGGGCGCGGCACAATGCACGATATCGAAGAACTCAAACAGCTCAGCCATCTGATTCAGCACCAATCGCACTGCGGCTTGGGTCATACTGCCGCCCATCATGTGCTGGATGGCTTACAGCATTTCCCGCACACTTTTTCCGCTCCGCTACAACCCCATTTCACCGCGCAGTTCGACCTCGATCAGGCACTGGAAAGCGCTCGACAGGCAACACATCGTGACGATGCGGCAGCGCATCTGGATAACGGATAATGTCAGACAATCCCAGCACAATCCGCATCGACGGCGAGGAAATCCCGTTCACAGCGGGACAAACCATCATGGATGCGGCACTCGCGGCAGGAATCTACATCCCACATCTGTGCCACTACCCCGGCCTGCCGCCGAGCGGCAATTGCCGCTTGTGCGTGGTGGAAACCGGTAACCGCAGTGCCGCCGCGTGTATCACACCGGCCGTAGCGGGGCAGGAAATCCGCAATAACACGCCGGAATTGAACGAAGCGCGCCAAGCCATCACGCAAATGCTGTTTGTTGAAGGCAACCACATTTGCCCGTCGTGCGAGAAAACCGGCAACTGCAAATTGCAAGCGATGGCTTATCATCTGGGCATGCTGGACGATCACTTCC
>MSXT01000086.1 GCA_002083595.1 Proteobacteria bacterium ST_bin16 | reverse complement strand
ACCTCTGATAGTCTAGAGCCTTATTTATTATTATTCTTTTTTGGATTACAACTTTCTGAAATTCTCGGATGGAAATATAACTTGAATTAATTAAAATGCATCAGGTTAGCATCCTTCTAAAAAGATTAAGTCGCTGATTAATTGCCCAGAAATATTTCAGAAATAAAATGAGAATCAAATTAGAGATAAAAATCCAATTTTTCTTTCATTTTTCACTCTGCACACTCTTTACGTAGCAAATTAATCAGCGATCTCTTAAGTAGTTAAATTTATTTTGATAGCTTCCAAACTAAAATTCACTCCAATCCTCATTTCTTCCATTAGCAGTCTTTTTACATGCTGACTGATGCTGATTCCTTTTCATATAGACTAAACTACTTTTTTCTGAAGGGGGTGTCATAGCAGTAGATAACATTCGAGTTCGTGAATCTTTTCTCATCACAGATTGTTGACCCACTTTGAAAATTGAAATAGCTCCGGCCAAATCCTTCGCTTGGTGCTCTAATGATTCGGCCGATGCAGCCGCTTCTTCTACCAGAGCAGCATTCTGCTGTGTAACGTTATCCATTTGAATCACTGCTTGATTAACCTGTTCAATGCCGGTACTCTGTTCTTGAGAAGCTGCTGTAATTTCTGACATTATCTCCGCCACTTGTTTCACTGAAGCGATTATTTCATCCATAGTCTTGCCAGCTTCTTCTACAAGTTTGGCTCCATCCTGGACTTCTCCAACAGAATCTTCGATTAGTGTTTTTATTTCTCTTGCTGCTGCGGCGCTTCGTTGCGCCAGGTTTCTCACTTCCGTTGCCACTACAGCAAATCCTCGACCTTGTTCTCCTGCTCGAGCTGCTTCTACAGCCGCGTTGAGTGCAAGAATATTTGTTTGAAAAGCAATGCCGTCAATTACGCTAATGATATTTGCAATTTTGTTTGAGCTATCGCTGATCGAGGACATGGTATTAACAACCTCTTTCATCATTTGCCCCCCTTTTCCTGCGACTGCACTCGCACTGGTTGAGAGCCGATCTGCTTGTCTTGCATTATCAGCATTTTGCCTTACTGTGGAAGTTAATTCTTCCATGCTGGATGCGGTTTCCTCTAGCGAAGAAGCCTGTTCTTCTGTGCGTTGTGATAAATCAAGATTACCGCTTGCTATTTCACTCGATGCTTGGCGCACTTCCTCAGCGCTATTGCGAACATCTAAAACCGTGGCCTTCAGATTAATACTCATCTGAACCAGCGCTTTGATCAACTTACCGAATTCATCCGAAAATTCATTTGTAAATTTGCTTCGCAGATCGCCTGATGCAAGTGTATTGGCTATCTCAATCGCTTTATTTAAGGGTTTGAGAGTATTCCGCCAGATCAGAAATCCAGACAAGCACATTGACAGCGTGCCTGCCAAAGCAGCTGCTGCAATGAAACTGCTTGACCATCCTGAGCCGGTCTCTTGGGTTAGGCTCCACCAGCCGACTGCCGCAGCACTGATTAACAATAATGTTGGTAGCGATAAGATAAGCGCTATCCGTTTTCCAACAGTCATTTGAAATAGTGAAGCAATATTTCCAACAAAATCAGTGCGAACAATACTTCCATTTTCTATCTTGATATTCTTAGCTTTTCCCTCAAGAATCTGGCGATATATCGGCTCTGCTTTATCGATGAGCTCTCGAGATGGTTTGGTTCGTATCGACAGATAACCAACAATGGTTCCATTTTCGACTAGAGGAGTAGCATTACCCAGTACCCAGTAAAAATCGCCATTTTTTCGGCGGTTTTTAACCAGACCTGTCCATGGTTTACCAGCCTGCAAAGTTTTCCACAAATCAGCAAATGCATCCGGTGGCATATCAGGGTGCCTTACAATGTTATGCGCTTTCCCGATTAACTCATCCTCAGAAAATCCACTCACTTCAATAAAGGTCGGATTTACATACGTTATTCTTCCTTTTGTATCAGTGGTCGATAAAATCAGTGTGTCATCGCCTATAGGATATTCTGTGTTTGAAACCGGTAGGTTTACTCTCATATTCCTTTACCCTTTATTTATAATGATTGGGGTAAATCTTACGTCATATTTATTTTAATAATTAGAGAGATAATTCTTATTATTAAGGTCAATTATCTTACAAAGATAGATAGCATACGGAAAAATTGAGTTTGATCTAAATCAATATTCATACAAAAGATCTCTTCACTCCAATCCGATTGGTGAACATTATGTCGGTGGAAGTCATTGCGAAGGATAGACCCCATTCAATCAATGCCAGATTGAATGGAGAACAACTTCTAAAACCATATGATCAGGTGTGAGGCGCTACCGATTCGATTGTTTTTATCTCATCCAACATGGTGCGATGATCCAAATAATCGATTGCAACCGGATACACGGTATTGTTATGCACTAGTCGCAAAGACGGGTAGGAGTAGCCATCCATGCTTCTTGCCTGTTGCATTTGATGCTGTAATTCACGTTCTATCGCTTCACTTTTCATATCTTCGATAAAGATCCCTACATCCAAGCCAATTGTATGGGCGCATGCTTGCAAGGTTTCCGGCAGTGATGGGTTCTTCGCTTGCTGGTAATAAGCAGTCTGTATGGCGCGGATCATTTCCGGTTCGGCTTCGGCGCGTTGCTTTTTGGCTGCCAGAACGGCCCGGCAAGCCGGATACGTTGAGCGGATCGGCGTGTTGCGCGACCAGAAGTCCCAATTGAAGTGCACACCGGGGACGGTTTGTTCGATGCGCTGCCAGGCTTGTTGCACCATTTTTTGTGTTGCGGGCGGCATCGGTTCGGTGGTATCCGGCGCTAGGCCGCCAACGAGATAAATAATTTCCATGTCGCGCGGCAATGCTTGTTGCAACGCAGCCCAGCTTTGGCTGAAGGCGTAACACCAGCTGCACATGGGATCATGAATGTAGAAAATTTGTGGAGCACTCATTGCAAGGATTTAATAGGGTTAATCCGGCAATCTTATCGTCAAAAGCACAGTAATCCTAGTGATTCTGAATGAATCGTTACACAAGAAAAAACATGCACGATTGCGGTAAAATTCCCTCTTGTTCACGTTTGAATTGATACCTGTCATCATGCCGCACACCTTACGCAAATCATTCGCGCGAATCGCGCTGATCGCCGTGCTATTACTGTTCAGCGGTTGCAGCATGCTGCGTCTGAGCTATGACAACGGGCCGCAACTGGCTTGGTGGTGGCTCGATGGGTATGTCGATTTCAGCCGGGAACAAACACCACAAGCCAAACACGCCATTCACCAGTGGTTTGGCTGGCACCGCGCCAACCAGTTGCCGGAATACGCGGATTGGTTAGCCGCGATACGCAGCCGGGTCGACGGCGAGTTAACACCCGCGCAAGTCTGTAGCTGGTCCGACGAGCTGCAAGCACTCATCGCGCCCGCTTTCGATCACGCTGTGCACCTCGGCACACCGGTGGTACTCCGCTTGAGTGAAACGCAATGGCGTCATCTCGAAAAACGCTACGCCAAGAGTAACGAGGAACTACGCGAGGATTTTTTGCAACCGGATCCCGAGGACCGGCAGCGCGCAGCCATCAAGCGGACGGTCAAACGCATCGAAAATCTGTACGGCGATATCGACAAAGCCCAGCGGCGCTTAATCATCGCCAGCCTTGAAGCTTCCCCGTTCAACCCGGAGGCATGGCTGACCGAACGCCAGCGGCGGCAACAAGAAACCCTGCGAACCCTGCGCCAGCTCGCCGCCCAATCCACCGCGCCTGAACCGGCCACGGCTTCACTACGGAAACTGATTGAACACACGCACCGTTCCGACGACCCGGACTACCGTGCTTATCAGTTGAAATTAGCCGAACACACCTGCGGCTTCATCGCACGCATGCACAACAGCACAACGCCAGCACAACGCCAGCATGCGCACGATAAATTAAAGGGTTGGGAAACTGATTTTCGTGCGTTGACGATGGATAACCGCGTGCAGACTGCTTTGGAGTAGTGACTCTCAATTCAAAACCAAAATCCCAGCAGGCATCCCGATTGCGATTAAAAGCTCACTTGATCGCAGGGAACTGGAAGCAAAAATTTTGAATTACTCTTATCCGTGAACCACAAATACCAATCGATTCTCAATCTTTCTCTTTAAAAACAGTGTTGGTAAAATCGAATGCTCCTTCACCACCTGCGTTATAAGTATCTTTCTCACTTTCCCAATCTACGCGCCTTTCTTTTAGCGCATTTGCTTTGGTGATTTCATCAGCGGCTTCAAAACTGGAGGGAATCGGACGTTTACCGCCAAAATCCTTGCGTTCGGTAGTAATTTTCATTGCTTCTGCCACCTCGTTTGCGAATTTTTTCTTACCTGCGTCTTCCGCAATGGTATAACCAGTCTCAGTACCGTTAAGTGAAGTCGTTGATACGCTATTAACTCCAACAGCGACGAGTGGAACACTCTCCACAGCACGATTAATTTTTGCACGCTCAACTGCTATTTTTTCGTATGCGGTACCGATTAACTTCTCATTCTTAGTAACTGTTTTGTACTCATCAGGTGCGATAAGCTCATCTTCTTTCTGCACATTAATGGACACACTCCCCGGATCCTCACCAAAAACACCTTTCATATCGACAGGCCGCTCAAAGCTCGCAGCCCATTTGTTCTCTGCACTTTGCAACCAGGCAACCACATTCCACATATTGTCGTCACCACCCCACTCACGTTTCACCAAGTGCGCGCCAATATAATCTTTCTTTCCAGTTAGGCCTATCACTCCCAGTGCTTGCGAATTTTTTGCTCTTTCCCCCTCAGGAGCATCCCGGTAAATTGCTGTGCGAGTCGATTCCGCTGTTTGATCTTCTGAATCCGAGTCCAATATTTTGTACTTCTCATCAAGCCGGTTTCGCGCCTCTAAAAACTCCTGCCCACGAGTCTGGTCTTTTTGTTCTGCCGGTGTTTCTTTCGGGAAATTTCCGACAGCGGGGTACAATTCACGCAAAAAAGCAAGTGCCTGTCCTCTTGCCCTGGTTTTTGCCGGCTGAGAAGTCTTCTTATCCTTCTCCCATACTTTAGTACCCAAATCTAGCTTGAGATTACGCTCCACCGTGTACCGCTTTAATTGATAGGGCGCGCCGGTCAGAAAATCAGCACGAGGAGCATTATCTCCCATCACCTTTCTCTGAAAAGTGCTTGAAAGTGCGCGAGCGCCCATTACATCCGCCTCACGTTCTAACCCTTGATCGTCATTGACTGGAACACCTTCTTTCATTTGCATCGTCGGTTGAACACGGCCTTGCGCCTGTTGCACCACATGCCAGGCCTCATGCGGCAAATGCTTCTCCTGTCCCGGCGCGACATGAATGTCAGTGCCTTGCGCATAGGCAAGCGCATTGAGCTGCGCCGGTTGCGATGAGTTGTAATGTACCCGGACGGAATCCATCGACATACCGGATAGATTTTCTATCCCAGATTTGAGGTTATCGGGCAGGCCGGTATCGTTCGGTTTACCGGAGGATTGCTCTTTCAATTGCGCGGGAGAATCCGTGGCTACTTTTTTCTGTAACTCTTCTTCCTCGACTCGTTGGACCGGCTCAGATTTCTTTTGCAGCGATTCATCTTCCTCAACGCGCTGCACGGATTCACCGGATAACAACTTGCGTTGCGCCAGCAGTCGCGGACTTTTATTCATCAGTTGACTGACTGCTCGCTGAGCTATAGCTTGCGGGGAACTTGTCATGGCAGTCATTAATTGGCGTTGTGCTGTCGCCGATTCACGATTATCCGAAACAACTTGGTTAGCAGATGAACTTGCCGCCGCAACAACACGACGTGCCTGTTGCGGATCTGATTCAATTGATAATGATCGTTTCATA
This sequence comes from Proteobacteria bacterium ST_bin16, assembly GCA_002083595.1. Classification (GTDB taxonomy): domain Bacteria; phylum Pseudomonadota; class Gammaproteobacteria; order Burkholderiales; family Nitrosomonadaceae; genus Nitrosomonas. Next base: position 38,009 of record MSXT01000086.1, on the reverse strand, counting down.
TTCCCCTCCGATATGCATTAACCGCACTAACTCGCAATTTAATTCGATTAATAAAAACATGACCCGAACAATTGCTCTCGCATTTTCACCTGATAAGATACTGTTTTTATGGTATTTAACCCCATGCACCATCATCCATCATATCGCCTCCATTATAATCATCGCCATTTAGACTTTCATCCTCAAAAAAATCGAAAGTATCCGAGTAATCCTGTTGAAACTGATTCAAATAGGGATTTATGAAGTTACTACCCAGCGTAGACATATTCTGCGGTATAAAGCTCATCTGCTGATTCCATGAACCCGGCCAGTTATTCTGATACTGATGTTGTGGCACTTGCTGATAATTTACCGGAGGTTGAGAGAAGTTGCTACCCATCATCGACATGTGCTGCGGCACAAAATTCATAGGCTGATTCCAGAAGCCCGGTCCATTGTTCTGATACTGATACTGTTGCTGTGGCACTGGCTGATAATTTACCAGGGGTTGAGAGAAACTTGATGTATCTTCTAAAAAAGATTTGGTTTCAGGCAGGTAATCGAAGATTAATTCATTACTGGAGGAACCATATGATGGTGTATAGTCTTGTTCCTCAAAAGAATTCTGGGTCATGATTTTAAGAAATTCCTCACCAAAATCTTTCTTGATTAAGCCATAAAAATTCTCTATCAATTTATCTGCTTTCTTATTCAACCTGGTGAGGTTTGCTTTCTGCGCCTTATCCAGAGTTTGTGGAAGATTGCCAAATTTCAGCGCATCCTCTAGCACATCTTCAAACAATGCACCAAGGGCTTTACCGATTGTTTCAATTTTTTGAAAATCGATAATCTCTTTACCACCATACATAGAAGCCCATTCTTGAATAGCTTGAAAGACTTTGTCATCCAGTTTGTATTCATGCGCATTTTTCTTGGCAAGCGACAGAAGAGGATTATGATTAGCAGCCTGCGGACCAACCGGTGCAAGTTTTTTTGATGGACTCGCCTTGCTTCCATCTATGGGTGGCCGTCCGTTATAAATAGAGGGGATAGTCACTGTCACCGTCTCCATCGGTTGCATAGCATTCGCCGGATTAAGCAGCTGCGCTTCACAATCAAAATTCGCATTAATCGTCTTTGCTTGTAAGTCAACCTTTACTGGTTTCGCTTCCACCGTATATTTAACCCACTGCTTCTGATCGTTTACCCAGCTTTTTACGGTGCTTTCAATAAAGTGCTCATGCTGGTGATTCGCTTCACCTGTGATAGGAAAAAGATTAAAGTCTTCACCCGGCCCACCTACATTGTCATTTAATAAATGTCCACGAATATACTTCTGGTCGGTTGATAGTTTAGGGTCTGTAGGCAATTGACGCATCAAACCTTTCTGAGCGCCGGATTTTGGCGGACCGCCTTGCAGATGATCGGGACCCAGAGGATTTGCGATCATCTTGATGCCCACAGTAGTACTTGTACCATCCCCGGGAATTTGGCCTGTAGCCCAGGTAACATCGGTCTGCCGATTATCAAGAGCACCTGTTGACCAAACCTTCCGTTGAATCGCATGATTTGGTTCTCCGGTAAACGGCTGCCGACGCTGGGCCGGAAATTTGACGGCAAATTTTCCTTGAAGCAACTCATGCTCCGCTCCATCGTGCATCCTCTGAGTAGATCGAGATCTCAAGTATCCCGATTCTGTTCTTTGTATAGACGTATTGGCCTTATTTTGGAACAATGCCGCCATCCGGCGCTGCGCAATGGCCTTCGGACTGGAATGCATGTTTTCTATCAACTGCCGTTGTGCAATCGAACTCTGGCGGTTATCCACAATACTTTGCTCACTATTTGCACAGCACCTGTCATCAGCAGTTCGAGCTTGACTTACTTGGTGTTCCGATTCAGCAGGTAAAGTCCGTTTCATGGAATCCTCCGTTTTATTGGATTTTTTCTCCAATCCTTATGCACACAGCTCACTATCGATCGCATCCCGATACATCAACACCGTAAAATCATCTTCCAAGTAATCATTAAGGCATTCTACGCGCGGCGACAGCACCCGGCAAAGCGTCAGAATTTCATTGCGATCATGCCCGATCAGTAAGTCATGCTGCGGGAAACGGCTTATGTCTAGCATGTTAAAAGCCAATGCGATCCGGGCGCTGTTATATAGTTTGCCGATCATGGCGGTATAAAAACTGTCATCTTTACAGCGATATCCCAATACGCCGCTGGCGATAACGTAATCGACCTGCGGTAACTCGGCGGTGCTGAAGTCGGTTTGATAAAAAGTTGTCCGTTCGATGCCTTCAAAGCGCTTCCGGGCTTCGGCGATAAACTCCGGCATTTGATCGATGCCGATATAATCGAAGCCGGAGAAATGCTGGTCCAGATATGCTTTTAAATCGCCATACCCACACCCGGCATCGAGTATCGTCTTACCACTCAAGTTACCCACTTTAGCCAGCACTTGGTAGCGCACTTGCTGGCTATGTGCGCCGCGCCATCCCAGTGATTCGACCGTGCCGTGTTGAAATTCGGCAATGCGATGGCGGTGGTAATGCATGACGGTCACTTTTTCAATCAAGTCCATTGTGTCATTTCCTATAAGGATTGATCCTCTGCGCTCCAAATCCATACCCGGCCTAATCGCTGATTCTAGGCCGCGATGGCTTGCGCATTTGTTTTTTTCGCCGCTGGTAAACAACAATCGCAGCCGCGATACCGCCGAAAACAACCAAAATCAACGGCAAATTACCCGCTGAAACAGGCTCCAGCAAAGGATCATAGGTTAGCAGCAGCAATCCCGTAATCAGTGCGGGCAGCAGAATAATCAGCAGATAAATCACATAAAAGTTACTGATTTTCTTATGGATGCGGCATGAATACAGATACAAGAGGGTGAATAACAAACATAACAAGCTCAGCGCAATCCATGCCAAACGGAAGTACACGCGGTTTTCGCACACCATATTCTCCAGCATCGATTCCGGTTCACCATGCCAGGTGGTATTTTGAAAATATCGCACCAAGCAACCGCTGACGAAATTAATTTCATCGCAGCGGAACGGCATTTCCGCAACAACCTCCGGCTCGTTGGCCCATAAAGGCCAGAACCCGACGCCGCCAAAGTTATCTTTAAAATACACAATATCGTCTTCCAGTTGTTTCCAATCCCTGCCGTCGAATTCGATCACCGGAACGATATGTCTAAGCAATATGCCGCGTTCGATACCATGCAGTTCGCCACTTTCGATATCCAGCCGCAATTTCTTTTTGGAATCCGTGGTCGGCTCCTCAATGAGAATCAGAATCTTGGTTCTCACGTCAGAACGCGCATTGGTTGCAAACGATGTATCCGCGCTGCTGGAAGGCTTGGTATTATCAACCCAGGCAAATAAATTGGCATAGCGGTAAACACCGCTACCGAGCGCAGATTGCGGCACCAGGATATTGACAAAATAGTCACCCCCTTGCGCAAACAATCTTTTCTGTAATTCGGTAAAAAAGCGGTTGAACAATTCAACGGATTCGCGATCGTCCGGGAAGCCATCGAAATACAGCGTAATGCCATCGCCCAGCGCGGGCGGCGGAATCATGCCGAAGGTTATATTCTGCCGTATGGTGGTGAAACGATCGGTTAATTGGCTGGTGAGCAGATTCACGATGTTTTCCGTCAACGTCTCAAAAACCGCTGCTTTGGACGGATTGGACAACTTCTTCCAGCGCTCCCAGTAGGATTTATCATTCCGGATGACCCAATCGACTTTGCTATTGTGTTTGCGGGCAGCCTGAATAAACGCAGTCTGCGCATCCCGGCCCGCATCACCGAGCGATAAAATTGTGCTTTCGTTATGTATATTATTCGCGTGTTTGATGATGCCGTCTTCATCAAACGAAAGCCCGTAATAAGCGACCCTGGACAATACGCTGAAATTAACCGTTTGCCTCTCTCCAGCCAGCCAGAACGGATAAAAACCGTACACCGTGCCGGACAAATCATCCAGCACGCAACCGCAGCCCCTGCCATCCCAGAGAACAGGGGATGCCGCGCGATAAACCGGGCTTTTCTTGAACAATGGCACAATCGCAGGCTGTACCACTTGCTCATACAAACCGGTGACAAATTCATCAATCAATGCCAAATCGTGCGCTTCGCAGTCCTCTTTCGGATGCAAGCGCAATAAATCAATTTCCTTCAACTGCTGGGAAAAATCGCGCATTCCCTGATAAGGGCCGGTCAGCAAGTCCTCGGTCAATTTTTTAAAATCTTCATCGCTGATTTTTAACCCGGACACATAGGCATTTTGTTTATTGACATCCTGACAAGCGCCGATGCCCGCATGGATTTTCGACTTCGCCGCTTGCTCGAACAGATGCTTATCAGGATAGGTGACACCTTTTAACGACTTATCCAATAATGCAACGAGAACACCATTGAGCGAAGTAAACAGCGCATCACCCATCAGCACATCGAGGAAGCTCTGACTGATGACAGCATCGGCATAGCGGTAATATTGCTGGATCACCGGCGTCAATCGATCAACCAAATCGGGATAATCCTTGAGCGCTTCCGCGACGGCCGCTTGCAAAGCCGCTACGTTATCGAATTTCTTATTGACCAGTTTGGACAACTGCGCATAAATCTGGCCTTTCCCTTGCAGTATCTTGAAATCTTCCGCCGCCAGCTGATAGAAATTGATCATCGGTTGATTCTTATGGACCGTCATCGATTCCACCTGTGGATCGATCACTTGCAGATAAAGATACACAAGATCCAGCAAAGCTTGATCGGTTCCGCTGCGCCGCACCTTGTAATAACTATTCTTCTGCATTTCCGGCAGATCGCCGTTCCACAAGGCAAAATCGGCGCTGATCAGCACTTTTGTCTCTTCCGGAAACATATTCGCGAAGGATGCGATACGCTCCAGACGGTTTTTGGTTTCATTGACATATTGGCCGACCGGCTCAATCTTGAAATCATGGATAAACCGTTGCAACCAATACAACGTGACCGGCCCCATTCTCCCATCTGTCAGCGGCTGCCTGCTCTGCACAACATCCTTTTTCCAATCGCGGTCGCCTTGATAAATCAACGCCAGATTGCGCTGCATGCCACTGACCGTGGATTTATCCAACCGTTTGAATTTTTCCTGATCAAGCAGGCGATCGTACTGAGCATCCACTGCCAGCGCAGCGGAAACGCAGCAGCTTAAAAAAACGCACACCATCCAGCAAAGGAAATATTTTTTCATCGCATACTCACAATGTTCGGCCTTCTTTTAGCAATTCTTTTATCACGCCTTTGATCAGATCATCCTGAATAATCACATCGCGTTTCATCCGTATCGCCTGAATGGCGGCGTAGCGCACCGCATTGGTAATAGCGCCGCCTGAAAGCTCATAGCTTTCCGCCAGCTTGGCCAAATCGGCGTCCGCCGCAAGCAAGCGGCTGCTGGCAAACATGCCTTGCCACAATCTTAAGCGCTGGTCGGCATCCGGCATCGCAAAATGCACCGAGGTCTGGAAACGCCGCGCAAAGGCTTCGTCGATGTTGGTTTTCAAATTGGTCGCCAGAATCACCACACCGGGATAATCCTCAACGCGCTGCAATAAATACGATACCTCCTGGTTCGCGTAGCGGTCATTCGAGCTGCTGGTTTGCGTCCGTTTACCGAATAACGCATCCGCTTCATCGAAAAAAAGAATCCAATTCTTGTTGACCGCTTGATCGAACACATTCGCCAGATTCTTTTCGGTCTCGCCGATATATTTGGATACCACCATCGACAGATCGATGCGGTACACATCGACGCCGATGCTCGACCCGATCAAAGTCGCGGTCAGTGTTTTTCCCGTGCCGGGCGGACCGTAAAATAACGCGCGGTAACCCGGCTTGATGTTTCGGCCCAGATTCCATTGCTGCAAAATGGTTTGCGAATGCCGCAACCAGGTGTTGATATTGTCGATTTCATCCATCACTTCCGGATCCAGCACCAGATCATCCCAAGTCAACGACGTGCTAATCAGCTTGGCCGGGAAATGCGTGCCATAATCGGGTTTATCATGCCGCCCCAGCGTCAGCCGGTTCAAGTACTCAATCGTCATCATCAACATGGCGCTCAAAAAAGGCTCGCCGCTGGCGATATGTTCCACCTTGATAATCTGCTGTTTAGACAAATAATGGTCGGGCTGGAACAGCCGCATTACGTCAAAACGCTTTGCCAAATCATCTCCCGCCAGAATAAAAACAGCCGTTTCGCAAGTGGGTAAAAATCCACTGTGTCCCTTCCCTTTCCATCCGCCAAATTCGGTAAAACTGCGCGCGGTTTCCTGGTTATTGAGCAGGAATGTATCCAACACGTGCGGTTGAATATGCGGCAGCAGCGCTAGAATGATCACCAGGCGTTCATCGAATCCCATGTCATAGTCCCGCACCAGTTGCGCGTATTCCGATTGCTCCGCGGCTAAATCCGGCGGCGTCAATCCGTGAATATCCTCAAGAGCGCCTTCCCGGCAGAAATAAATATCGCAGCGTGCCGCCAGCACCGCCTTGAACCAGGCGATTTCCCTTTCCAGCGTAGCTGCGTTTGCACTACTTTCCATCGCTGACTATTTTTCCCATGTAAAGCTCATCCAATTATCGCCAGGTGACATGCACCGCCCGCTCCATCCAGCTGTGTTTGATGACGGAAAAACTCCACGGCAAGCTATCCAGCAGCATATCAAACACGCCAGGTTCGACCGTCAAATACCACATGCCATCCTCTTTTAACTGCAACCTGCCTTTACGCCGCAGGAATGTCTCGCGCAAACCGCTGATGGAGGTATTACCGATGGTTTTCCAGTTCTGAATCATGCCGCTGATCAACCCTTCGATCGTTTCCTGTTCCTGCGCGCTGATCGCGATTTCCCGGCAGATCGGAATGCCGGTCGATACGCCGCATAGAATTTTGTTCAGTGTCAGCTGATATTCCGGCGAATGCGTTTGCTCGTTGACCATAAACTGCAGCAAATGCACTGCACGCTCGGCTGCTTGGCGATCGACAAAAGCGCCCTCTTCGACCAGTTTCAGCATGCTGAAAAGCCGCGGTAAATACGGCGCTGCCAGCACCTGCCCGGCGTTATCGATATAAATCTCCTCGGTGACATCGGTCGGCTCAGTTCGGTTCAGCAAAGCATCCCAATCGATGGCTGTTGCTTGCCCAACCGGCACCGATGGATTGACTCCGGTTTCGGCCAGTGGATTTTCCATTCCGGTGTGCGGCAAGTCAGACGGAGTTTCGATCACTGCCTGTAACAATAAACGAATCGCAGCGGCGGTTTTATTCCGCGCCAAGGCTTCATACCAAGCCCGTAGCGTGATTTGCGCACCAGCCTCGTCTGACACATCGCGTGCGAGCGCCTGCAAGTAAGCCGCCGGTGTGATCTCAGCAGTGTCCAGAGTCAGCAGATAACGCAGGCTGGCGGCCCATAAGTGCTGTTGCCACTGTTGCCGACTGTTTTGTCCGCTTAATCTGTTCACCCGGTACAGCTTGTCTGTTTGCGCCAGCAGGTGTTCATTCAGCACGGCCGCTTGTGGCGCCAGCAGGTAAGCAATCTCCATCCGTATGGATGGCGGTAGTTTGTTCACCCAGCCGGGTACAGCTATCGCGCGCAGTGTTATACGTAACCGTTGCCTGAGTTCGGCCGGTTGAGCGCCTGTTTCAACCGTTGCGTGATGCTCATCGATCAGCTGTGCTTCGCGCAAGGCTGCGATTACTGTTGCATACAGTGCTTCATCGCCTACCAGGGAGTGTTGTTCGGTTGATTGTTGTAACGTTGATCCGGTTGCCGATTCCATTTCGGCTTGCTTCTCTTGCTTGTCTTGTTCGTTCCAATCCTCACGGGCATCATTCGGCTGGAAAGGTGTTTGCTGCGACTGAGCCGCAATCGCTTCCAGATCGATTTCCCGGTCATGCAGTAGCTCTTCCAGCAGCAGCCGGTAGTAGGCTTGCCGGTCATTGGCGCGATCGGCATGTTTCTCTATTGCTTGCAGGAAGGTGCGCCGGTCGGCAGTATCACTGGCGGATTCCATCCGCAGCAGGTGTTCAATCAGGCTGTGCAGTTCGGCCGCGTCTAGCTGCGCTGCCGTTACATCGTAGCGGCGGCTGCGCAAGTTTTGATACAGTTGCCGCAGTTGCGCCGGGTGATTGGTTGCTAGCATTTCCAGCAACGCGCTCAGATCGTACCCGGCAGCCGGTTGACCGGTTGTGAAGCGTTGCTGAATCTGCCAGTAAGCAGCATGTGCTTCGCTTGCTGGGTTTAACTCCTGAACGGAATGCGGGATTTCTTCGGCTATCCGCTGCCATGCCGGTGTGCCGCCGATGAGCGTTCGCAATAACGCCGCTATCGCGCTGCCGGTTTGGCTGTTTTCCAGCGCTACGTGCCAGGCGCGCAGGGTTGTCTGTAAGCTCGCCTCTGTTGGAGAGACTGCGCGCACGAGTGTTTGCAAGTAAGCGGCCGGATCGGTCTCTGTCGCGGTTTCAGACAACAGATAATCCAGACTCACACTCCATAGCCGCTGCTTCCAGTGTTTCTGCATTGCTTTCCCGGACGATCCGGGCAGCCGGTACAGCACGGCGCTATGCGCCAGCAGACGTTCGATTAGCAGCGCCGCTGGCGGCGACAGCCAGTAGCTGATGTCCAGCAGAGCCGGTTGCGGCAGCTGGAGCAGCTGGGGTTTTATTGCTGGCGATTGCAGTAAACGATGCAACCGTTGCCGCCGTTCAACCGTTTGCAGTCGCAGCACGCTCGCAGCAAACTCCGCGTCGATCAGCTTTGCCTGTTGCAACGCCGCTACGATGCGGAAGTACAATGCCTCATGCACCGGCCGGGCTTGTTCCGCTTCAGCGGGTTGTGCAGTAATCTCCGGCAATCTGATTGCTTCTACATTCTCGGCCTCTTTTATTGCTTCTAGTTTTGCCGGCTGACTGTGCCTCGCATCTGCTCTCCCTTCTGCCTGAGTGCTCGCAGCGAGGCTTCTCAGCAATGTATGCAATGCACCGGAAGTGTTACGCTGCGCCAGCGCCTCATGCCAAGCCTGTAGTGTAACTTGCGCATCGGCCTCGCCCGATACGCCACGTGCAAGCGTCTGCAAATAGGCCGCTGGTGAAATATCAGCAGCATCCTGAGTTAGCAAATAACGCATGCTGGCCGCCCACAAGCGCTGTTCCCATTGCTTCTGGCTGCTTTGTTCAATCCGGGCAGCCGCCCGGTATAGCATATCCGCGTGCACCAGTAGATGTTCGTTCAGTACTGCTGCTGGCGGAGCTAACAAATAGGCAATGTCCATCCGGGCCGATTGCGTCAGCTGATTCACCCAGTCGTGTACGGCTATCGTGCGCAGTATCATGCGTAACCGTTGCCTGAGTTCAGCCGGTTGAGTGCTTGTCTCAATCGTTGCATGATGCGCATCAATCAGCTGTGCCTCGCGCAAGGCTGCGATTACTGTTGCGTACAGTGCTTCATTGCCTGCCGGGGAGTGTTTTTTGGTTGATTGTTGTGACGTTGATCCAGCTGCTGATTCCGTTTCGGCTTGCTTGTCTTGTTTGGTTTGTTCGTTCCAATCCTCACGGGCATTACTCGGCTGGAAAGTTGATTCGGTGCTCACCGGTTCGGCTGTGATCGGCTTGTTCCGATTTTTATGGGCAGGATCGTTTCCAAGCAATGTTTGCTGCGGTAACGCTGCAATTGCTTTCGGATCAATTTTCCGTTCTTTTAACCGGCTCTCCGACAACGGTTGAAAGTCAGCCGTTTGCGCTTTATCACCAGCTTCGCCTTGCGCCAACGCTTCATACCAAGCCCGTAGCTTGATCTGCACACCGGTCTCATCCGATACGCCGCGTGCGAGTGCCTGCAAGTAAGCGGCCGGTGTGATTTCAGCAGTGTCCAGAGTCAGCAGATAACGCAGGCTGGCAGCCCATACGCGCTGTTGCCACTGCTTCTGACTTTTTTGTCCGCTTAACCCACTTACCCGGTATAACTTATCCGCCTGCGCCAGCAAATGTTCATTCAGCACGGCCGCTTGCGGCGCCAGCAGGTAAGCGATTTCCATCCGTATGGATGGCGGTAGTTTGCTCACCCAGCCGGGTATGGCTATCGCGCGCAGTATCATGCGTAATCGTTGCCTGAGTTCAGCCGGTTGAGTGCTTGTCTCAACCGTTGCATGATGCGCGTCAATCAGCTGTGCCTCGCGCAAGGCTGCGAGTACTGTTGCGTACAGTGCTTCATCGCCTGCCGGGGGGTGTTGTTTGGTTGATTGTTGTGCAGTGAATCCGGTTGCTGATTCCGTTTCGGTTTGCTTCTCTTGCTTCTCTTGCGTGTTCCAGTCTGCAGGGGTATCGCTGAACCGGGAAGGCGTTTGCTGCGACTGGGCCGCAATCGCTTCCAGGTCGATTTCCCGCTCATGCAGTAGCTCTTCCAGCAGCAGCCGGTAGTAGGTTTGCCGGTCATTGACGCGATCAGCATGTTTCTCTATTGCTTGCAGGAAGGTGCGCCGGTCGGTAGTGTCGCTGGCGGATTCCATGTTCAGCAGTTGTTCAACCAGGCTGTGCAGTTCGGCCGCGTCCAATTGCGCTGCCGTTACATCGTAGCGGCGGCTGCGCAAGTCTCGATGCAGTTGCTGCAGTTGCGCCGGGTGATTGGTTGCTAACGTTTCCAGCAGCGTGCGTAGGCTGTACTGCCCGGCGGTCGGGTGACCGGTTGTAAAGCGTTGCTGGAGTTGCCGGTAAAAAGCGCTTGCTTCGCTTTGCGGGTTTAGCTCCTGAGCGGAGTGCGAGGTTTCTTCTACTACTGCCCCCTGCCATGCCGGTACGCCGCCGATGAGGGTTCGCAATAACGTCGCTATCGCGCCGCCGGTTTCGCTGTGTTCCAGCGCTTCGTACCAGGTTCGGAGCGTTGTCTGCAAATCCATTTCTTCCGGAGAAACAGCGCGCACGAGCATTTGCAAGTAAGCGGCTGGATCGGTCTCTGTCGCGGTTTCGGACAACAAATAATCCAGACTCGCGCCCAATAACTGCTGCTTCCAGTGTTTCTGCGTTGTTTTCCCGGACGATCCGGGCAGCCGGTACAACACGGCGCTATGCGACAGCAAGCGTTCGATCAGCAGCGCCGCTAGTGGCGACAACCAGTAGCTGATATCCAGCAGAACCGGTTGCGACAGCCGGAGCAGCTGGGGTTTTATTTCTGGCGATTGCAGTAAGCGCTGCAACCGTTGCTGCCGTTCAGCCGCTTGTAGCCGCAGCACGCTCGAAGCAAATTCCGCGTCGAGCAACTTCGCCTGTTGCAGCGCCGCTATGATGCGGGAATACAATACCTCATGCACCGGCTGGGCTTGTTTTGCTTCCGCGGGTTGTGCAGTAATCTGCGGGTGTTGTGCCTGTTCTTGCCTGCGCCCATTTTCTGTCTCTTTTGTCTTGTCTCGTGCCGCATCCTGATGGTCATTCCGGCGCACTGGCAAGACTGAGTTTTCCGTGGAATCCGTATGCAAATTCCGTGCATAGGCATTTTCCATGGCTAGCAATGCGTCATACAGTAAGTTGCCGGTTTTTCCTTCGTTACGAGACTGCACAGCGAATTGACGGATTCTTTTCAGCAGGGAGAGCGATTCTCGCGCTTGCAGCGGTGCAATTTCCCGGAAAAGGCGATCCAGCACAGTCACCCCGCTATCCGCAGGCTGGCCCTGTTGCAGCAGTATTGCCAAGAGCTTTTCCCATACGGTATTGACCGCCTGAGTTCGAGCGGTTGGCACGGCATCCATGTCTGATAGTGCCCGTTGATATAGCCGCAGGAAATCCAGCAGCGGATGCGCATGATCCGGCGTGATACGGCTTAAAACATCCTCCAATGCACGGTGTGGAAACTGCGAAACCAAGCGGTTAATCACTACTGTTCTTTCCGCCGCCAGCAAACGTTTGAGCAGATGCACCCAAGCTGTACTGGCGCTGTGCTCCCGCAGTACTTGCTGCAGCATTTTTTCGTGCGCTTGCCGATCCCCCGTGTCCATATACCAGGGCATCCGGCCCGTCAGCAAAAAATCCTGTAGTTTTTCCAAATCCGTTTGGATTTTACTCACCCGCTGTACCGGTAACTGGGTTGGCAACGTCTTGACCGGCATCGATCCGGATTGCGGAAAATTGCTTTGCATCGCACGCAACTGATCACTCAATTCTTCCTGCACGCGCTGAACCAGCTCAGCATAAAAATCCGCGCCGGGAATATCGCCCAGGTCAATTTCCACCCGATCCAAGCGCCAGACCGCACCGGTTTCATCGAACTCATTCAGGATTGAATCGATGGCGGGCAGCAACTTTGCTGTTAGGAAAGCATTCATTTCCGGCTCGTGTTCGTTTGCTAACGAGAGAGAGTCAAACGAACAGTCAAAAATAAATTCATCAATGCGGTGCGCGCTCGACATAGTATTAAAGCCAGCATTCACAATCTGCTTCTCCTCTGTTCTTCAGCAGAAAAGAGATGATTCGTTCCGATGCTCTGTTTAATTGCTTGAAATTATCCTGATGATGATCGAGATTCGCCTGCTGCAAACAAAATAACCAAGTTTTATAGCGTTGCTCGAAATCCTGCATAAGGACAAAGTCGAACCAGTAAAACTCGGGGAGAATATGCGCGGGGAGATTTTTGATCACCGTTTCCTCGGCAAATTTACGGAATGCGGTATTTGCAAACCTTGCTGTCCAGGATGGAAAGATCACGCTGACGCGGAAATCAAAAAAATCTTCAGTCCCGGGAATACCGCTAGCAACATCTTCCCCCCGGGGCCGCAGCAGCACGTGTTCGATCATATGAAAACTCTCGCATGCGATATTCAACTGCGTGATCGCGTTGCAGAACTCATGCGCGTACCGAACCGCTTCATCCCGGTTGCGTTTGCGGCTCAACGGCCACAAGTGAGTATTCTGTCCGGACTTCAAGCACACGGCGGTATATTCCCTAGTGCTGATCAGCCGGAAATTTTTTATCTCGACTCCATCCTTAAAAACGCCGTAACCAAACGGCGGGAGCTTTGCGGGAATGGCAATTCCGGCAAATTTTTCTTGCTCGAACACGATCGGAATCGCACGATCTTCCATTTTCTCCGGTAAAAATTGCACATGTTCCGCCAGAATATGATCGGGAATCAGACGGCTGTTTCTTCCAGTGAGGACATCGGTAATCAATGCAATGCGATCGAATGACTGCAATCCCAGCAGAATACTGATCCGTTTATGCGCACCGGCGAGATTCTCTTCCATCTCACCATGATGCGCGTGCAATACCGGTTTCAGGTAGTTAAAACCCTTCGCCCGGTCACGCGTGATTTCCCGGATACATTTCAGATAATTGATTTTGTTTTCGATCACCCATTTGCCTTGATCGGCGCGCCGGTAACAATCGAATTGCTGCAATGAGCGTTGCGGATATTGCTCGCCATACATCGCCAATACCGTATCCAGCACGCGATTCCTGCGCTCGGAAAAGTCATCATGATGCGCCAGAATACCGGCAAGAACGGTTTGGCTATACTGCTTGCCGCCCGCATACAGCGATTCGATACCGGGAATATTCCGGTCATCGAGAAACTGGGAAAAATAGGACTGTTCCAGCCTGGAATCGAGCGAAAACAAGCGCGGCATTTCTTGCAGATGCTTCAAGTAATCCGCCATCAATTGCTCGTATGGAAAGAGATATGCTTTGAGTTGCTTTGCCTTTGCTTTTACGTCGGGCGATTCCGATTGCGGAATACCGTAACGGTTAATCCCGTAAATGGCCGGAAAATGATTCTGAATCGAGTAATAATCGGGCGATACCCGCCGCTCTCCTTTGGGCAGCGGAATTAAATGCGCAAACGACGGGCGGTTATTTCTGAATGCATGGTATGCAAAAATTAATTTTTTCAGTTCCAGACGCGTTTCTTCCAGCAATGCTTCGTCTTGCGCATTCTCGTAGGGCGTAAACCCCGCCTTGCCGTCATGATTCTTACGGCTTACATCTTGGGGAAGCACCAGCCGCAACAGTTGCTTCGGCTTGCCGGATTTAGGAAAACACAGATCGGGAAATACGTAGCGCGATGAGTCATAGGCAATGCTGGTGTACTTCTTGTTTTCCTGATCAATCAGGTATAGATCGTGCACCTTGCTTACACCGTCGATTTGACTGATCAGGGAAATTAAATCGACTACGCTAAGAATCTCCTCCGCGCCTTCAAAGCACCGGTCGCTGATAAAACCGTGCTTTGTCAGCGGGCCGGAAAAAACCTGTTCGTAATTGCCCGTTTGACTCAGAATCGATTCATAGCGATCAATCTGAATGCCGGAAGAAATGTAGTGGGCGCATTGGAGGAAGATTTCAGCATAAATTTTGGCGCTATTGTGAGCCGGTTGTATTTCGATCTCACCGGCCAGAAAATAGGGCACCGTATGGATAATCTCAACGCGATGAATATCCTCGCACAGATTACGATGCGCGGCAAAAACAGAGCGGATCTTTTGTATGACGGCTTTTTCATCGAGTTTCCCGGCACTTCGATCCGGCGTATCAATTTCCGAAAACAAACCATCGCCGATTCCGGCCAATACTTTATCCAATCTGGATAACACACTCCCGAAGCGCGACAAGGGAATGACCAGCTTTGCCAGCAACTCACCGCCATTGGCTATCCAATCATCCGGGTTTGATTCAATCGCAGCCAGAATATTTTTTAACGCATCGTTGAGTTTCGCATAATGGAATACCGCATCCAATTTGAACAACACTTCGTTCAACCGGGTACTCAAATCCGCGCTGAGCGATGAGTCCATCATGACCGACCAAATGGAGCCGATCTTGCTCCAGATATCGTCGACATTCGATAAACTCGCATCCAGCTGATGCAGGATATCGCCTATTTGCTCAGCCAGTTGCTCGGATGCCGGGAACGGCAAGTCAATATCAGCCGCAAAATCGTGTCCACGTTTTAAGTTTTCGTGGCAGGCATCCAGTTGATGGCCGAGTTGATCCAACAGCGAGCGAACCTGCTCCGAAGCGGCATTGATCCGTTCCAGCTTACCGGATAGTTCGCTCAGACTCTCGCTCTGTTTGGGTGGATCCGCCCGGCTTTGAATCAGCTCATCGTCAAGCTTCACAAATATGGTGTAAAGACCCGCATTCTCTTCCGTCGCGCTGGGTTCGAGCCAGACATAATCGATCTCCGGAATGGCATCGTAGAGAATTTTCTGATAATCGATTCCAGTTACTGCGGCGCTGGGAAGAATTTCTTCCGGCGAGTAGAGCGCTTGCTGCTGATAATCGATCGTTCCTTTTTCACCGGTCAAATAATCCGGGACGGTAAATCCGGAACGATAAGACAGATCGGTCAACCCATAGCAGAGTTGTTCCAGAATGGTAACGCCGGGATCATGCAGGTTATAGTCGGTCCATACGTCACCGGATAAATCCTGAACCTTACCGATGGCTTCCTTGCGTAACGTCTCAAAATCCAATCCATCGGGATCGATCCGGATACGCGGTATTTGCTCAGAGGCCGGCATACTCTTGCGAAGCTGCGAATGAATGCGGGTTGCTCAATTGCGCTTGAATTTGCTGGTGCAAACCGGACAGCAAGGGATGAACGCGATGATAAGGCAAATTGCCCAGCGCCTTAATGGCCAGTGACAGTTCAGCTTCGGCAAACACAAAGCGCTGCCGTTCCTGCGGCACGATACCCGGCGCAAACAATTCATTGGCTTGTTGATTTAACTTGCCGATCAGTTCGAATACGGATTTGAACGGCAGCTCGGCCAGCGCCTCCAGCAGCAGATTGCCTTCCTGCAAACTCAAATGAATGACTAGCGTGCGCGCGGACATTTATTTGTCTTCCTGTCTCTTGCGTAAAACCTTGGGGTACGCCGATTCCGGCTCTTTTTCGCTTTCATACATCACCGGGTCATACCATAACCGGGTAATGTAATAATTCACCCAGATCTTGTCACCGTATGACGATTCCACACGAAGCTGCAGCGTGTATTCAAAGTTTTCGATATTCGCACCACGCTCCCAGCGTAATTCCAGGCGATTGCACTTGGCGCCATAATGCGCTTGATGATAGGTGATGTGGCTCTTGTCGTTATAGGCGTTGAGCGCGAAAGCATGCATCAAGGCATACTTGCCGTCGGCATCCTTACCGCCGACACCGGCCATCACCTCGAAGGCCTGACAGCCGGTCAGCGTTTCGGTGATATCGTGCCAGTTCCCGTCCGCGGGTACCGGCAGCTCTCCGCGGCGTCCGACTCTGCCATGCGAAGCGATGGTACCGGCGACATCCAGTTCACAGCGGGGATTGTCGGTATTGATACCGACACCGGATTTTACCGCATCGCCGGACTCGGCGTTGCTGCCATCGGTGCTGCGCAATGTCAGAATATGCGGGTTATTTTTATTGCCGAAACTCAAATTTCCCGTTGCTTTATCGATACCGGCAGACCACATGGCGTTGAGTGTCGCCATGTTCTGATAAAAACTCATCAGCTTGCCGTCGCCCAGCTGAAAAATTTTCAACCCTTCTTCGGCGGTTTTCTCGAATCCATCATCAATCAGATTCAGCGTCGAATCGATTAAATCGGCAAATGCCACTTCAGAAGGCATCCTGCCATTCTTGAATTTGGCTTCTAGTGTTTTTCTATCTTTTCGCGCCATTTTTCGTCAGAAATTATAAAAGTACTGCCAATTTCGAGTTCGCCGATGCCGGTGATTTGCGGCTCGATTAAATCGTAGCGATCGTCCATCTCGATAAAATGCTGCTTGATAGGCGCCACGATACTCCAGGGATATACCGGAATAATATCTTTTACTTCCGAATCCTCCGGTTTATCCGCGCTGTCAAACAAATCGAAATAATCTTCGCCCGCCGGTGCAATACGCAGTATCGAAAGATTGGTGACACGATCGACATAGTCGAGGCTCTGAATAAAAGACTCAATCTCATGTTTACTGACCATCCAGCCAAAGTGGCGGGTATACCCCACGGTCTCGTTCCACGGCGACAGAAAATCCGTTATCGCCTGATTCAACCGCTCCAGATACATGCCGGCCAGCAATGGATTTTTCAGCTTGACCGTGCAGCGCACCTGGATGACTTCATACACCGGGTTAAGGATATGTGCGGTTACAAACGGCGGCACATATTGGTTGATAAAATCCTGTATTTCATTAATCAGGTGGCCATTCAGCAGCGGTTTCTGCGTGACGCTTTCATTCTGCGCCAGATAGGGCACCACCACAATCAGCACATGGCCGGGACTGAAGCGCTGCTTGAGCACAAAATCAGGGTTCATGCCGGGAAAACACTTCACCTTATAGATTTGCGGAAACTGTTCCAGTATCAGCAATTCATAATCGGCTGGCAGCAACGCGCGCTTTTTATGCCTCAACCGCTCGCTGACACGAATGCGCAGATGCGCGCGGTCTTCCGCCAAACAGCCACCAAAAGAGGGCTGAATTTGTTTGACGGCGCCTAAGCCCGGAATTGATTTGCGCGCACTCGACACCGCACCGGCAGGCAAGCGGATGGCATTGCCGGGCACGGCATCCTGTTCCAGATACCGGCTGGCTCTTAACGCCTGCGTATGAATGGAATACAAGCTGCAAAATTTTTCCAGATCGTGATCGGACGACACCCGCAACCAGGATAATCCGGCCGGCAGCACGGTATTGTCCTGGGAAATATCCGCCGGAATATTCAAGGTGATGATTCCAGACCTCATAAACCGCTGCGTGGAGTCGGATACGATCTCTTTAGCGCTGAGCGGAACCCATTGGTTATCCGTCAGATAAAACCATTGCATCTCCTTCAGCGAAGCGGCCTCTACCGGCAATGAGTTCTCCCGCAAATAAAAATATAGTGTAATCACACCACCGCCGGTCAACCCTTTCAAGCCAATCAATAAATTCCCGGAGTGGAGAAATTGCGGCAACAAATAATGGGCTTGATCGGCTCGCATCGTGACATTTTTCCATCCCAGCGGGTGCAAATAAATCATTCTCTCTTGCAGCGCCGCAACGCAATTGACTTCTTCCTTACCCATGATCATTTGCGCAGAAGCTTTATAGTTGACTGCGATGGATGTGATCATCGGTGTGTACGGCGGATTAGGCACGCGCTTAAGAAACTTGGCATGCTTCTGCTTGGCGTTGAAAGTCAACACATTAGCCAATGCGGTGGGATAATCGCGATGACCGAATGCTTGTACCGGCCCCGCCAATGTGAATTTGAAGAAACCCCGATGAGTGGAGGGTGTGTAAGCGAATTCTGCCAAAGCATTGCGATATTCAACAGGACTCCAATAGGAAATGACCGGCGTGCACGATAATTTACGGTACGCACTGACTTCACTGCCGCCATCCAAACCGGCTTTAATCTGAAAAAGAGAATGGACAACCGCTGCCTTGGCAGTCTCCGGCAGCCATTTGCCATTTGACAGTACCGTTGTGCTGACCCGGAAGTCGGTATCGCCAAACGTTTCATAGCCCTGGTAATGAGTTTTAAAACCGCCGATACCAGCAGGTAAGCCGCCCCATTGGATCTCGACGTTGAAATCCGATAATTGCTTACCGGCCGCTTCCGGGCACCCCACGATCAGATACGAACCAACTTCCGGCAGCGGACCAAACGGCGCAAACGGCGCGAGCGGGGATAATTGTCCGATGTTATTGTGCAATTGCACCGTGCGGCACCCTTCCACCGCGACATCGATGCGGATCGAATCCAATTCCAGCTCGCTCAAAATCCCATAGGGATATAAGTAGCTCTTGGGGTTCAGAACCAATCGCACCACAGGCAGCCCGGTTTCATAACCCTCGCCGTGAATTTTGGGGTCGTAGGGAACGACTGCCGGAAAATTTTCCGGCAGGAAAAAAGTAAGCGCCAGGCTGTTTTCTTCCTGTTGTTGCTCAACTCCCGAATAGGATGGCAGATACTCCGCGATCTCCCGCCATCCGCCTTCGACCGACAAACTGATGATGAAAATATCCCGGAACGCTTTGAAAAAAGCCTGCTGCTCTTGGATCGGTGTTATCTCACCGGTACTTCCGGATAACTGCATGGCAGCCGCGATTTTCCGGATCCATTGTTCCAAGGTGATTTTATTATCACCTCCCGGTCCAGCGGTGTATTTCATATGTATCGAGACCGTCCGGCGTCCTTCTTGCAACCACAGCGCCTTGCTGGCCAACGCAAACCCGATGCGGGCATGCTGCAGCAGAATGGTTTCCTCACCTTTTTTAGGTGCGCCGAATAATGGGTACATCTGAACATTATCGCTGTCCAGCGCGCTATCGCCGGTTAAAACCGGCACATCATTCAACCAGCCACCGGTAGGGATCTGCCGGGTGATCGCGCCCGCCTGATCATTCAACACAACCGATTCGCACAAACCATTTTCGGGAAAATTTAACGGATCGCGCTTAAAAAATAACGTATGGATAGCGCTCACTGAGGCGTCGCTTATCAAGACATCGTCGTCAGCGGTATAAATAATATCTTGCTTGTTCTCATCTTTACCGGCGAGAAATTCCGTTCCTTTCGTTATCAATACAGTGTGATTTTTTTTGTTGGGAACGAGCGCCAAATAAACATGATCGGGTGTGAAACCGCGTGGTTGAACTTTGAGTACCTGGTCGTAATAGAAATCGACATAGTTCAAGGTGAAACGATTAATTTTATTGTGCAGTTTCTGAAACAACTGCAAAAAGGCAAGCAACAATCCTGCTGCAGGCTCATGATCCTTGCTGGTTAACGAAGCGGACAATAATTTTTCCGCACTGCCTTGCACCATCTCAATGGCTTTGACGAACGCATAGAAACTGGACCGGATAGGAATGGCATCGGCTACATCAACCGTTGCATTGCCGTGACTGAGCGTGGTTTCTTCCGTCACTTGCAACAATGTCATTAAATCGCGGGAGAAAATCGTTTCGAGCGTGTGATGCGTAACATGCTCAGCCAAATATTGCCCAAGCACATCGATATCTTTCCTGAGCCCGGTAATGACGCTTTCCAACACCTTACGCAATTCGGTACCGATGGCATTTTTTGTCCGCGCAAGCAATTGCAGCCACCGGTCGAGCAACCTGACCGCAGTATAAGACGACAGCATATGCTGGCTGATTTCTTTTGCCGACAATACACGCAATGCCTTTGTTAATTCATCGTCAGCCATATTGCCCTGACCGGCAGCGCCGGTCGCCAGCTTATCCAGATCGACAGCCAGAATCGTGGCAATGACAACCGTCTCATCCAGCGAAAAAAAATGCGCCCAGGTCCCATCTTCCCGGTTATTCAGGTTGTAAAACTTCATCACTTGCGCATATTCAACCAGCAGCGCCAATAAGGTGTGAAAGCGCATATCGGCGACGTTGAAATAATCCTTCTCCAGCGCCGGTAATAATCTTTTCTCCTGACTCTTACCGTCACTGATGTGCAGATGATATTGTGTTGACCAATCGGTGCGAAGCTTCATTCACCCAGAAACCTTATAATTTAACATTCGTGCCTTCAGTGAAATAAAACGGGTACACGATATTGTGGCGGTTATTTGTGGTCCGCACGATGTAGGTGATATCAATCTTGATCAAGCCATTCAAGATGTCTTCCCGGTTACCGGAATCGACCCGGATATTTTCCACCACAACGCGAGGTTCAAAAAAAAGAATCGCACGCTTGATCAGGTCAACCATGACCGTGACCGCCGTCTCATTGATCTCTTCAAAGACCTGACTTTTTAAACCGCAGCCGTACGTGGGTTGCATCACGCGCTCACCGGGATTGGTCGATAAGAGGATATACAGGCTTTCATGAATATCCTCTTCAGCCGACACTCGCCGCATCGATCCATGTTGACCGAACTCAGGCGGAAATCCCCAGCCGGTTCCCAGGAATGATTTATCGTCGGCACTCATCGCTTGGCTCCCATGCTAGCCGCCGATCATCACCGTCGGAAAACCCAGTACAATCGTGCCGCCGTGCGCCGTTGTGTCACCAATCCGGGCAGCCGGGCGGTTGCTGATCATGACCGTCGCCGATCCTTTCACAATACTGTCGGGCGGGCCGACGCAGACGCACATATCCCCTACCACGGCGGCCGGCATATTGCCGATCAATACAGTGGGCACGCAAGGACCGCTGATCGGGCCGCCCACATGGGGGATCGGCGGCACACCCGGTGTTTGCATCGGGCAAGTATGCATATCAGTGATACGTGCGGCTGGGGGCATCGTTAAATTCCTTTCAAAACAATTGAAATCCTGAGCATTCAATACAGCTTAATTGATCATCACAATAGCGCCTTTTACCGTGGTCTGGCCGCTGGCCGACAGCTCGGCGGTAGCGTTGCCTTTGGCGCTGAAACCGACGTTGGCTTGATGATTGATATTCAGTCCTTGATTCTTGATATCCACTTTCGCCGTCAATTCGATATTGCTCACCGCGTCGATGGTTACCTTGCCCTTGGCGCTGATCTTGATGTCTTTCGGGCTGTCGATAGTAATTCCACTGGAATTGAGCTCGATTTTGTTGGAGTTCTGGTCTTGCAGCAGAATCGATTTCTGATCGTCACTGATGACGATTTTGTTATTGCCGGGTGTGGTTACGGTGATCACCTTCTTGTCATCGTCGAATTCCAGCTTCAGCTTACTGCGCGTCACCACGGCTTTGGTGAAATTGTCGGCGGTCAATTCGTAAGGCATCTTCTGTTTGCTGCTGTACAAACTGCCGAGAATGACCGGATGCGAAGGATCGTCGTTGAAGTATCCCAACACCACTTCGTCGCCGATTTCGGGAATGAAGAAAGCGCCGATGCCGTTGGAACCGTAGAAACTGGCCAGCCGCGCCCATACGCCATCGGTTTCCGCCTGCAAAACCGGCACGGATACCTGAATCTTGTATTGTCCTTCCGGATCGGCATCGAGCTTTTTCACCACACCGATGTGCAAACCGTTGACTCCGGGCACCCAGCCCGAAGCAAGCGGTGCCTCGGTTTTATATTGCTCGGCGAACCACTGCGGCGATAGGCCGAACTCAATTTCCGTCACCCAATTGCCCTGCCTGATGTCATGTTTCACTGCCGTCACCAGCACTTTGCCGTTAAAGCGGTTGCCCACGCCTTTCAACTCAACCAGATCGCCGATTTTCACTTTGGCGCTGCCTTGAAACGCCGCGTAACCTCGGATGCGCGCCAGACCGGACTTAATCTGCTGCCCCTTGGCCCAACTGGTGAGCGAAGCGTTCTCCAGCGGCGCATCGGTTTGCAGGCGGAAATAATCCGGCGCCATTACGCCCGCTAGAACACCGGCGGTAAGATCACCCTGGCCGGTTAATTGTTCGGGACTCGCCTGTACTTCCTGTACCGCCTGATCGGTCAGGCTCCATGCGATGCCTTTCACCACGGAAAATTGCGCAGCGGCATCGACATCCGCGCTGAACGCCATCAAATCGATACCGTACGTCAGGGTCAGAACCGCTTCACCATCAACTTGCGGCGCTTTGACCGTTACTTTTCCGGCATCGATCGTCACCAGAAAACCATTGACTTCCGCCCGTGTCAGCAAATAATCCCAGTCGCTGCAATAGTACTGCACCAGTTCTTTATAGCTGGTTGTAGTGGCGGTCACATTGGAACTCAAGCCGCTGTATGCGCCGATCAGCTTGCTGATAATGTCGCTGTCCTTCGAATCGACGAAATTAGCATTCTTACGCCCCACCGTCATGGCAACCGAGCTGTCTTTACACTGCACGATCAAACGGGAAAAATTGTCACCGTCTATTTTGATGCCATGCTTGATGACCACGCCTTTGAAAATGGCGCTGGTTTGATTGGCATAACCGGCGTTGATCGTGATCACCGCGCCGGGTTTAAAATCATCCGCATCACTGACCGGAAACTTGTTGCTCGGCATATCCCCATCCAGTAAGACGATCTTGGCACCGGGAATTTTATTGACTCCGTACATGATCTCGACCGAAACGACCTGAATGGTATCGGCTATGGCATTGCCATCGCTCAGAATGGTCACCGATACGACACCCGTACTGCCCGTTAATGGGGAATCTGCCATAGTAAACCTAGCTCAATGGAGGGAACTGAAGCTTAGTTCCGGGTTTAAGATCACGAAAATCCGTCAGACGATTAATCTTTGCAACATCGATATAGTAGTTACAGTCCTGATAAATCTGGTAACACAACAGCGGTAAAGTGTCCCCTGCTTTCACCTCGATCAAGTGCGTCAAATCCGGGGATTCTTGCGCTGCTTCCTTGGATATTTCCTCTTTGCTCTGATATTCGACAAAGGCCAGTGTGACTTTGGCGCGCAACGGCACGCCGCTGGGCTTGAACAAGGTATAGTCAAATTTCAGTGACTCCACCCGCCCGTAGAAAAGTAATTCGCCCCACTTCACCTGCACAATAGGCGCTTCGTGCTTAGTCCCTCGGTAGCGATACACAACGTCTTTCAATAATTCAATCTGTTCCTTGACCGGAACCGGATCGCTGACTACCGAGAGCGGATTGGCCGAGACAGCCCCGGTGGCATCCAGTATCAATTCCTTGAGAACAAATTTTTCCGGGTGGCTTGCATCGTACTTGGTTTCAGTTCCCGGTTGCCCCAGCACTTTGTTTTTTGAATAGCTCAGCTTGAACGTTTGCTCGTAACCGGCGGGATTGATCATGGCTGCAAATTTTTTCAACGAGCCATCGACACTGATTTTGCCGTTATTCACGGCGCAGGGCGAAATCGTCAACAGCGCCTTGGCACCGCCCAGCGACATTTAGCGTTCCCCCTGTTCGCGCAGAAAATCCGCGATCATGCGGCGGCATTCCGCCAGCACTTCTTCTTTCAACAACCGGTGCTCTTCGGATAAATCGAGATCCTCGTTCCCGGTGCGTTGCACGATATTGGACTTGATCAGCAGTTGTTTAATCTCTATCGCCATTGGGTATACTTACACCTGCTAGATAATGCGCATGGAAACGGTATAACTCAGAATGATCTTTTCGATGGCGACTTCGTTTTTGGTGGAGCCGAAGCTTTCGACTTCCCATTTCAACGGGTAAGCCGAATCGAAAGACCAGCCGCGAATCGGCATTTTGTCTTCATTCATCAGATACACCAGAACAGGCAAGGGCTTAATCGCCAAATTAAAACCGGATTCAAGCGTCGATTTGCACCACACCACCAACGGTGAGGTCAATGGCGCAATGCCGCGCTTCAAGGATAAATTGGGATGCTTGATGCCTTTCGGCAATTGCCGCACGAACCGGTTTTCACCGCCCTCAACAACCGATTCCACTTCCATTTCCGTTTCGATTCCGGACACCTCCTGAAAAGAAGTATCCGCCGACAATCCGGCCGGTGGCCCGATCACGACCTTAAAATAGAAAGCAGAGGGTGGATAAACATTTCCGGATAATGAAATATTCATGAGTCACCCATCTGCTGGCAAGATTTAAAAACACTAACTGTTGGCGATCGTCAGGCCTTCATGCACAATTTCGATGGATTCTATCGCCACTTCATTGCCTTCCGATTTTAAATCGGTGCCGGTAATCTTGGTCGGCCAGGCGTTCGTGAGCGTCCACACCATCGTCGCCTTGCCGCCTTCATCCAGCAAACTGATAGTGACCGGCAAGCGCTTGATGGTATTCATCTTGATTTGTTTAAACCAATCCCAGAATTTGTTATCGCCCTTGAAAACGCCTTTCTTCATGGTGATATTGCCGACTTTCTTCATCCCCGGCATCTTGATCACGGAGAATTCCGGGCTATCGCCATGGCGGTATTTGATCTCTTCCGACTGAATATCCAGACCACTGACTTCCTGAAACCGCATGACTTGAGAATCCCACTTAACCTGAAAATAAAACTTTGGCATAGGCCAAACTGTCGTCGACTGAGCTGATCCATCATCTGCCATAATGCACTCCCAATTTTATGATTAAGAAATAAACGTTGTTTTTGTCAATTGCACTGATTAACGCACTAACTTTCAGATTAAGATTTCTGCATTTGCTGCTGGAAGGTGATCTCAATAAACTCTGCCGGACGGCTTAATGCAACCAGCACGGTCACTTTCAACATACCGTCCAGAATATCCTGCGGCGTCATGGTTTCGCCTAAACCGACGAACACACCGAAGGCATCTTCCGGTGTCGCACCGGCCAAACCGCCGCGTTTCCAGATACTGGTCAGGAAGTTACTGATCATGCTCTTGATCGTTACCCAGGTGCTGGAGACATTGGGTTCAAATACATACGCTTTGGTCGCCAGTTTAATGGACTCTTCCAGCATGATCATGGTGCGGCGCACGTTGATATAGCGCCAATCCAGGCTGTTGCCATCGAGCGTGCGGGCGCCCCAAACCAAGGTGCCTTCGCCGATAAACGTCCGGATCGCATTGATCGATTTACCTGCGGTTGTGACGTTCAAGTCTTCCTGTTGCGCATTGGTGATCTCAACGGCGGGTGAAATGACCGCATTCAGGCTGACATTGGCAGGTGCTTTCCACACTCCGCGTGAATTGTCCACCATGGTATAAACACCGGCCATGCCCGCGCTGGGTGGCAGCAGATTGAGTTTGAGCTTGATGCTTTCGATGATGCCTTTGTAAAGCGGGCAAACGGCTGTCAGAATTTTGTGCAGATCGACATCGGTCGACATGGTTGCTGTTTTGGGTGTCACACCGATTTCCGCAATCTTGCCGTTGATCTCGGTTTTTTTCTTATCATCCAACTCGCTGCCGTCGACTTCCGCTTTGAGTAATTCCTGCAATTTATCCGCATTGGAAATGTTAGCGAAGTTCAAATCACCGGTTTGCACGATGGATGTATTGAGCCATGGATAGTAGGCTGCGGCAAAATCCAGGCTGTTCGTGCCGAGATCATTGCGGAATTTCTCGATACACCCGCTATCCTGCGCTTCTTTATAGCCATCAAAAACATCCAGAATGGCAAAGCGATTTTTCATCACTTGCCCGCAATGACTCAGAGCATCCTGTTGCAATGCGATACAATCCGGTTCAGCCAGCGACATGGCATCAGGAATCACCACCATCGTCGGTTCCTGCTCTTTTAATAAAACATTGATCCCTGCGCTCAGCTTCGGCTTTTCGATAGCATCGGTATAGCCGCCAACCGATACGACATAGCAAGCGCCGCCGCCGTTTTGAAAAAACAGCATCATGCTGTGATACAGAAAATAACGAGCGCCCTGGAGTTCCAAAACATATTCCTTATCGCCGCTCGCAAAATCCGATTCGACAGCAGCAGCCGGTGCAGTCCCTCCTTTTCCCGCCTTCGCTGCGGCTGCCGCGGCAATTTCGGAAATTTCATATTGCGCTTTAGACGGTCCGCCAAAGAAGCTGATAAATTCCGACATGGATGAAATACGCCATGCCTTATTTAATAGCGATTTTCCTTTGTTATTGGCTTTCTCCGTATAACCGATAAATGCCGGCACTGCGGTTGCCACTTCCACGACAGAATTCGGAAACGCGCTCTTTTCAACAATGTAAACACCCGGTGTCTTATATTGCCCCATCATCAGCTCCTTTTAATTGGAAATGTAGCGTTCATCGGCCATTGTTATCATTCAACTTGATAAATCCAGCCTACAACCTTGTTTAGATTGAACATAGAGCAGCTTATCCGATGTAATATTAATTCTCAAGCGTTACGTAAAGAATTGTCAAAATTAACGCCGCTAATTCCTACCCCCAGCAGAACGCGCAATTCTTACGACCGTGCGGAATGCTCCCGTAGCCAAGCTTCAAGTTCTTTTGCCGGCGCGGGGCGGTGAAACAGGAATCCTTGATAATAATCACAACCATGCTGACGCAGAAAAGCCAGCTGCTGCTCCGACTCAACGCCTTCCGCCAAGACGCTTAATTTCAGACCGCGCGCCATCGCGATGATCGTGGCGGCAATTTCACGATCATTGGGATCGTGCGCCAGACCGCGCACGAAGCTTTGATCGATTTTGAGTTTATCGATGGGGAAGCGCTTCAAATAAGTCAATGACGAGTAGCCGGTGCCGAAATCATCAATCGCCAGCTGGATTCCCGGCGCCTTCAAGGTTTTCAGCGTATCGATCGAGCGCTCCGCATGTTCCAGGAACATACTTTCGGTCAACTCCAATTCCAGGCAAGCCGCAGGAAGTTTCGTTTCTTCCAGAACCCTTTGGATCACTTCAGCCAGATTCTCGGATTGGAACTGCCGTACCGACAGATTGACCGCCATCACGAGCGGCGCAAAACCGGCATCAATCCAGGCCCGTCCTTGCGCACAGGCAGTCCGCAACACCCACTCCCCGAGCGGCACGATCAATCCGGTTTCTTCCGCAATCGGGATAAATTTTCCCGGCGGCACGATGGCTTCTCCCGGCGGCTGCCATCGCACCAAAGCCTCAACCCCGACTGCCCGGCCGCTATGCGCGTCGATCAACGGCTGATAGTGCAGAACAAACTCTCCGGCGGTAAGCGCATGGCGCAGACGGGTTTCCATGACCAAGCGTTCATTAGCGGCAATGCTCAACGCTTCCGTATGGTAACGATAGGTGCTGCGGCCTTCTTTTTTCGCCAGATACATGGCCATGTCCGCGTGCTGGATCAACTCGGTGACGTTGCTGGCATCATCCGGAAAAAGGCTGATACCGATACTGGCATTAATGAAGATCTCATGACCGCTGGGCAGTGCGAAGGGCGTCGCGAGCAAATCAATCAGGGTTTGCGCGACAGAAGCGGGTTCGCTCGGTTCCTTGATATCTTCCAGCACCAGCAAAAACTCATCGCCGCCCAGGCGCGCCAGCGTATCTTCCTCGCGCAAGCGCTTTTTCAGACGCGCAGCCAGCATGATTAGGAGCTCATCTCCGATGGGATGCCCCAGGCTGTCATTGACGTTCTTGAAACGATCCAGATCGACATACAGCGTCGCTATACGCAGATTGTGCCGTTGCGCCCGTTCAATCGCATGATACAAGCGCGATTGCACCAATAACCGGTTCGGCAAGCCGGTCAATGGATCGTAATGCGCCAAATGCGCCAGCTGTGCCTCGGATTGCTTCATCTGCGTAATGTCGGCAAACACGCCGACATAATTACAGGGCTCATTCCTGTCATTACACACGGTGCTGATTGTCAGCCATTGCGGATAAATTTCGCCATTCCTGCGGCGGTTCCAGATTTCCCCGCTCCAATGGCCCACGGTCTTCAGACTGGCCCACATTGCTTGATAAAAGGATTTACCGTGATGCCCCGACTTGATGATCTTCGGATTCTTACCCAGCACCTGTGCTTCACTATAGCCGGTAATTTCGGTGTAGGCGCGGTTAATGGCCAGAATGCGCGGTTCCAGGTCGGTGATGACAACCCCTTCCCGGCTGGACTCAAACACCGCCGCCGCCTGTTTTAATGTTTCGGCGGCGTGGACCTTTTGCACCGCCACAGCCGTGATCGAGGCAAACTCATTGATCAGGATCAAATCGGCAGGTGATGGCTCACGCGGGGTACGATGATAAATGGCAAAAGTGCCTAGCACACTGCCCGCCTCATCTTTAAAGGGTATCGACCAACAGGCATGAAGATTGGCTTTGCGCGTCGATTCCAGAAAAGGCTGCCAAAACGGATGGTGATCGATGTCGGTAACAATCACTGCTTCACCGCGCCACGCAGCCGCCCCGCACGAACCGATCCCATCCCCGATCATCACGCGGTTGACAGCGGCATTGTATTCATCCGGCAAACTGGGTGCCGCACCGTGCTTAAGACGGCCCGCGTGCTTATCCAACAGCAAAATGGAAACCAGCATGCCGGGATTGATCACCTCGAGACGTTGCGCGATATCATTCAGAACCACCGGAAGTGGTTGGCTGGCAACGATCAGATTCAATGCGGATTGATGCGCCTGGCGTATCAGTTCGAGCCGCTTATGTTCACTGATATCCAGCCAGGCACCGACAATTTCGGCAGGCTCGCCGTCAGCATTCCGCACCAATCGAAGCTCATCGAGTATCCAGACGATTCGTCCGGATCGATGCAGAAACCGGTAGTCGTGCGTCAACTGGCCTTCGCTCAGCAACACCGGCTGGCGGGCCAAAGCCGCTTCAAGATCATCCGGATGGATATGCGAGCGCCACCAATCCGCCGCCAATGCTTCTTCTTGCGTATAGCCCAGCAGACGTTCAATATTTTCACTCACCCAGCTGGGACGCGGCGTTTCTCCGGAAAACCGCAGGTTGTACAAAATTGTCGGGCTGGCGGCCAGAAGATACGAAAGGCGCTGACTGGTACTTTTCAAGCTGATCCGTTCGCGGGTCAGTTCCGCTTGGTGCTGCACTTTCTCCAGGGTGGCGACAATCTCATACAGATAGCCTTCGTGTTTCGACAAATAATCATCCACACCCAAGTGCAGCGCACGCGCGGCCACCATCTCACTACCCTGGCCTGTCACCAGGATGGTAGGAATATTCAGCTTGCGCTCATACCGTAACAATTGGAAAAACTCCAAGCCATCCATGCTGGGCAAGTGATAATCGATCAGCAATGCATCGAATTCCGCCGCCTGCTTCACCGGATCATCAGGCAGTAGCGCAAGCGCATCTTGCACGCTGCTCACCGCGGTCATCTGGATATGCGGCGCATGCAACACAAAATGACGGCGCATCAAGTCGATATCGAATACATTATGCTCAAGATACAACACGCGCAGAGCCGGATGGCTGCGCTCCATATTGTCGCGAAAATACTCCCGGGCGCCGCGCAATATCCGCGGCAGCCGCTCCAGATAATCGTCCCGTTTGATCAGATAATCATCCGCGCCGGCCTTGAGCGCGGCCACGGCGGAATCCTGATCGCCCGACCCGGTCAGAATGACTACCGCGATCGACAGGCGTTGCTCCCGAACATGCGTCAATGCATCCAAACCGGAGCCATCGGGCAGAGATAGATCAACCAGCAGCACGTCATGACAATCCGGTCCGGCAAGCCGCTTGAATCCTTCAGCCAGGGTGTTCACTACATCCAATTCGATATCCGGTGCAGTCCGGCGCAGGGTGCGCAGGGCCAGATCGGCATCGCTGGCGGAATCTTCGATATACAGAACGCGCATCATGATTATTGGGGATGCTCGTTGAGAACACACCAATACAGTTCGATGTGCTGCGCCACGTCCATGAAGTTATCGAACCCCACCGGTTTTACAATATAGGAATTGACGCCTAAATCGTAGGCCGCCTGGATATCGCGATCTTCTTTTGAAGTGGTGAGAACAACAACCGGAATGCGGCAAAGCACCGCGTGTTGTTTCAAGGTCCGTAACACCGTCAACCCGTCAATGCGCGGCAAATTCAAATCCAGCAGAATGACGGCCGGCTGGATCTCGCCCGCTTCCCAGCGCGGTATCCACGCCAAGGCTTCCTCGCCATCGCGCGCGACCAACACCGGATTAATAAGCTTGCGGCGTTGAAAAGCGCGTAGCGTCAAATCAACATCAAGCGGATTGTCTTCAACCAGGAGAATCGGTGGGTATAAGCTCATCGTTATCGACTCCGTCGCTATTTCAGGTTTTCCGCCATCGCGGTCAATTCCAGATAGAAGGTCGCGCCTTCACCCGGCGTGCTTTGTGCCCATACCCGTCCTCCCATACGTTGCATAGCCTTCTTGACTAAAGCCAGACCGATCCCGGTACCGGGGTAATCTTCCAGCCGATGGAGACGTTCGAAAATCTCAAAGATGCGCTGATTATACTTCATGTCAAAACCGATACCATTATCGCGGACCCACAGGATCACATGCCGGTCATCCCGGTCAGCGCCAAACTCTATGCGCGGATGAGCCGCATGCTGGCTGAACTTGATCGCATTCTCCAGCAGATTGCGCAGCACCATAGCCAAGCCGTCGCGATCACCATTGACCATCAATAGCGGTAAATCGCAGATGACTTCGATCTGACGCGCGGCAATCTCCCCGCCACACTCCGCAATCACCCGATGGGTTAATGCTGTCAGGTCCAGCATATTGGATTCCAGTTTACGCCGCTCCATGCGTGAATAAGCCAGCAAATCATCGATCAACTCATTCATGCGCGTGACACCCGCGCGCAGGTTGTTGATGAATAAACGCCCTTCGTCATCCAATCGATCGGAATAGTCTTCTTCCAGCAAACGGCTATAGCCTTCGACCCCGCGCAGCGGCGCCTTCAAATCATGCGAAACGGAATACACAAAGCTTTCCAGTGATTGGTTGAGCATCTTCAATTCGGCGGTACGCTCCGCAACCCGTTTCTCCAGATCGGCATTCAGTTGCTGCAATGCTGCTTCGGCTTGCTTCCGGTAAGTGATATCCTCGGTAAACATGGCAATCCCGCCGATTGCACCACCGGCTTGATACCAAGGCCGCACTTCCCAACGCAGCCACTGCGTACTGCCATCCGTCCGGACAAAACGATCCTCGTCGGCGCGGATGACTTCACCGGTCAGACAGCGGTGGTGGATAGCTTTCCACTCCTCGCCGATCTCTGGAAAAATGTCGTAATGACATACCCCCAATAAATCACGATCGCCCAAGTTGTAATCGCTACGCCAGCGCTGACTGAAAGCAAGATAACGCACTTCCCGGTCGAACATGGCCAATGCGGCCGGTGCATATTCAATGAACAGCTTAAGCCGATCCTGGCTTACTTGCAGCGCCATTTCGCCCAGCTTGCGCTCGGTGATATCCTGCACAGTTCCGCGCATGGCAATGATGCGGCCGTCAAAATCGGGTATTGCTTCCCCGCGCGAAATCGTCCAGCGATGCACGCCATCCGGCCGCACTACTTCCGCATCGCACTCAAATGCAGCACCGTCATGCCAACACTTTTGCACTGCGGCAGCCAGCTTGTTCCAGCTATCCACGGTGTAAAAACTCGCCATTTCCTGATAATCCGCAGGTGGCAAAGCTGTATCACGGCCATAAATCAGGTAAAGCTCCTCGGACCAGGTTTGTTTATCCGCACCGTTCCAGGTCCAATGCCCGAGGTTGGCGATGCGTCTCGCTTCTTTGAAGTTTGCCGCGATTTCCTTGCGGCTTTGAATATCTTCAACCACGGCGATGAAATAATCCGGCGCGTTATCGGGCTTACGCACCAGGGAAGCGTGAAGATTGATCCAAATCACGCGGCCATCCTTACGAATATAGCGTTTCTCCATTGCATATGCGGCGATTTCACCGGCCAACGCGCGCTTTACATGATTGAGATCCGCCTCCAGATCGTCGGGATAAGTAATATCCTGAAAAGTGAGCGCCATCAATTCATCCTGACTGTAACCCAAGATAGCGCAAAGTTTGTGATTGACACGCAACCAATATCCGTCCAGAGAAATAATCGAAATCCCGACGGCGGCTTGCTCAAAAGTAGCCTGAAATCGTGCCTCGCTTTGCCGTAACTGCTCTCTCACCAGTTGTCTTTCGAGCACCAGTTTATCAACGCGCACCAGGAGCTCATCCACGGCAAAAGGCTTGTTCAGATAATCCTGCACGCCGGATTTCAGCAGTTTGACACAGAGATCGTCATCGGTCTTAGCGGTCAGCATGATGATGGGCACACCATCCAGCTCCGCATGCTGGCGTATTTGCCGCACCATTTGTTCGCCATCCATCTCCGGCATCATCACGTCGGAAAGAATCAAATCGGGTGTCAGCTTCAGCGCTTGTTCCAATCCTTCACGGCCATCGAAGGCATTGGCTACCCGGTAGCGCGGCTGCAGCATATCGGTAATGAAACGATTCATGTCGGCATTGTCCTCGACGACCAGAACCAATGGCAGACGGACAGCGCTTTGCGGTAACGGCGCTGGAGTCATTGGCGCGCGGCTTTGCAGTTCGTCCATGACCTCATGCAAAATGATTTCATCCAGGGAACCCGGCGTATCCCGCAGCACCGCACCGGTTGGCGCCGCGAGCGGCAGTGTGATCCTGAATAGCGCGCCGCCGCCCGGCGATTCTTCGAGCTCGAGCTTGCCATGCAATAAATCGGCAAAATCCCTGACGATCGCCAACCCTAAGCCGGTGCCGCCATGCTGCCGGGTTACGCTGCTCTCCACTTGCATAAAACGTTCAAACACCTGCTCACGCATTTCCGCCGGTATGCCCGGACCATTGTCCTGAACTTCGATCTTCGCGCACGCTTCCGTTGTCACAAGCCGAATGGAAATACAGCCTTCATCCTGGGTGAACTTGAATGCGTTTGACAGCAGGTTGAGCAAGATGCGTTGCAGCTTCTCGCTATCGCTTTCGATCACGCATGTTTCCGGGGAAATAATCTGGAACGTAATATCACGCTCCCGCGCCAGCAATTCGAAGTAACTTGCCGTGACCCGCACCAGTTTCGCCAAATCGAACCGTGCCCAAACAATTGCCATGCGCCCTGCCTCAAGCTTAGCCGCATCGAGCAAATCGGTGACGTGGCGATAAAGAATACGCGCATTACGCAGCATCAATCCGGTTTCATGACGCTCTTCCACGGAAGCGTTGCTGCCGGTGAGCCAGCGCATGCGGTTCTCCAAAGGAGCGATGATCAGCGTCAGCGGTGTGCGTAATTCATGACTGACATTGGCAAAAAACTGCGATTTAAGATGATCCAGCTCGGTCAGTCGCCGGTTCATCTGCTCCAATTCTTCCAGCGCCGTTTTCAAGGCGCGATTAGCTTGTTTTACTTCAGCCGCGCGTTGCATGATCTCCGCTTCCATGCGCTGCGCGCGAGCCTCCACTTTGTTCAAGTGTTGTGTACTGTCATTATCATGGCGGACAACAAATTCGGTCACGTCTTCCGCATGATGAAGTATGTAGATAACCCGGCCCTCTTCATCCAGTACCGGCGTATTGACCGGACTCCAGTATTTGACTTCGAAGCCTCCACTGCCATCGCGCAATGGAATATCGTACTTTTGCACACTCATGACATCCGCGCATTTTTTACTCAGCACATGATTGAGCGAAGTACGTAGATCTCTCACACTGGCGCAAGCCGGATCTTCCGGGTTATCCGGAAAAATCTCAAACAAACCATGCCCGACAATCGCATCGCGTTTGGTACGGGTCATTTCTACATACTTGTTGTTTACGGCGGCAATGGTAAAAACGGAATCCGCCCGGAGGAGCAAATAAGGATGCGGGCTTACTTCAAATAGCTGCTGGTACGGTGGAATTTCAGACATGAGGATCTCATATTGTTAGAAGATGACCAGCAAGTATCAGGTATCTATGCGTGCACTATAAGATCATGATTTTTATTCAACAACATTGATGTTGTCAACAGGGTTTTAGCTGCTATCAGAATCAACTGACAGGCATGAGCCATCGGGATATGAGTGGTCGAACGATCAATTTGTCATCGTCACAACACCCGGATAACGGTGTCAAACCTTACCAATGAACTTGGCATCCACGTTTGTTTCCTGTCCAATTATCTGACAACCCGGTTACGGCTGTACCACTCGCATCCGAACACTCTCTATCTCGCGTTAGTCTGTCGAATACAGCCAGGCACAGATCAGGAAGAAATAGTACGCAGGCAACTCTGCCACTCCGCACCATTTTATCTATCAATTAATATAAATCTCGGAAACACTCGCTACTTTGTCACTGATCATTTCCCCATGCACCTGCTCCACGCTGGCATTCGGCAAGCGTTTGACCAGTATTCTATCGCCCGTGCCAGTGGATTCTTTCAGCTGCAAGCGCTGATCGGGCAGTTCATGCATCGGGATTGCCTTCGACGACAATAGTTGAACCGCCGTGCGATTTCCGGGTAACGAAACATTTCCCAAGTTTTCAAACTGCAAGGCATTGTCCAGGTCCGTAATGTACACGTTACGCTTCGATAAATCGCCGAGAATGTAGTATTTCCAGTAGGTCTGATTGGTGGTGAAACGGATATAAAACTTACGCGCGGCGGCGTCCAGTTTGTTCGAACACAACCCTTGCGCTCCGGCGGTAATGCGTAGCTGCACAATAAAAACCGGCTTGACGAGATAATCCTTGCGCTCCAGTATGGTTGGCAAGGGATCGGCTGTCAGCTTTAACCAAGCATCCGCGGCGGCATACGCATCAGGGTGCAGCATTTGTTTATCCGCCGCATCCCGGGTGACTCGTTGCGTATCGAAAAAAAGAATCGCATCATCGGGTGGCGCGCCGGGAGCGGTATAGCGGAAGAAGTTGTTGTCCTTGGAGAAAACTTTAAAAGCCAGCACCAAATCGTCTTCCGCATGAAGACGCAGAATGTCGATTTTTTCCTCATCAAAGTAAACCGCAACTCCGCTTTCCGACGCCTTGAGCAACAACCCCGCTCTTCTCAATAACGCCGAGCAAGATTCGCTGGGAATGAATTCCAGGGCTCTACAGTTCTGTCCCGAGAAGTAGGCATGTTCGACAGTCACGTTGGCAAGTAAACGATAAGCTCCCATATTGCGCTCAACCTATGGTTAGTCTCCGGACCGGCACAACAATAAACCGTGTTTGAAACATTATTGCACCATCGGCTTCGGCTCGCCCACAACCGGGGTACGACCAACGACATCCTCGGTATCGAAAGCCACCATGCGTACCTTATACAAGATGGATGGCAAATATTTGCCCCCCAAAGAACCCCATAAGTTACTGAGATCCTGGATTGAAAGATTTTCGATATCGAGAATCAGCTTTTCGATACGCCCATCCATCTCGGGCGCAGTTTGATGATTGATCACATGATTCTTCTGAAAAAAAATGATCGTGCTGGATAAAAATTTCAACGCTTCAGGATAATTATTGCCGGTAAAGTTCGCCGCCATCATCAAGTGCAAATTGAAATAGAGCGGCGCACTGCTCTGCACTCCCCGCTCGCCCATCTCATGCGCGCTAACTTGCCGGAACGGCACGGAATCTTTCTCGATATTCACCAAAAAAACAACCAGCTTATTATTGACATTGACCGCCACCGTACCGTCTATCTCCAATAAATTGGAAACCACCACCACATCTTCACCCAGATTATAAGTACGGCGCAAATATTGATTCAGCTGTGTCGCAAGGAGTTGCACGGCCACGTTGATCATAATGGATAATCGATAAACCTAGTTATGGGTGAATAAGGCGAGCTGTTACTAAGCGAATCAACTTGCTGAAGGCACACACGGCACCCCGCTTTCATGCGCGAATGTACTGGAAGCCCGTTTCACTGTCAAACGCATACCCACCCGGCATTCCAAGCGGTTTACAGCGCAGCAACCGTCCATTCGGGAACTTCAGCCCCCTTCCGCAGCAAGCGGAACGGCATTCC
Organism: Proteobacteria bacterium ST_bin16; assembly: GCA_002083595.1. GTDB lineage: Bacteria > Pseudomonadota > Gammaproteobacteria > Burkholderiales > Nitrosomonadaceae > Nitrosomonas. The sequence continues at coordinate 1,680 of MSXT01000086.1, read as the reverse complement.
ACCCGGTTTGAGGAAAGGGGGCATTTGCGCATCCTTGTGGATACACCCGTTGCCCTCAAACTGCAAGATGATGTAGGCACAGCGATGCCCCCAATTGGCCTTAGGCTCAAGATCGGCAAACACAATCCAAGCATCCCACGGAACATCGATCAGAGCATCCCCGAGTTGAATTCGTGTCCCGGCGCGAACCGTTTCATGGCTGACATAGACAATCGCATTCAACAATGTTGCATCGTCCAAGACAGCACACACACGCTCAAAAATGCCCCGATCAGATTCCATCATCTACCCAACGTTTTCTTGACCATGTCACCGAGAACCGCCCGCAGCTCTTTTTCTTGCGCCGCAGAAGTATTTTCGAGTTTGCTCTCGATATCCTTCAATTGCGGCATCAGTTTGCTGTGCACCATATCGTAAAATTCAGGAATCGGTTTCCTGATGTATAAAGGCTGCAAAGCCTCCACCAGCAAGCGGCAATAAACCGGCCAAATGTACGAATAGCGCTGCCCAAGAAAACAGTTTCCGGCAGCCGCAGAGGACTGGCTGAACACCGGCGTATCATAGGGATCGTGCACCGAATCGGCGTAGTTGTGGGCTTCACGCGCGGAAACCTTGCCCGATCCATCCGTATCCGGATTGGATGCCAACGCGCCGCCGTAGGCGGTATTCCCGGCCATCGCGGCAATCCAATCGCGTGCAAACGGGTCGAACTGCGCGCCGCCGATCGAATTGTTCAACTCCAGGCAAGCGGACGAAACACTGGTGTGCGTGGCGGTTGATTTCGCCAGAATCGGCGCGTTAAAACCGCCGGCATGGCACTGCTCCATCATCACCATCATGCAATAGTGTTTGGGCAGCGTCGCCAGCGTATCGGCAAAATCGTGCGCCAGGTAGTCAGCGCCGCTATAAGTGCACAAGTAAGACTGCGTGCCATTATGACCGCCATGATTGTTGGTATGGATCAACAACAGATCATCCGGTTTTAATTTTGCCTTGAGTGTATTGAAAACCGCATCCAGATCGGCTTTTGTTCCCTTGCCGTTGACCGGCATCCGGTAAGCGGAACTGTCTCCCGGCCAACTCACCACCGGGTGGGGATTACCGTTATAGTTGATCGTGCCGTCATAATTCAGCACAAAGATATTCGCAGCCGGAAAACCATAAATATCGCGCAACGTGCGGTAGAGAAACTCCAGATCGTTAGTATGCCGGTTGTTTGAAGCGCCCGAGAATAGAACCGCATAACGTTGACCTTTCGCCCAGCGGATCGGACAGCGCAACCACGGCAGAACGGGGTAATAGATTTCCGCTTCCGCGATCTTGATGGGAGTATGAAACGCTTGAAAAGTCTTAGGAGCGTCAGCCGTCATATACGGCGGAAACTGGGCTTCCACTTCGTTGTACAAATCCCCGGTTTCCGCATCGTGCAACAAGTAGCGGCACGGATGCGACCAATTGAATTGCGGTGCGTCATCGGCGAAAACCATGATGGAATTGCGTTCCATGACGATGCGCTGCTTGTACGCCAAAACCGCTTCACCCTTTTTGAGCACTTGGTTTTCGATATGGAGATTGGTATTGCGCGCAGCGCTCCAGGAAAGATTGCTGACGATACCGGATTTAATTTTGCTGATTAATGCAGAATCTCTTGCCATGATGTGCCTCCTGTGGATAGAAAAA
>MSXT01000085.1 GCA_002083595.1 Proteobacteria bacterium ST_bin16 | reverse complement strand
GTGCCTCCTGTGGATAGAAAAAATAAAGCTACTTTTTCATGGGAAATGATGCACTCAGAGCCTGATTATCCGCTAACAGCAGGATTGATAAATCCAAGCTCTTTTCCAGTGTGATCCAATCGGAATAAGAAAACAAGACATTTGATGTGAGCCGCTATGGCACTCAACCATCGGCTGGGGCATGAAAACCGGGAACTTAAGCGGATCAACGAAATAGCACGGAAGGCATACTGAATTCAGCCGATGAATACAACAGCGGCTTCTTCGTAAGCTTTTTGGGATGTCTTCTTACAGTATTCCGTCAATCCAATAACGAATTGCATTACAACTACACGAGCGCCTCGGCGCCGTCTGAAATGGCAGCTGATTACCAGCTACGCAGTGCGCATTAAAAACAAGACTGAATCAATCCATCTCACCCAGGCATTTGGGCATGACAATTGGAAACCAGGCACATACCGCCAAAGCCCTTCATTGCCGCGCCGAGTTCATTCAGCACTTTCTGCGCCCTATCCTCCTTGCAAGCGAGAATGACCACAATGTTTTCAGCGGGTGTCAGAACATCATCGGGACTGCGGATACCCCGCGATCCGATACCACCGGCATTCTTGAAAACGGTATATCCACGCACCTCGGATCTCTCCAGCAGTTCCGTCAACTGATCGAGATACTCGGTTCCAATGACGATTTCAAATCTTTTCATTACTATCGAATCATCCATCGATTCCTCTCCAAAACTTCAATTAATTATTACTCACCAATCCGGACGCCCCCGTGGGCATATTTCAATGATTTTCCAGGCACAAGCACGGGGGCGCAATCCACACTCCGTTTAGCCCGAGCTGTTATCTCTTATAGTTTCAAGATAAACAGGACGACCTGTTTCCAGCTGGGCAACCTGATAAATCCTGTAGTGTTTCTTCGTCGCAGACGGCTCTGTGACTGCGGCCAAGTAAAACGTAATCGTGTAAAGAATCGTGATTGCATAAACTACAACCAGCTGCGGTGCTTTAAATAACTCTTTAGTTTCCATTTATTACTCCTCTTTTAGGATGTTGACCGGTTATTCATACCAACCGGCAAAAAGCGCATCGCCGGTTTGAATAAATATCCAGGTTATTAATACGTTCTTTCAGGTTGACAATAAAACTACTGCCTTATCAACCAATCACTCTCACACGAAATGATCAAAGAACAAGCAAAATAAGGATCAATATATAATAATCATTTAAATGCAATGACAAAGACCCTATCAATTAAAGGTACAAATTAAATATCTCACCTTGGGATAGATCATATAGATTGAATGTCTTGGTGATAAGTCCAATAAAGCGAAACATTTTGTTTCCGGATTAGATACAATGACACGATGCAAGATCTTAATCTTTTCGTCATATTTGCGCGGGTGGTAGAAACAGGCAGTTTTGCCGAAGCGGCGCGGCGCATGGACATCTCGCGTTCAGCGGTGAGCAAAGCCGTTGCAAAGCTTGAGAAGGATCTCAGCACCCGCTTACTTCTGCGCAGCACGCGGCACCTCAGCCTGACGGAAGCAGGTATCGCACTTTCGGAACATGTGAAACGCATTCTGGAAGAAGCCGAACACGCCGAGCGGGCCATCAATAGCCTTCATGACGAACCGCGCGGAACCCTGAAAGTGAGCACGCCAAGCTCATTCGGAACGCGCCATATCGCCCCGGCGCTGCCTTGTTTTCTCGCGCGCTACCCCGAGATCAAAGTTGACTTAACCATCACCGATCATCCGGGCGATTTGATTGAAGAAGGTTATGACGTGCAAATCCGCGTGACCAACGAGCCCGACCCTAATCTGGTAGCACGCAAGATTGCACCTGTCCGCCGCATTTTGTGCGCAACCCCGCAGTATTTTCAACAACGGGGCACACCCCAAACCCCGGCGGAACTTGTAAAGCATAATTGCCTCGATTGCGCGCTTTCACCCGAACAAGGCTATTGGCGCTTCGACGGGCCGGAAGGCAAGATCAAGGTTCCGATCTCCGGAACCCTGCGGATCAACGATAACGATGCACTCGCGCAAGCCGTGCTGTATGGATTGGGAATTGCCTTGCTGCCTACTTATACGATTGGCATGGAACTGCAAAAAGGGCGGCTGCAAATAGCGCTGCCGGACTACTTATCCGTGGAGCGTCATATTTACGCCTGCTATCTCCCCAGCCGGCATTTACCGATAAAAATACGCGCTTTTATTAATTTCCTAGCGGAACACGTCGGCGACATGCCTTATTGGGACCGGTCTTTAGTAAAATGAACGTTGCGTTTGATCCAAAACTTGTCAGGTCTTTTCACCTGTGTTGTTTACCGCATTCATCTTTATCTGGAATATAAGATGAGAATTGATCATAGTTATACGGCGTTGCGTATAAGATTTCTGGATAAAATATCTTACCTACTACGCTAGACGTAAAATCGGTGATTGGCACACAGAAAAATTAAGGGATCTCAGTGTTTTCACTTATAGAATCTGAGGAAGAAATTACGAAGGCGCAGCACAAGTTGGAGGCTGCGATTCGCCGTGACTTCAAAAGAGAGGTAACGAAGAACATCGGCTATCCGGGTGGATCAGAACTCGATGCACTAGTTGTTACGGACGGAAATCATTGGTATTGGTCGTCGGATTACGATGGCAAGAATGCTCCAAATCCACGACGTTTGAATTGGTTTGGCTTATTTAGGGACGATAGTAATCTACAGATTTCTGTCGAAATCAATACCGCATACAAGGGGCGCAATAACCAAGTAGCAGGCTTTTTCGGTCGCGATAACGACACAGGCAAGATCTACCTTCTGCACTCTGGGCGCGTTGGTGGCGGTACCAAAGGGGTCGGAAAATCCGCCTTTATGGCATGGCGCGATCAACTTCCGATTGATGTTGTCGACTCTTCTGGCGACATCCGCGAAGGTATCTTAGTTATGCCAATCGACGGCACTGCAGCAAGCCGTTCTGCTGTACAGTATGTCGATGACATTGCGCGATTTAAGCAGGCTGTGCGAGCTGGGGAGATCGGAACCGAGGAATTCCAACACAAGAAGAAGGAATTCGAAGACTTCTACTCTGAGGCGCGTGGAAGGCGCAAAGGCCAACGATCAAGAAAAATTGATTACCTGTCTCGTCACGGCGAGGTTGTGGATGCCTTACATTCGTGGCGCACGGCAAAACCACTTTCAAATGACGGGAAAATTGTTAAGAGCATTTTGATTGATATGGGCGTCACAATCAGCCGTGATCTCGTTGAGGTCTTTGAGGTTAAAACCAGTACTAGGCGATCAGATATTTATGGCGCTATTGGCCAGCTCATGGTGCACGGAACAGCAAAAGATTGCCGAAGAGTAATGGTCCTCCCTCACGATGAACCAATCGCTTCTGACTTGAAAGATGCATTGCAGCGGCTAGGCATTGAGCTGTTGAGATTCAAGTTGGATGAGCATAAGGCTACCATCGTATAACTGCCCAACCTATTATTCCACCGGAATATTCATCGTTGACTTCATCGCGATAAAAACTCACCGCGCATGAATCAATTGATTCGGCGCAGGTATCGTTGAAGTCATTTTCGGCGCAGTCCATTGCGTGCTCCAGCGCAGAACCGGCATATCCCGGTTCACCGCGGTATGCGTGGTTGCTGCATACCGATTGCAATCCACGCTTCTACTGGTAATTTCATTGGTCCATTCTTCGCGGATTTTCTCGGGTGCCAACGTCGCGACGATTAGCCGTTCGCATAGTTCGTAGTTGGCTGACCATTGGTTGCGCAATTGCCGCTGCGCAGGGTCGCCGCCGTAGATCGAGTATGAAGCGCAACCGGCCAGCAACAGGATGGGTACGACGAGTAGTGATTTCATGATGGTGTGCATAGGAATGTGGTGATCCGTTTTTTACCAAATCTTGGTGGCCGCAAAAGCCACGCCGTTCGGCAGTGAGCAGACATAATTGGGATTGATCGGGCGGCATGATTTCTGGGTCAACGTTAATGTCGTCGCAGAAGTAAAGACGACATCGGTGACGGCGTCGATATTGTCGTTAATCAAGCGAGTCAGCCGCACCGTACCGTCCTTGATGTCACCCCACGATGCGCCCCAGCGCCGATTGCCGTCGAAATCAGGTGGATTGAGGCCGGCAAAGATCAATCGGCCGTTATTCTCCGAGATCATTAAATAACCCGCTTCCGGCAAATCGTCTATCGTCCAGATACCGTCGT
>MSXT01000084.1 GCA_002083595.1 Proteobacteria bacterium ST_bin16 | reverse complement strand
CGAATACACCCAACATCGCGAGCCGCGCTTTCATATTTTCCGCTTCGTCATTTTTTCTGAATGATCCGGCCTGGAGAAAAATTTTCTCTTTCGCCGCTGCGGGTGCTTTGGTTTGCGGTGTTACCGGGGGCTGTTGTTGCGGTTGCGGCGGTTGCTTCGGTTGTTCCGCCGGAAGCGCGCGCGGCGGTACCGCAGCGATTTGTTGCGGAGGCGGCGGAGTGACCGGGAGGGTAACCGCTGGGCGGGGCGGAACAGGCTGTGGCACGATTTCGGCCGGTTTATTGTTTTCCGGTGTTTTCGCGGCTATTTTGGGTTGTGCGGGCGGTTCAGCTGCACGCTTGAAATCCTGGTCAATCTCCGGTTCTTCGATACCCGGCAGTATTTTGTAAAAATCAAACCGGGGTTTTTCTTCCACTACTGCCAAAGGTTCTGGCGTCACCGGTTTTTCCGCAGCTTTTGGGGTTTCAGCAGCAGGCTGCGTTTGATTTTTTTCCGATGAGCTCGCTACCTTGTCAGCCGGTAAAAATGGGCTGGGTACATAGTTAAGATATAGCCATATGCCAATTGCACTCGCAAGACCCAATGCGTAACCGACAAATCCGCCAAAAAACGCCGAACCGCCTTTCTCCGGCGTGGATTTTGTTGGTTTGCGGGTCTTATAATCTCGACTCATGTGTATCCTTATACAGTAATCCGGTTACATTTTATCAGGTGCGCTGACGCCGAGTAACGTCATTCCATTCTTCAGTACTTGGCGGGTAGCTGCAATTAACGCCAGACGGGCATTTTGCAAGGCAATCTCGGGTACCAGAAAACGTGTTGAATTATAGTAACTATGAAATTCGCTGGCCAGTTCTCTCAGGTAAAACGCGATCAGATGGGGAGAAAATTCCTTCGCGGCCATTTCCACGGTATCGGGGAAATCGATCAATTTTTGCAGCAACGCCAGCTCGGCAGGGCTTGATAACGCGGCCATATCGGCTCCAACCAGATCGGCGGCATCACCATCCCATTGTGCCAATACGCTGCACACGCGCGCATGGGCATATTGCACGTAATAAACCGGATTCTCATTGCTTTGCGATTTGGCCAGATCTAAATCGAAGTCCAAATGCTGGTCGCTTTTACGCATCACGTAAAAGAACCGCGCGGCATCCTTGCCAACTTCCTCGCGCAATTCCCGCAGCGTGACAAATTCACCGGAACGCGTGGACATGGGGGCTTTTTTGCCGTCGCGGTAGAGCACGGCAAACTGCACCAGAGCGATCTCCAGCTTGGCTGGATCTAACCCGAGCGCTTGCAATGCGCCTTTCACGCGCGGAATATAACCGTGATGATCCGCACCCCAGATATTGATGACTTGTTCGTAACCGCGCTCGAATTTATTCAGGTGATAAGCGATGTCGGATGCGAAATAAGTGAATTGACCATTTTCCCGCTGCACCACACGGTCTTTCTCATCGCCGAAATCGGTGGAACGGAACCAGATCGCGCCATCCTGTTCGTATAAATATTTTTTGTCTCTGAGCAACTGGATAGTACGTGCAACCGAGCCATTATCGTATAACGATTGCTCGGAAAACCAAGTGTCGAATTCAACCCCGAATTCCATCAGATCGTTACGGCAATCGCCCAATTGCTCGGTAAGCACAAAATTATGAATATACGCATAATCCTGGCCGAGTACTTTTTTGGCGTTGGCAATTAACTGATCCAAATGTTCGTCGGTACTCACGACAGTTTCCATGACACTGACGGGCAAACCGTCCAACACCAATTCCGGATGGTGCACATAACGTTCGGCATGTGCCTGATGAATCAAACCGGCCATCGACTTGACGTAGTCGCCCTGGTACGCGTTTTGCGGGAACGGAATATGGATATCGTTAAGCTCCAGATACCGTAGCCAGGTGGAAAGCGTCAGAATATCCATTTGCCGTCCCGCATCGTTCACATAAAACTCGCGTGATACGTTGAAACCGGCAGCGGTCAGTACACTCGACAAGCTGGCGCCAATCGCGGCGCCGCGCCCATGGCCGACGTGCAAGGGGCCGGTGGGATTGGCCGAAACGAATTCCACCTGGATTCTTTTTCCTTGACCGGAATCACTGTGCCCGAACATTTCCTTGTCTTGCAACACCTGATGTACACATTGCTGCTTGGCGGAATGCTTCAGGAACAGATTGATGAATCCGGCGCCTGCTATTTCCACTTTCTCCAGATAAGGCGAGGCGGGCAGGGCATTGATCAATAGATCCGCCACTTCGCGCGGGTTTTTATGCAGCGGTTTAGCCAGCTGCATCGCCAGATTGCATGAATAATCGCCGTGACTGGCTTGTTTGGTGCGCGTCAACTCGATGCGGACATTAGCATCCGGCGTGGCGATGGCATTGGCGGCGGCACGGAATAGCTCGGCGAAATGGGTTTTGAAATGTGGGTGAGCGGATGAATTCATGGTCGAGAATAAAGATATAAAATTTTATCGTGTTGCATTATTGTGCATAACGGGAATCGCCGTTGCCGGAAAATGAGCGGTATTTTAGCAGGTGCACAGTTCAGACCAAAGATTGCTGGCGATGCGTTTCAAACAGGCAAATGCCAGCGCTGACTGCGACATTCAAGCTTTCGATACTGCCTTGCATCGGAATCCGCACCAATTGGTCGCAGCTCTCGCGCGTCAGGCGCCGCAGTCCTTTTTCTTCGGAACCAAACACCCAGGCGACAGCGCCTTTGATCTGAAAATCGGTCAAATCGTATTCGGCATCTTCCGCAGTGCCAAAAATCCAAATGTTACGTTCTTTTAATTGATCCAGAGTGCGCGCCAAATTGGTGACGGCAATATACGGAACGGTATCCGCCGCACCGCTGGCAACCTTATAAACCGTTGGTGTCAAGCCGACCGCCCGGTCTTTCGGCGCAATGACGGCATGCACGCCGAACGCATCGGCGACACGCAAACACGCGCCTAAATTGTGTGGATCCTGAAGACCATCCAATACCAGTAGGCGTGCCGGTTCAGTCAATGTATCCAGAATGTCGTCAATGCCGACATGATTGCGCGCACTATCGATACTGGCCGCAACGCCTTGATGACGATCGCTGCCGGTCATGCTGGCGAGTTTTGCGCTTTCGCATGGAACTAGGCGGATTTTCCGGCTTTCGGCCAATTGGATGAGTGCGCGCGCGCGTTGATCGTCGCGCGCGGCATCGATCAGAATCTCTTTGATGCTCTCCGGATTTTGCCGTAAGCGGCTGGTAATGGCATGAAAACCAAAGATAAAGCGAGTGTTGGACACGTTTTAACCTAAAACTCAGTTGGGAAATGTTCGGCCAGCTTTGCCGAGTAATTGATTTTTGCGCGTATTTTAGAGCAATTCATTGCCTATGAATGTGATTTCTTGCCTTTGCCCGAAGTTTTAGCTTTTGCCGGGCTTTTTGTTTGGCTTTTTACTGGGGCTTTCACTCGTTCCGGTTTTTTGTCCGGCTCGGCTAGCACAAAATCGATTTTGCTGGTTTCCAGATCAACACGTACCAATTTGACGCGCAATCGGTCGCCAAGGCGGTATTGCTTACCGCTGCGCTCGCCGAGTAAAAGATGCTTGGTGGCATCGAAATGAAAATAATCGCTCGGTAACTCGGAAATATGCACCAACCCTTCGACATACACATTATCCAAGGCAACGAACAAACCAAAGCCGGTCACGCTGCTGATCACGCCGTCGAAACACTCACCGATTCTATCTTGCATATAGAAACACTTAAGCCAGGATTCAACATCGCGCGTGGCGTCGTCCGCGCGCCGCTCGGTCATCGAACAATGCAGGCCGAGTTCGTCCCAATCGCCGGGATTGTAGGCTTCGCCTTGCAAGACGGCTTTAATTGCGCGGTGCACCAGCAAATCGGGGTAGCGCCGGATCGGTGAAGTGAAATGGGTATAGGCATCGTATGCCAGCCCGAAATGTCCGGTCAGATCCGGGCTGTAGATAGCCTGTTTCAACGACCGGAGCATGACGGTTTGCAGCAATTGCGCATCCGGCCTGCCTTGAATTTTAAGCAGGGTTTGCGCGTAATCCTTGGCACCCGGTTTGGTCTTGCCGCCCAGTTGAATGCCGAATTCTTTCAGGAAATTGCGCAATGCTTCGATTTTTTCCGGAACCGGGCTTTCATGAATGCGATACAGCGTGGTCTGGCCGTTCTTTTGCAGGAAATCCGCCGCGCAGACATTCGCCGCCAGCATGCATTCCTCGATCAAACGATGTGCTTCGGTGCGTTGTACCGGTACAATTTTTTCGATTTTTCCTTGATCGTTAAAAAACATCTGTGTTTCGGTGGTTTCAAAGTCGATCGCGCCGCGTTTCTTGCGCGCTTTCAGCAGCGCTTTGAACAATTTGTAAGTGCGTTGCAAGTGCGGCAGCAGCTCGGTGTGCTCCTTGGCTTCGGCTCCTTTCGAATTGGCCAGGATCGCTGCTACTTTGTTGTAGGTCAGCCGTGCGTGCGAGCGTATGACCGCGGGATAAAAAACATAATCGAGTATTTCGCCGTTTTTCTGGAATTGGATTTCACATACCATGCATAAACGGTTCTTGTCCGGATTGAGCGAACATAACTCGTTCGAGAGCGCTTCCGGCAGCATCGGAATGACGCGGCGCGGAAAATACACGGAATTACCCCGGCTCAGTGCTTCCTGATCAATCGCATCTTTCGGTTTGACATAGTGACTGACATCCGCAATGGCAACATATAACCGGTACCCGTCACCGTTTTCCTCGCAATAAACAGCATCATCAAAATCGCGCGCGGTTTCGCTATCGATGGTGACCAGCGGTAAATGGCTGATGTCTTTGCGTCCTTGCAGTTCTTTCTTTAAGACATTCTTGGGAAACTTGGCGGAGAGCTTTTCTATCTCGGGAGGAAAAATGTAAGGCAGATCGTGTTTGCGCAAAGCAATTTCAATTTCCATTCCGGGTGCGGTGTAATCGCCCAGAATTTCGATAATCTTGCCGATCGGCTGCGTTTGTTTGTTCGGTTGCTGGATGATTTCCACGATGACGATCTGACCCGCCTTGGCCTTGAGTGAGTGCTCCTTGGCGATCAGAATATCCTGGCTGATACGCTTGTTTTCAGCCACGACATATAAAATACCGTGGTCGATATACAGCCGTCCCACCAGTTGGGTATTGGTATGTTCCAGAACTTCTACAATGGCGGCTTCCCGGCGCCCGCGCCGGTCCAATCCGATTTCGCGCACCACTACCCGGTCGCCATGCAGCGCTTTATTCATTTCTTTTGCGCTGAGGTATAGATCCGGACTGGCATCATCGGGAATCAGAAAACCGAATCCGTCGGCATGACCCTGCACCCGGCCTTTGATCAGGTCAAGTTTCTCCATCACGCAGAGATCGCCTTTGCGGTTGCGGAAAATCTGACCTTCGCGCATCATCGCCGTTAAGCGGCGGTTAAACAGCTCCTGTTCTTTTTTTGTAATATCCAGTAATTTCTGTAATACCTGCTCAGCCAGTGGAATTCCCTGCTGCTGCAAAATCT
>MSXT01000083.1 GCA_002083595.1 Proteobacteria bacterium ST_bin16 | reverse complement strand
AGTCCACATGCGCATAATGACGGTTCGATGTTTCGTATTCCACGTGTGCCGTATTAATGGTAATCCCACGCGCACGCTCTTCCGGTGCTGAGTCAATCTGATCGTAGCTCTTCGCTTCTCCGCCAAATTTCTTCGTCAATATCGTCGTAATCGCCGCCGTCAGCGTCGTCTTACCATGATCCACGTGCCCTATCGTACCAACATTTACGTGTGGCTTCGACCGCTCAAATTTACTCTTTGCCATGTTTTATCCCTCTACACTCTATCCAATTCAATTATTTTTTATTGATTATCGCATCAGCCACATTTTTCGGTGCTTCTGAATAATGTTTAAATTCCATTGAGTAAGTTGCCCTACCCTGCGTGGCCGATCTTAATGCTGTCGAATAGCCAAACATTTCTGCTAACGGCACCTCGGCCCGAATTACTTTAAACCCAGGCACGTCTTCCATCCCTTGTATCATGCCACGTCTAGACGACAAATCTCCAACTACGTTCCCCATAAAATCTTCTGGTGACTCCACTTCAACTGCCATCATTGGCTCCAACAGCACCGGATTGGCTTTACGCATGCCATCTTTAAATGCTATAGAAGCAGCCATCTTGAACGCATTTTCGTTTGAATCTACATCGTGATATGAGCCGTCAAAAAGTGTAACCTTAACATCTACCACTGGATATCCTGCCAATACGCCACTTGGTAACGTTTCCAGCAAACCTTTCTCGACCGCTGGTATATATTCGCGCGGCACGGAACCGCCTTTTATCTCATCAACAAACTCAAAACCCTTGCCCGTCTCATTAGGTTCCATTTTCAACCATACATGACCATACTGACCACGTCCGCCTGATTGCTTAACAAATTTTCCTTCGATCTCAACATATTTTCTTATTGCTTCACGATACGCAACTTGAGGAGCACCAACATTAGCCTCCACGCCAAATTCCCGCTTCATTCGGTCAACAATAATTTCCAAATGCAACTCACCCATTCCAGAAATGATGGTTTGACCCGATTCTTCATCGGTGCGCACTCTGAAGGAAGGATCTTCTTGTGCTAATCTGTTGAGCGCTATGCCCATTTTTTCTTGATCAATTTTTGTTTTTGGCTCAACAGCAACATGAATAACCGGTTCTGGAAAATCCATTCTTTCCAATGTAATTACCCTTTGCGGATCACAAAGTGTATCTCCCGTTACAACGTCTTTTAAACCAACAGCTGCCGCTATATCGCCCGCTCTTACTTCTTTTATCTCTTCACGCTGATTCGCATGCATTTGCAATATCCTACCTATTCTTTCTTTTTTACCCTTGACAGGGTTATAGACAGTATCGCCAGATACAACAACACCGGAATAAACTCTAAAGAAAATGAGCTGCCCAACATACGGATCGGTGGCAATCTTGAAAGCAAGCGCTGAGAATGGTTCATCGTCATCAGCCTTACGTTTATCAGCCTCACCTCTCTCGTTTTCGCCTTGTATCGCCAATACATCGGTAGGCGACGGCATGTAATCTATGACTGCATCCAGCATTGCTTGCACGCCTTTATTCTTAAAAGCGGTTCCGCACATCATCGGAACTATTTCATTATTGATAGTCCGTGCACGCAGACCAATTTTTATATCCGAGATATCCAAGTCTCCACTCTCAAGATATTTATTCATTAAATCTTCGTTTGCTTCGGCTGCTGATTCCAGCATTCTTTCACGCCAAGCTTGAGCATCCTCTTTTAAATTTTCCGGTATATCGCGCTCTTCAAACTTCATCCCGCGACTTTCATCATCCCAGTAAATGGCCTTCATCTTTACTAAGTCGACAATACCCTCAAATTTATCTTCGGCGCCAATGGGTAACTGTACAGGCACCGGCATGGCTTTTAATCGTGCCTTAATCTGCTCATACACACGCATGAAATTTGCGCCTGAACGGTCCATTTTGTTCACAAAGGCAAGACGCGGAACCTTATATTTATTTGCCTGCCTCCAAACCGTCTCTGTTTGCGGCTGCACTCCACCCACTGCACAAAATACTGTACACGCACCATCCAACACACGCAATGACCGCTCCACCTCAATCGTAAAATCCACGTGACCAGGTGTATCTATTATATTAACTCGATGCTCAGGATAGTTCCCTGCCATTCCCTTCCAGAAACAGGTTGTAGCTGCTGATGTAATCGTAATACCTCTTTCCTGCTCTTGCTCCATCCAGTCCATTGTAGCTGCGCCATCATGTACCTCACCCAGCTTATGCGATACGCCAGTGTAAAAAAGGACGCGCTCGGTCGTCGTTGTCTTACCAGCGTCGATATGAGCCATAATGCCTATGTTTCTATAACGCTCTATTGGAGTTTTTCTTGCCACGGTTTAATGCCTTACGATTAATTCAATTTACGGTTATGTTTGATGCCAGAGATTCAATTTATTAAAATCTAAAATGTGAGAATGCTTTATTGGATTCCGCCATTCTGTGCACTTCTTCTCGTTTTTTTACAGCACCACCACGCCCTTCTGCAGCTTCAGTCAATTCACCTGCCAGCCTGGCATCCATCGACTTTTCACTTCTCTTTCTAGCCGCATCGCGTAACCAACGCATAGCCAACGCATTCCGGCGCACCGAACGTACTTCAACTGGCACTTGGTAATTAGCTCCACCTACTCGGCGGCTCTTAACTTCCACTATTGGACGAACGTTAGTCAACGCCTGGGTAAAAACTTCCAGCGGATCATTTCCGGTTTTTTTGCCTATATGCTCTAAAGCGCCATAGATAATTCTTTCTGCAACAGATTTTTTACCACGAGTCATGAGAACATTGACAAATTTTGCCAATTCAACATTGTGGTATTTTGGATCAGGCAATATTTCACGCTTTGGAACTTCTCTACGTCTTGGCATTATTCAACCCCTACATTACGCAATTTTATTTTTTCTAGCACTTTGGATTGACACCTAAATTAATTTTAAGCAGTTTTAGGCTTCTTAGAACCATATTTTGAACGACTCTGCTTACGATCTTTAACACCCGCGGTGTCAAGACTACCCCTGACCGTGTGATAACGCACACCTGGCAAATCCTTAACACGACCACCACGGATTAATACCACCGAGTGCTCCTGAAGATTATGCCCTTCACCACCAATATAACTTGTCACCTCAAATCCATTAGTCAACCTTACCCGGGCTACTTTCCGCAACGCTGAATTTGGCTTTTTGGGTGTTGTTGTATATACCCTTGTACATACGCCCCTTTTTTGCGGGCTATTTTCAAGCGCAGGAACAGTACTTTTAACTTGCTTGGCAGCACGTGGTTTTCTAACTAACTGACTGATTGTCGGCATTTCTGTGTCCTAAAAAACTGGAATGGCTTTAAGCCGTCCTTCATCTATTTGCTGATTTGCTTTAATTTCCCAATAACAAAGTATTGGTAATTATCAATACCGATCTCCAACCAATCCGAAGATGCGGCAAAAAAGAGAGCGGATTCTATTGGGTTTATTTATATATGTCAAGACGAAGATAGCTCACCAGAGCAATACACTTCCATCCATCATCACATATCCCTGCAACTTCCTTTCTGCTAAGAATCCTAACCTTGTTTCTTAAACTGAAAAATAAATTTTCCAGTATCAATTAATCCCTGCTAATCCCTAAAATTTTGAAATTGCAGTGGAAAATTATCAATCGATTTCTTTATCAGCTGAATTGCTTCTTGCAGCACATCTTTTTTTGCACCGGTTACACGCACCACATCGCCTTGAATGCTGGCTTGAACTTTGTGCTTACCATCTTTGATGTGCTTAATAATTTTTTTTGCCAGCTCAGTTTCAAGCCCTGTTTTAATTGTTACTGACTGCTTTACTTTGTTTCCGCTAATTTTTTCAACCTGGCCTTTCTCCAAGCATCGCACATCCACATTCCGCTTGGTTAGCCGGGTTCTGAGAATATCCAATATTTGTTCCAGTTTAAATTCGTCGTCTGCGAATACCGTCAACTGATAATCTGCCTGCTCCACTCTGGCATCGGAACCTTTAAAATCAAACCGGGTACCGACCTCTTTGTTCACCTGGTCGACTGCATTCCTGACTTCCTGCTTATCAACTTCCGAAACGATATCAAATGATGGCATTATTTCTCTCTGTGTCTGTGCAGAAACAATTACGCTATACCCGCTTTCTATGAATTCACACTTCCAAGCAAACCGGTGATATTCCTGTCATAAGGGCTTGAAGAAGTTATTTCTTATGTTTCTTCCCAGCGTTAGCCGCAATACGCATTCTCAAAGCATTCAGTTTGATAAAACCTGCCGCATCCCCTTGATTATAGGCACCCGCGTCGTCTTCAAATGTTGCGATAGTGGGGTCAAACAAGGAATCGGTTTGCGAGTCTCTACCGACCACAATAACATTTCCTTTATACAACTTCAGCCTCACCCAGCCATTTACTTTTTCCTGGCTTGCATCGATCATGGTTTGCAACATTCTGCGTTCGGGACTCCACCAATAACCGTTGTATATCAGAGCCGCATAACGTGGCATCAAATCATCCTTCAGATGCGCCACTTCGCGATCGAGCGTAATCGACTCTATAGCGCGATGCGCTCGCAACAGAATGGTCCCGCCCGGCGTTTCATAACAACCGCGCGATTTCATGCCCACATAGCGATTCTCCACCAAATCCAACCGGCCTATGCCATGTTTCCCGCCTAATTGATTAAGCTTTTCCAATACGCTCGCTGGCGATAATGCAGCACCATTAAGTGCCACCACATCACCCCGTTTAAACTCGATATCTAGATATTCCGGCTCATCCGGTGCTTTTTCCGGCGAAACGCTCCAGCGCCACATGGACTCTTCCGGTTCCGCGGCAGGGTTTTCCAGAATTCTGCCTTCGTAAGAGATATGCAACAGATTGGCATCCATGCTGTAAGGCGATCCCACCTTTTTCTTCATTTCGACCGGAATACCATGCTGCTCGGCATACTGTAATAACGTCTCACGGGAGGTTAAATCCCATTCGCGCCACGGTGCGATCACATGAATATCCGGTTGTAATGCATAATAACCCAGCTCAAAACGCACTTGATCGTTACCTTTGCCAGTGGCGCCATGCGACACAGCATCAGCGCCGGTTTCTCTCGCGATTTCAATCTGTCTTTTGGCAATCAACGGACGCGCAATGCTGGTACCCAGCAAATATTCCCCTTCGTAAATTGTATTGGCACGGAACATGGGAAATACAAAATCGCGGACAAACTCTTCACGCAAGTCATCGATATAAATCTCCTTAACACCCAACTGCTTTGCCTTCGCTCGCGCCGGTTCCACTTCCTCTCCCTGCCCGATGTCCGCTGTAAAAGTAACGACCTCACACTGATAGGTATCTTGCAGCCATTTCAAAATGACGGATGTATCCAATCCCCCGGAAAATGCCAAAACCACTTTATTAATCTTTTTCATTATTCTCAGTACGTTCGTTTATCTAGCGCTGTAATCCGTTAATGCGCAATCCATGAATTCCAATTGCAAATTTATTTTGCAGTATCTATTTTACCCAGCAGCAAATACTCCATCAGTGCCTTTTGGGTATGCAACCGGTTCTCCGCTTCGTCCCATACCACGGATTGCGGCCCATCCAGCACTTCCGCGCTCACCTCTTCACCCCGATGAGCTGGCAAACAATGCATAAATAATGCATCCGGTTTGGCCAATGCCATCATTTCCTCGTCAACACAAAACTCGGCAAAATCATTCTTTCTTTGTTCCGTTTCCGATTCAAACCCCATACTAGTCCACACATCCGTCGTGACCAGATCCACTCCCTCCACCGCCTTGTGGGGACTGACAAACTTCTCAAAATGCGCAGTGCCGTTGAGTCCTATTCGCGCAGGATCAATATCGTAACCGGGCGGCGTGGAAACATGCACTTTAAAGTTAAATATCTCGGCCGCCTGCAACCAGGTACTGCACATATTATTGGAGTCACCGATCCATGCCACCGTCTTGCCTTCTATACTGCCTCTGTATTCCGTGTACGTAAAAATATCGCTCATGATCTGGCACGGATGGTATTCATCGGTTAACCCATTGATTACCGGTACTCTGGAATAATCCGCAAAGCGCCTGACAAGTTCATGCTGATAGGTCCGGATCATAATCAGATCGACCATGCGGGAAATCACCCGCGCCGCGTCTTCCACCGGCTCCCCCCGCCCCAATTGTGTATCCCGCGTTGACAGATAAATGGCTGCACCGCCTAATTGATGCATGCCGGCTTCAAATGACAAGCGCGTGCGGGTTGAATTTTTGTCAAAGATCATCGCCAATGTGCGATCGGACAACGGCCAGTATTGCCGGTATTGTTTGAACTCCTGCTTTATCCAGTGCGCGCGCGCAAATAAATACTCATATTCATCGCGGCTAAAATCCTTGAATTGCAAAAAATGCTTTAATTGCATAACGCGATAAACAACCAATCAGCAATGCATTACTACGCAATCTGCTTAGTTATTCAAAAACTCCTTTATCAACAGACAAGTAATATCAATCACTTGCTCAGCTTCATGTTGCTGCATCACAAACGCCGGCAGCAAGCGAATCACTTTATCCGATGTTACATTGATCAATAATTTCTTCTCCAGCGCTTTTCGCACCAATTCGACACAAGGCACGGAAAGTTCGACACCGACGATTAAACCCTGACCTCTGACTTGCACAACACCCGGAACATCGGCCAGCTGATTCCGCAGCCGGTCGCGCATGAAATCGCCCAATTTTGTCGCATGCTCCAGCAGACCTTCATCGGCAATTACTTTCAGCGTTTCGATCGCCGCCGCGCATGCCAACGGGTTACCGCCAAACGTGGAGGCATGATTACCCGGTTTGAACACTTCGGCAGCGGTGCCTTTAGCCAAACAAGCGCCAATTGCCACACCACCGCCGAGTCCCTTGGCCAGCGTAACGACATCCGGCATGATATCGCTGTGCTGAAACGCAAACCATTTACCGCTACGCCCGATTCCCGATTGCACCTCATCGAGCATCAGCAACCAGCCATTCTGGCTGCACAGACTGCGTAAGCCTTGCAAATAATGCGCTTCGGGAATATTTACCCCGCCCTCGCCCTGAAAAGGTTCCACCAGTACCGCCACAACATCTTTATTATTGGCGGCCACTTGCGCGATCGCATCCAAATTATTATAAGGAGCGCGCACAAAACCGGTTAACAGCGGTTCAAACCCGGCTTGCACCTTGCGGTTTCCGCTGGCTGTCAGCGTTGCCATGGTACGACCGTGAAATGACCGCTCCATGACAATGATCGTGGGCAACGATATCCCTTTGTTATGTCCATACAGCCGAGCCAGTTTAATGGCGGCTTCGTTCGCTTCCGCACCGGAATTGCAGAAGAACGCATTATCCATTCCGGATAATTCCGTCAGACGCTCAGCCAGACGTTCCTGCTTTTCAATGTGAAAAAGATTAGAAGTATGGATCAGCGTCCCGGCTTGTTCACAGATCGCCCGGGTTAATCTCGGGTGGCAATGACCCAGTCCGCACACCGCCACACCGGCCAATGCATCCAGATACCGTTCACCGCGATCGTCCCATAACCAGACCCCTTCGCCTTTGACAAAGGTAACTGGCAACCGTGAGTATGTATTCATCAAATTAGACACTGCATCACACTCGCATTTGTATTTTAAACGAAAAATTCAATTCAGCGCTCCACCCGGTATGGTAAGGAAAATTTGAAAAAGTTGTTATGGTTACCTATTTAGTCTGCTTTTTCAAGCTTTTTTCTTTGCAGATCTGCTCATTTATGGCAATTCTTATGCCGGAGCCATAGCAAAGTTAGTCGATAAACGATGGCAGCATGTTAGAATGATCTGATATACAAATTTCATATAGCCAGTTTCAACTAAGATACATTTCTATTTCTGCATCATAACCTGTTGTTTCTCACAAAATCATAAGATATGAATCAGTTTGCCAAGGAAACTCTGCCCATCAGTCTTGAAGAAGAAATGCGGCGTTCCTATCTTGATTACGCCATGAGCGTCATCGTGGGCCGCGCTCTGCCGGATGTTCGTGATGGTTTGAAACCGGTGCACCGGCGCGTGTTATTCGCTATGCATGAACTGTCCAACGATTGGAACAGGCCCTACAAAAAATCCGCGCGTATCGTCGGTGACGTAATCGGTAAATATCATCCGCACGGCGACACCGCCGTCTATGACACCATCGTCCGCATGGCGCAAGACTTTTCGCTGCGCTACATGCTGGTCGACGGGCAAGGCAACTTCGGTTCGGTCGATGGCGATAACGCCGCAGCGATGCGTTACACCGAAATCCGCATGTCACGGATTGCGCATGAGTTATTGGTCGATCTCGACAAGGAAACAGTAGATTTCGGTCCCAACTACGATGATTCCGAAAAAGAACCGCTGATTCTGCCGGCCAAAATACCCAATTTGCTGATCAACGGCTCATCCGGTATCGCCGTCGGCATGGCAACCAACATCCCGCCGCATAATCTCAATGAGGTCGTAGAAGCCTGCCTTGCCTTGCTCAAAAACCCGGATATCACCATCGATGAGCTGATCGATATTATTCCGGCGCCGGATTTTCCTACCGCTGGCATCATCTACGGTGTCGCCGGAGTACGCGACGGCTATCGCACCGGCCGTGGCCGTGTGGTGATGCGCGCACGCACGCATTTTGAAGATCTGGAAAAAGGCAGCCGCCAATCCATCATCGTCGATGAACTGCCATATCAGGTTAACAAAGCCAACTTACTGATACGCATCGGTGAGCTGGTACGCGACAAGAAAATCGAAGGCATTTCCGATCTGCGCGACGAATCCGACAAATCCGGCATGCGCGTCGTCATCGAACTGAAGCGCGGCGAAGTGCCTGAAGTCATCCTGAACAATCTGTACAAAGAAACACAGATGCAGGATACGTTCGGCATGAACATGGTGGCTTTGCTGGATGGCCAGCCGCGCTTGCTGAATTTGAAACAGATCCTGGATGCTTTCCTGCGCCATCGCCGCGAAGTCGTCACACGCCGCACGGTTTTTGAACTGAAAAAAGCGCGCGAACGCGGTCATTTATTGGAAGGTCTAGCGGTTGCGTTATCCAATGTTGATGAAATCATCGCGTTGATTAAAGCAGCGCCGACGCCTGCCGATGCCAAGGAAGCCTTGATGGCAAGAACCTGGCAGTCCAAATTGGTCGAGGAAATGCTGACACGCGCCATGGCCGATGCCAATGCGCTGCGTCCGGAAGGATTGGATAATTTCTTCGGTTTGCAAGCACAAGGTTACCGGCTTTCCGACGCGCAAGCGCAAGCGATCCTGGAGCTGCGTTTGCAACGTTTAACCGGCCTAGAGCAGGAAAAGATCGTCGATGAGTACCGGGAGGTTATCGATAAAATCATCGATTATCTGGATATTCTGGCCAATCCGGAGCGCATCACCAGCATCATCACCGAAGAACTGGACGCGATCAAATTGCAATTCGGCGACAAACGCCGCAGTGAAATCGTCATTGATACGCGGGATTTGAGTATCGAAGACCTGATCACACCGGCCGACATGGTCGTTACCCTATCGCATAGCGGTTATATCAAATCCCAGCTACTCGACGACTATCGCGCGCAAAAACGCGGCGGGCGCGGCAAACTGGCGACGAGCACCAAGGAAGATGATTTCATCGACAAACTGTTCATCGCCAATACGCACGACTATATTTTATGCTTCTCAAGCCTTGGACGCGTGTACTGGATCAAGGTCTACGAAGTGCCGCAAGGCGGGCGGCAATCGCGCGGCAAACCGATCATCAACTGGGTACAGCTGGAAGAAGGCGAGAAAATAAACGCCATTCTGCCGGTTAAAACTTTTGATGAAAATCGTTTTGTCTTTATGGCCACATCGTTTGGCACCGTCAAAAAAACACCGCTATCGGAATTTTCCCGTCCGCGTAACAATGGCATCATCGCCATCGGACTGGACGAAGGCGACTTTCTGATTGGCGTTGAACTGACCGAAGGTAAACATGATGTCATGTTGTTCTCGGATAATGGTAAAGCCATGCGCTTCAGCGAAAACGACGTTCGCCCGATGGGCCGTACCGCCCGTGGCGTGCGCGGCATGAAACTGGGCTCTGGACATAAAGTCATCTCAATGCTGGTAGCGGAAAATGAAGAACTGGCGGTGTTAACAGCGACGGAAAACGGCTTCGGCAAACGCACGCCGATCAGCGAATACACCCGCCACAACCGCGGCACGCAAGGCATGATCGCGATCATCACCAGCGCGCGCAACGGCAAAGTCGTCACCGCCAAACTGGTAAAACCGGACGATGAAATCATGCTGATCACCTCGGGCGGCGTCATGATCCGCACGCGCGTCAACGAAGTGCGCGAAATGAGCCGCGCCACGCAAGGCGTTACCTTGATCAATCTGGATCCGGGTGAAAAACTGGCCGGTCTGGAACGGGTGGTGGAAAGCGAAGAAGGCGATGGAGACGGCGAATAATTAATAACCAACGACTCGGGGGAAAAAGCAATGAATCAGATCTATAATTTCAGCGCCGGACCAGCGGTTCTCCCTCAGGAAGTGCTGCAACAGGCGCGCGATGAAATGCTCGATTGGCACGGCAGCGGCATGTCGGTGATGGAAATGAGTCATCGCGGCAAGGAATTCATGTCGATTGCGGAAAAAACCGAGAGTGATTTGCGCGAACTGGCGGGTATTCCGCAAAACTATAAAGTGTTATTCCTGCAAGGCGGCGCCTCCAGCCAGTTCGCCATGGTGCCGATGAATCTGCTGCGCGGCAAAACAACAGCAGACTATATCAATACCGGTCAGTGGTCGGCCAAAGCAGTCGAGGAAGCCAGCCGCTATTGCACGGTCAATGTGGCCGCTTCATCAGAAGATAGTAATTTCACGTACATCCCGCCACGGGAACAATGGCATCTAAACCCCGGCGCAGCGTATGTGCATTACACCAGCAACGAAACCATCGGCGGCGTCGAGTTTCATTGGGTACCGGATACGGAGGCTCCGTTGGTTGCCGACATGTCGTCGGATATTTTGTCGCGGCCGTTGGATGTCACGCGCTACGGATTGATTTATGCCGGTGCGCAAAAAAACCTCGGCCCCGCCGGATTGACGCTGGTCATCGTGCGCGAAGATTTATTGGGCCAACCGCTGCCCGGCACGCCGACGCTGTACGACTATCAGATTCATGCCAAGAATGACTCGATGTACAACACCCCGCCCACTTACGCCATGTACATTACCGGCTTGGTGTTCGCCTGGTTGAAAAAACAGGGCGGGCTGGCGGCGATGGAAAAAATTAATATCGCCAAAGCCAAATTACTGTATGACTTGCTCGACAGCACCGATTTTTACCATTGTCCGGTGGCAATAGCCAACCGGTCGCGGATGAATGTGCCATTCACGCTGAAAGATTCCGCGCTGGACGGTGAATTTCTCAAACAATCGCAACACAACGGCCTATTACAGCTGAAGGGGCATCGGTCGGTCGGCGGCATGCGGGCATCGATTTACAACGCCATGCCGGTCGAAGGTGTCGCGACGCTTGTCACTTTCATGAAGGAGTTTGCCAGCCGCCATGCCTGAACAACAATCCTTTAAAATTCTGACGCTCAATGCGATTTCAACGCACGGACTCAACCGTTTTCCCGCGGAGCGTTATCAGACCGGTCACGACATCGAGGAACC
The DNA here is from genome assembly GCA_002083595.1 of Proteobacteria bacterium ST_bin16. Lineage (GTDB taxonomy): Bacteria > Pseudomonadota > Gammaproteobacteria > Burkholderiales > Nitrosomonadaceae > Nitrosomonas. Next base: position 4,368 of record MSXT01000083.1, on the reverse strand, counting down.
GGATGCCATCTTGGTGCGCTCGCACAACATGCTGAATAGCATCATCCCGGACAGCGTGAAAGCGATCGGCCGCGCCGGCGCGGGCACCAACAATATCCCGGTCGATGCGATGAATGCGCGCGGTGTGCCGGTTTTCAACACGCCCGGCGCCAACGCCAACGCCGTCAAGGAATTGGTGCTGGCCAGCTTGTTTCTGGCGGCACGCAACCTGGTACCGGCATTGCAATTCGCCGACAGCCTGCAGGGTGACGATGCGGCGCTCAACAAGCAAGCCGAAGACGGCAAGAAACGTTTCTCCGGTATCGAATTGCCGGGGCGCACGCTGGGCGTGATCGGCTTGGGTGAAATCGGCCGCCTGGTTGCCAATTCGGCTATCCGGCTCGGTATGAAAGTCATCGGTTTCGACCCGAAAATCACCGTCGAATCGGCCTGGAGTTTGTCAGCCGAAGTCAAGAAAGCCAACAGCCTGGAAGATTTACTGCGCCATAGCGAATTCATCAGCGTGCATGTGCCGTTGCTCGATTCGACACGGCATTTGATCAACAGCAACACGATACAATTGATGAAACATCATGCAATTGTGCTGAATTTCTCGCGTGGCGCGATCGTCGATGAAGATGCGATCCTGCAAGCCATCGCCGCCAACAAAATCAAAACTTACGTCAGTGATTTCCCCAGCGAGAAACTGCAACACCAGAAAAACGTGATTACCTTGCCGCACCTCGGCGCATCGACCAGCGAAGCGGAGGACAATTGCGCCGTGATGGTGGTGGATCAATTGATCGATTACCTGGAAAACGGCAATATCGCCAACACCGTCAACTTTCCGGATACGCAGATGGAACGCGAAGTACCTTACCGCGTCGCGGTTGCCAATGCCAACGTGCCGAATATTCTGGGACAGATCTCGACCAGCATGGCGCAGGCCGGGCTGAATATTCATACCATGATCAACAAATCGCGCGGTGGCATGGCTTATACGCTGGTCGACACCGACAGCCCGGTCCCGCCGCATGTCTTGCATGAGATTGCATCGATCAGTGGCGTGCTGATGGCGCGTTATCTGCGTCTTCCCGGATAAACCCCAAGCACTACCGAATCGCCCAATGTTCAATGATTAACTAACCATGTCCGAAGAACTCAAACAACTCCGCGATCAAATCGACGCCATCGACAACGAATTGCTGCAATTGGTCAGCAGACGCGCCGGATTGGCGCAGCAAGTCGGCAAAATCAAAAAAAGCGGCATCGTCTATCGTCCCGAGCGCGAAGCGCAAATATTGGCGCGCGTGCAGGAACAAAACCCCGGGCCGGTCAGCAACGAACACATTAAACATTTATTCACCGAAATCATGTCGTTGTGCCGCGCTTTGGAAAAACCCATGAGCGTGGCCTACCTCGGCCCGAACGGTACCTTCTCCGAAGAAGCGGCACTGAAACGCTTCGGCAGCGCCATCACCGAGGTCGCGTGCGATTCGATCGACGATGTGTTCCGCACGGTGGAATCGGAAGCGGCCCATTACGGCGTGGTGCCGGTGGAAAATTCTTCCGAAGGTGCGGTCGGCAGAACCATGGATTTGCTGTTGCAAACGCCGCTCACCATCTGCGGCGAGATTCAATTGCCGGTGCATCAGTTTCTGATGGCGCAGCAAACCGATCTGGCGCACATCAACAAAATTTACTCGCACCCGCAATCGCTGGCACAGTGCCATCACTGGTTGAGTAACAACTTGCCGCATCTGTCCCATTCCGCGTTGATTCATACCGCCAGCAATGCCGATGCAGCCCGGCAAGCCGCAGCCGACAATCAGGCCGCGGCGATCGCCAGCCAAAGAGCGGCGGAATTGTTCGGGCTCTCCATCTGCGCGGAAAACATCGAGGACGATCCGAAAAATACCACGCGCTTTCTGGTGATCGGCAGGCAAATCGTAGCGCCATCGGGAAAAGACAAAACATCCCTGATCGTGTCGACCAATAACCGTTCCGGCGCGATCTACACTTTGCTCGAACCGCTGGCACAGTATGGCGTCAGCATGAGCCGCCTGGAATCGCGCCCATCGCGCACCGGTCTGTGGCAGTATGTTTTTTTCATCGATCTTGAAGGACATCAGCAAGATGATAATGTCGCCGCAGCCGTGGCGGAGTTACGCCACAAAGCCGCTTTCCTAAAAATTCTGGGATCGTATCCGGCCGCCTGACAACTCACCGCCGCTGAATAGCCGCATTACTCAATTCACCCCATTTTTCCTATTCTTTTTTATTCATTAACACATTTAATCTTATGAATCTTTGCGATTTTGCTCCGGAATATATCCGCTCGATCCAACCTTACCAGCCCGGCAAACCAATTTCCGAACTGGCGCGCGAAATCGGACTGGATGAGTCTTACATCATCAAACTGGCATCCAACGAAAATCCGCTCGGAACCAGCCCGCTCGCACTCGACGCGATGATCAACACATTGCACGACGTCGCACTGTATCCAGACGGCAGCGGTTACGAATTGAAAGCCGCGCTATCGAAACGCTATGGCGTCGATCCGGCGCAGATTATTCTGGGCAACGGCTCCAACGACGTGCTGGATCTGGCCGCGCGCGTTTTTCTCAAACCCGGCGCGGCCGCGGTGTATTCGCAACATGCCTTCGCGGTGTATCCGCTGGTGGTGCAAATGATCGGCGCGAACGGCATTGCGGTTCCCGCTCGCGATTACGGCCATGACCTGCCCGCGATGCTGGATGCCATCACACCGGAAACGCGTATCGTCTTTATCGCCAGCCCCAACAACCCGACCGGCACGTTATCCAGCGAAGATGAATTGTTCCGTTTCATGGAACGGGTATCGCGCGATGTGCTGGTCGTCATGGACGAAGCGTATTACGAATACCTGCCCGAAGCCAATAAACCGGACAGTATCAAATGGCTGAAACAATTCTCCAATCTGCTGATCACACGCACTTTCTCAAAAGTTTACGGCCTTGCGGGCGTGCGCGTCGGATTCGGGCTGACGCATCCGGACGTAGCCAATCTGATGAACCGCGTGCGCCAGCCATTCAATGTCAGCAGCATCGGCCTGGTCGGCGCGCTGGCTGCGCTACAGGATGCCGAATTTGTGCAGAAATCGTATGCGCTGAACCGCGCCGGTATGCTACAACTGACCGACGGCTTCCGCAAAATGGGCGTGGAATACATTCCGTCGTACGGCAACTTCATCAGCTTCCGCGTCAAAGGCGATGCCGCCAACACCCCGAAAGTCTATCAAAGCCTATTGCAGCATGGTGTGATCGTGCGTCCGCTGGGAATCTATGAAATGCCGAACCATCTCCGCGTAACCGTCGGACTCGAATCGCAAAACAAACGATTCCTGGAATCGCTCGAGCAGGCCTTAAGCGAACTGAGTTAATTACCACATCACAGCAATAGTCATGGCAACTATCACGGCACTGAATAAACTGGTCATTGTCGGCGTCGGCTTGATCGGCGGATCGTTTGCGCTGGCGCTGCGCAAAGCGGGTTTGGTCAAGCACATTACCGGCGTCGGGCGCAGCCAGAGCAACATGCAACGCGCCGTTGAATTAGGCGTGATCGATGAAATTGCCACCGATATCGCCTCCGCGTTGAACGGAGCCGATCTGGTGTTTCTGGCCATGCCGGTCGGGCAGACCGCCAGCACCCTGGAGAAAATCGCGCCGCATCTGCACGCCAACACCCTCGTCACCGACGCGGGCAGCACCAAACAAGATGTCATCGCCGCAGCCCGCCACCATCTTTCCATGCAGAACCGGTACCACTTCGTCCCCGGCCACCCGATCGCCGGTGCCGAACAAAGCGGCGTGCAGGCCGCGCAAGCGGATTTATACAGCAACAAACATGTGATTCTCACCCCGCTACCAGAAACCAGTACGGCAGCCGTCGAACGCGTGCAACAATTATGGCAAGCCTGCCATGCCCAAGTCTCGCTGATGCCCCCGGACGAACACGACCGCGTACTCGCCGCCACCAGCCACCTGCCGCATATCCTGGCGTTCACCCTGATGAATCATCTCAATCACAGCACTGATGATCCGGAAAGCTTATTGCGCTTCGCTGGCAGCGGCTTCCGCGACTTCACCCGCATCGCCAGCAGCTCCCCGGAAATGTGGCGCGATATTTGTTTGGCGAATCGTGAGTCTTTACTCAAACAAGTCGATTCGTATCAGACCGAATTGAACAACTTGCGAGAGTTATTGAAGAAGAATGATGCTGACGCACTGGATCAAGCGTTTTCACAGGCGCGTAGTATGCGAGAGGATTGGTTAAAAAACAGAAAGTAGTATTTCCTTGTTATTTACTCCCTGATTTAAAATCCAAAGGCTCTAGACTAGCAGAGAC
>MSXT01000082.1:10446-10890 GCA_002083595.1 Proteobacteria bacterium ST_bin16 | reverse complement strand
ATTCTATTCAATTTATTTTCCGAATGCCTTGCTCGCGCCCCCGGACTGATATTGGCCAATATTAATTACGTCAAGAAAATCATTTTTCCCCTTGAGATTTTGCCTTTGATTTCTTTATGTTCCGCGCTATTTCATGCCGGGATTAGTTTTTTAGTATTATTTTCTTTTTTATTGATCACCAGTCATCCTATTGAATGGACGGTCATTTTTCTGCCAATCATTTTGTTACCACTCGTTTTACTGACCTTGGGATTATCCTGGATACTGGCCTCAATTGGCGTTTTTGTTCGTGATATCGGTCAATTTATTGGCCTAGTCTTAACCATGCTGCTATTTCTTAGCCCTATTTTTTACCCTGCTTCCGCATTGCCGGAATCTATTCGTGATTATCTGTTCCTTAACCCGCTGACTCTAATCATCGAGCAAGCGCGAGCAGTCATTCTT